>JBPCVV010000297.1:0-24430 GCA_051010195.1 Anderseniella sp. | reverse complement strand
TTCAGGACCTTGACCATGAAATCCTATCCGCCGAAATGGCGCTTCAGGGAGTCAAACCCGCCCTGAAACACGTTGGTTGCAATACCGTTGCTGACCTCCGCTTCGACGTCCGGCGAGCAGTCAAACTCCGCCGACCATTCGACAAAACAACGGTCACCATCACTGACCGGGGTCAGCCTCAGGGTTGCCACGTAGTTCTCGATCGGCATCGGGCTTTCCAGAATGGAATAGGTGCAGAACGTGTCGTAGTCGCTCAGCGCCAGCAATTGCTCGCGGATCTGGTCGCCGTTCTGCAGCCGGAAATTGCGGATGCAGCCGACCTTGTCGGACGGCTCGCCGTTTTCGATCTGGCTGTCGGCAATGCGCGGATGCCAGCGCGGCAGGCCGTTGAAATCGCGCACCCGTTCCCAGACCTTGGCGGCCGGGGCGGCGATGACGCTGGATACATATACTCGTGCCATGTCCGTCGCCGCCTATTTCTTAGCCTTGGGGTCATCGTCACCGGACTTGCCGGCATCTCCCGGCGAACCGCCATCATCAGACTTGCCGTCGCCGGACCCGCGCGCCGCCTCCTTGGCAATACGCTGCATGTCGGATGCCTCACGGATCAGTCCGGGCTGCTTCGCCAGGTTGGAGCCGTCAATGCCGATGTCCGACAACAGGCTGTCGACCATGGGAGCCTGCACCCGGTAGCGCAGTGCCGAATTGATCACCTCGTCGGTCGGCGTGCCCTTGCTACCGCCGTCACCGCCACCACCGGTGCTGCCGCCGGCATTCAACCCGTCAAGTTGCATGATGCGAATATCCTGGATTTTCTCCATTGGCTTGACCGATGCCGCCACGATGCCTTCGACCTTGTCGAGCAGCTTGCGCCGGAACAGGCCAAAGCGGGCTTCGTCGGAGAGCACGTTTTCTGCCTCGTACAGCAGTTTCTGCGCTTCCGCCTCCACCGCCGCGCGGATCTGGTCGGCTTCCGCTGCAATGCGGGCCTCCGCAGCGGCTTTTTCCGCCATCACCACATCTACGCTGCGGCGCCGGTTGGCCTCCTCGGTCTCGCGGGTCGTCAGGACCCGCTCTTCGGCCTCGGCGGCCCGGGCCCGTGCAACATCGGCCTCAGCCTGGGCAGCCGACTGTTCCAGGGACTTCCTGTACAGGTCGACCGCCTTTTCCATTTCGGCCGACTCGACCTCACGCTCGCGATTGACTTCCAGCTTGCGCCGTTCGGTCTCGTGGCCGATACGTGCCTCGTCAAGCCCGCGTTCAGACGCTATGCGCGAGCGTTCGACATCTTCACGTGATGCGATCTCTGCTTCACGCAATGCCTGCATGCGCGCAACCTCGAGCTGTTCCAGCGACCGCTTGCGCTCAAGACGCGCTGCATCCAGCGCCTGTTCGCGTTCAATGTCGGTGCGGTCAACATCACGTTGGGCAGAGATTTCCGCCTGTTTGACACGGGCTTCCGCGCCGGCGCGCTCCGATTGGGCGTCGGCAACAGACACAACACGCTGCTGATCCGCCTGTTCGATGACCGTCTTGCGTTCGATGTCGACAAGATCGCGGGCCTTGGATGCTTCGATACGCTCCTTGTCCACGCCAAGCTCGACATTGATGCGTTCACGCTCAACCTTGTCGCGCTTGGAGATTTCGCGGGTCTCAACTGCCTCGTCACGGCCGATCTCGCGGTCACGAATTTCCTGCTCCGCCGCGATACGTTCCGCCTTGACCGTTTTCTCCTGGGCAACACGGGCCGCCTCAATCGCCTCATTTGCGGCAATCTGGGCCTGGTCGAGCGCCTTGTTGCGCTCGATCTCGAGATTGCGGATTTCCTCATCACGCGAAATCTGGTCGCGCGACGTTTCCGCTTCTTTCTCAATCTGCAGCTTGTCGACAACCCGACGCGATGCGGCTTGCGTGCTGTCCACCGCCTCCTGGCGCTGGATTTCACGCACCCGAATTTCGGTCTCTGCAACAATGCGTTCTGCATCGACCTTCTTCTTCTGGGCAATGCGGGCGGCATCTGTTGCCTCCTGCGCGGAGACTTCCCGCAGCGTGGTTTCTTCACCGCGTGCTATCCGCTCCGCATCGATCTTGGCCTGCTGGGCAAGCCGGGCCGTCTCTGTGATCTCCGACGCACTGATCTGTGCCGTGTCGACCGCACGGTTGCGGGCGATCTCGCGTTCACGCAGATCCTGTTCGAACGCTATGCGTTCGGCGGCGATCTTTTTCTCCTGGGCAATGCGCGCAGCTTCGGTTGCCTCGGCAGAGGCAATCTCGGCCTCCTGTATGGCCTGCGTCCGGCGGATGTCGCGGGCCTTGGTTGCCTGCTCGCTCTCGATGCGTTCAACCGCCAGCTTCATTTCCTGGGCAATGCGGGTTGCTTCCACCGCTTCACGCGCTGCAATCTCGGCCTCATCAATGGCGCGGTTGCGTTCTATCTGCAGGGCCCGCAGGCGTTCTTCCTGGCCGATACGAGATACTTCGGTGGACTCGCGTGCGACAATGTCTGCTTCTTCCAGGGTCCGGCGCTGTTCGATTTCCAGCGCGCGGGTTGCCTGCTCGGATGCAATCCGCTCTGCGGCGAGCTTCTTCTCGCGCGCGATACGGGCGGCTTCGGTTGCCTGTTGCGCGGCAATTTCCGCCTCTTCGAGCGCTTTCTGCCGGTCAATCTCCATCTCCCGGACTTTCTTGTCAGACGCGATCCGGTCGCTGTTGATCTCCGCTTCCTGGGCGATGCGCAGCTTTTCCGTTGCCTCACGCGAGGCAATTGTTGCTGCTTCAACGGCCTGGCCACGGGCAATTTCGCGCCGCTGACTGTCTTCTTCCTTGGCGATACGGGCCTCGGTTACGCTGCGCTCCTGCTCAATTCGAGCCCGTTCGGTTGCTTCAGTAGCCGAAATTTGCGCGTGTTCAATTGCTTTCCGGCGCTCGATCTCCTGGGCTTCTGTCTGCTGCTCATTGGCAATACGGGCTTCACTAACCTGGCGCTCCTGCTCGATGCGGGCCCGCTCGGTTTTTTCCCGGGCACCGATTTCGGCGGCTTCCACCGCCTGCTGGCGTTCGATTTCCTGTTGCCGGATATCGCGTTCAGACGCTATCCGGGCTTCTGAAATCTGCCTCTCCTGGGCAATACGCTGGGTCTCGATGGTCTCGCGCGCGGTGATCTGCGCCCGTTCGGCATCGGTTTCCCGTTCGGCCCGCTCGCGCGCCAGTTCGGCGCGCTGCTGGGCCCGGCGAAACTCGACATCACGTTCCTGGGTCAGGCGGGCCTCTTCGCTTTCGCGTTCGATTTCCAGTGCCTGCTTTTCGGCTTCCAGGTTGCGCGAACGAATCCGGATCATCGAGTCCTGTTCGATGTCGTTACGCACCTTGCGCTTGGACTCGATGTCCTCGATTAGTCGGGTCAAACCGTCTGCGTCAAAGCGATTGGACGGATTGAAGTATTCCAGCCCGGTTTGGTCGATATCCTTGATGGCCACGGATTCAAGCTCGAGGCCGTTGAGATCAAGGCCGTCCTGGGCGACCTGGGCCACGCGCTCCACATAGGAGCCACGCTGTTCATGCATCTCTTCCATCGACATTTCCGACGCCACAGAACGCAGCGCCGAAATGAACTTGCCTGACAGGAGCTCGTGCAACCGGCCCTGCTCCAGTGTCCGTCGGCCCAAGGTGGAAGCTGCTATGGATACCGACTGGCGCGACGGGCGCACCCGGACATAGAACTCGGCTTCCACATCAACCCGCATCCGGTCTTTGGTGATCAGCGCCTGTTCTTTCTCGCGCACGACCTCCAGGGGCAGCGTGTTCATGTTGACGGGCGTGATGTCGTGGATGATCGGCCACACGAAGGCACCACCGTCAATCACGACTTTTTCGCCCAGGAAACCGGTCCTTACAAACGCTACTTCCTTGGTGGACCGGCGGTACAGCCAGTTCATCACCCAGTAAATGATAGCAATGACGATAACCGCCAGAATGAGCCACAATATGAGCTGGCCTATCAGCTGTCCGGTCATGATCTTCCTCCCAAAACGCCACCCAGTGGCAGTCCTCTAATGCAGTTGGCCATCAGGCCATCCTGATCGATTTGAACGTCTTAGTCTGCTCCGTCAGCGCACCCTCGGCCGGCAGCCGTTCCATGGATGATGCGCCATAAAACCCGTGACAATTGCTGGTATTCTTCAGCACAAACTCCGCGTCATCCGGCATCGCCACCGGTCCGCCGTGCACCAGCACGATAACATCCTTGTTGACCTTCAGGGCAGCCTCCGCCCAGGCATCGACCATGGCCGGACAATCCTTCAGCGTCAGCGCTGTTTCGGCGCCGATGGATCCGCCCGTGGTCAGGCCGAGATGGCACACGATGATGTCGGCGCCGGCCTCAGCCATGGCCGTGGCATCATCCTCGTTGAACACATAAGGCGTGGTCAGCATGTCTTTCTCATGAGCCTTGGCGATCATGTCGACTTCTAGTGAAAACGACATGCCGGTTTCTTCCAGATTGGCCCGGAACGTGCCGTCAATCAGGCCGACGGTCGGAAAATTCTGCACGCCGGAAAAACCGACCCGTTTCAGATCATCAAGAAACACATCCATCAGCCGGAACGGATCGGTGCCGTTCACCCCCGCCAGGACCGGTGTGTTGGTGGCCACCGGCAACACTTCCGACGCCATTTCCATGACGATCTGGTTGGCGTCACCATAGGGCATGAGACCGGCAAGCGAGCCGCGGCCCGCCATCCGGTAGCGTCCGGAATTGTAAATCACGATAAGATCGATGCCACCGGCTTCTTCACATTTTGCCGACAGGCCGGTACCCGCGCCACCCCCGACAATAGGTTCGCCACGGTCAACCATGCCACGGAATTTTTCGACAATTGCAGCTCTTTCAAACCGGGCCATTGTTATCTCCTTGCCTGTTTTCGGGACGGCCTGCCGCCGTCATGCAGCGACCGGAAGGCTTGCACCACCTGCGCTGAAAATTCGGGATCGTTTACATTGTGCGGCAGCCGAACCAGTTGCCGTGAAGAGGTTTGCCGCACTGTGCGTTCAAGCGCGTCGAACAGCGCCTTGTCCGCTGCCGGGTCATGGAAGGCGTTGCCAGGCGCATCCAGCATCGACACGCCGCCTTCGGGAATGAAGAACCTGACCGGTGCCTCCATTTCGTTCAGCCGCTCGCCGATCCAGCGGCCCATGCGCTCGTTTTCCTCTACGGTAGTGCGCATCAGGGTGACCTGCGGATTGTGCTCATAAAACAGCCTGTCCTTGTATTTTTCCGGCACCGTGTCGGGCGGGCCGAAGTTCACCATGTCCAGCGCCCCGCACGAGCCGACATAGGGCATGCCGGCACGGATCATGGCGCCAAAGCGGTCTTCGGTTGCGGCAAACACACCGCCCGCTATCATGTCGCAGATTTCCGTTGTGGTAATATCGACCACGCCGGTGAGAAGCCCGGAGTCGACCAGCTTTTCCATAGACTGTCCGCCGACGCCCGTGGCATGGAACACCAGACAGTCAAAATCCGCTTCAAGGTCAGCAGTGATCTGCTGAATGCACGGTGTGGTCACGCCGAACATGGTCAGCCCGATGGCCGGCAGCTCGTCAGCGGTCTCAACAGATGGTCCGGGCCTGCGAGCCTTGCGGGCATTGACCATGCCGGCCATGGCATGCGCCCCGTTGCCGAGCACCTGACGGGTAATGGAGTTGAGGCCCTGAACGTCGGCCACCGAATGCATCATCATGATGTCGGCCGGCCCCACATACTTCTGCACATCACCAGACGCCACCGTGGAAATCATCAGTTTCGGGATGCCCACCGGCAGGCTGCGCATGGCAGGTGACACGATTGCCGTACCACCGGACCCGCCGGCACTGATGATACCGGCGATCCCCGACTGCCGTTTGATCCAGCGTTCAAACGCCAGCGTCATGCCGGCAACCGATGTGCCGCGGTCATTGGTGAACACGCCTGCGGCACCGCGCGGATGATAGGCTGCGATCTGGTGCGGTGGAATTTCAGCACCGGAATGCTTGCCGGATGTCGACAAATCAACCATGCGCACGGCCACGCCGTCTGCCTTCAGCAGGTCCCTGACATAGCGCAGCTCAACACCCTTCGTGTCCAGCGTTCCCGCCACCAGCACAACGTTTTCACCGACAGCCGACAATGGCCTGAGTTCTACGTGGCCCATGCCGGCGGTGGCAGGCGCCGCAACGGTTTCGGTGCGTGCCGCCATTTCAATCTGCCGGGCCGGTACAATCGGCGACCATCTCGTCGGCAGCTTCGGATTGGATACAAAGATCTTGCGCGGTCCCTGCACCTTCACCGCCGGAGCGTCTCCGCTTGCCCCCTGCTCCGCAAGTTCGTCTTCACCATCGCCATGGCGCCCGACACCGAGAAGGTTCTGCTGCAATTCGCGGTCTGCTGCCAGGGCGTTGGCTGACATCAGCCGGTTGACCCGGCCATTGACCATGATGGCCACATTCTCCGAAATCGCCGTTGCCACACCGATGTTCTGTTCAATCACCAGGACATCGATATCGCCTTCCTCGCCAAGGTGCATGAGCATGTCGGCTACCTGGGACACGATTACCGGCGCGAGGCCTTCGGTGGGTTCATCCATGACCAGCAGGCGCGGGTTCAGCAACAACGCCCGGCTGATTGCCAGCATCTGCTGCTCGCCGCCCGACAGCTGGCTGCCGCCATTGTTCTTGCGTTCGGCCAGCCGGGGGAACGTTGAATAGATGCGCTCGATGGACCAGGCGCCGTCATGACCTGCCACCGTCATCCGCAGGTGCTCGTCCACGGTCAGCGAACGCCATAGCCGCCGGCCCTGCGGCACATAGCCAATGCCCAGCCGGGCAATCTCGGATGGTTGCCGGTTGGTAATATTCTGGCCATTGAAGGTGATCGAGCCGGAACTCGCCGGCACCAGCCCCAGAATCGCCTGGCACAGCGTGGTCTTGCCCATGCCGTTCCTGCCGACCACCGACAGCACGCCATGGTCCAGGCTGAGATCCACGCCCTGCAGCGCATGTGATGCACCATAGTAGACATTGAGGTCCTTGACCTCGAGTATGGAGGAAGATGACCGTTCAGCCATGGGTGAACCCTCCTCCCAGGTACAGTTCCTGCACTTCGGGATCGGCTTCGATCTCTTCCGGCTTGCCCTCCTTGAAGATGCGGCCATTGTGCATCATCGAGACACTTTCAGATACCCGCAGGGCCACGTCCATATCGTGCTCGATAATGATATAGCCCATGTGGCCCGGCAGGTTATTCAGGATCTCGATCAGGTCACGGCGCTCGGTCGGCGAGAGGCCGGCCGCCGGCTCGTCAAACAGGATGAAGCGCGGCGCACCGGCGAGCGCCAGGGCAATCTCGAGCTGGCGCTGCTGTCCGTAGGAAAGCTCCGCCACAAGTGTTTCGCGCACATCCGTGAGGTGTACCGCCTCGATCAGATCGGCCGCCGACTGCATGAGCGCATCGGATCGGCCCGGACGGACCATCGAGAAACGGTTGCGCGACACGCCACGGCAGGCCAGGTAGACATTGTCGATGACCGTCAAACCGCCAAACAGCAGCGAAATCTGATAGGTGCGGCGCAGGCCCCTGCGGATGCGGTCGTGCGGCGGAAACTTCGTAACGTCTTCGCCGAACATGCGCACGACACCCGAGGTCGGCAGGAAGTCGCCTGTTATGCAGTTGAACAGGGTCGTCTTGCCGGCACCGTTTGACCCGAGCACGGCCCGGCGCTCACCCGGTTTGACCGTCAGGGTGACGTCCTGCATGGCCGCAAGGGCACCAAAAAACTTGCTGACGCCGCGCAGCTCCAAGGCATTGGCAGTGCCTGCCGCGGACAGCCGGCCGGCCATGGTGGAGGTGTCTGCCATGGCATTCATGCCTCTCTGCCTCCGTCTTTATCCACGGGCTCGCCGGTCAATCGGTCAGTTGAATTCATCCGCTTGCGCCAGCGTTCCCAGAGTCCGAGAATGCCGTCAGGCGACCAGAAAACGATGACCAGGAAAACCAGGCCGACCAGCAACTGGAAACGCTCGCCCGACAGGCCGATCGACACCATGAAATCAAGGGCGAATGTTCTTAGCAGCACGTAGATGATGGCCCCGATAAACGGGCCGACGGGCCGCGCCATGCCACCGACAACGGCGATGATCAGTATGTCGATGGCAGGCCCGATGCCGGCTGTTCCCGGCGATACCTGGCCGTTCAGCCAGACCAGCAGAATGCCGGCGACCGCGGCGATGAAACTGGCAAAGACATAGGCCGCGATCCGGTGTGCGGTGACGTTGTAGCCAAGCGCTTCCATGCGCCGGGCATTGTCACGCACCCCCTGCAGCGCCAGGCCGAACGGCGCACGCGATACATACAACACCGACAGATAGGCCGCCGCCGCCCAGAACAGTGTCAGATAGTAAAACGGTATCGGTTGTCGCCAGTCGACGCCGAACAGTTCCGGTGGCTTGACGCCGTTGAAACCGGAAAAGCCGTTGAACAGCACATAGTTCTGGCGGGTGAAATAGAAAAACGCCGACGCAATCGCCAGAGTGATCATGATGGTGTAGATGCCCTCGGTGCGCACCGCCAACGCGCCCGTCAGTGTACCGAAGGCGGTTGCGATGACCAGGGCAATCGGGATCGCCACCCACCACGGCCAGCCCAGGGAAATCTGGGTGATGGCACTGTCCCCGAAAATCGCCAGCATGTAGGCCGCGCACGCGGCCACCGACATTTGCACCAGAGACACCATGCCGCCATAGCCGCCGAGAAACATCAAGCTCAAGGCGATCATACCCAGGATAAGTGCCCAGCCGAAAACCTGGAACAGGAAGAACGGCCCGACCAGGGCCGGCATCAGCAGCATGATAAACCCGACAAACCAGTACGGCATGGGAATCGAGCCCAGCGACCAGCCCGACCAGATAGATTGCGGTTTGCCGTCGATTGGCCCAGTGCCTGCGTTTTCGGTTACGGCCATCGGCTTTTACCGCCTCTCGCCAAGCAGGCCCTGAGGCCTGAACGCCAGCACCACGACCATGATCAGGAAGGTCAGCACAACTGCGTAAGTCGGCATGTAGACTGATCCGAACTGTTCAGCCAGGCCGATCAACAACGCACCGAGTGCAGCACCCGGGATGGATCCCATACCGCCGACAATCACCACCACCAGGGAAGCAAGCAGGAAGCGGGTGTCTTCGCCCGGGGCCAGGGACTGGAACGTGCCGCCGACCACGCCGGCCAGCCCCGCAAGGCCGGCACCGAAGGCAAACACCAGCACAAACACCCGCTGGATGCGCACGCCGGTAGCCGACAGCATGTCACGATCATCAACACCGGCCCGTATCAGCATGCCGATGCGGGTCTTGTTGAGTGACAGCCACATGGCAATTCCGATAATGATGGAGGCCACCAGAATGACGATCCGGACGAATGGATATTTCAGGAAAACCGCGTCGCCACTGCTTTTCACTGCTGTTACAATGGGCAGTTGAATGGGCCCCGACAGCCAGTCCGGTGTCAGTATCTGGTAGAAGTCGCCGCCCCAGTACCACAGCATCAGGTCTGCCACCACGATGGAAATGCCAATCGTCACAAGTGTCTGGCGCAGGTCCTCGCCTTCCATTCGCTGAAACACCAGCACCTGCAGCAACACGCCCATGGCGCCGACAACCACAAACACAACGACAAAGCTGAGCAGCCACCATCCGGTCGTGTTGGCCACATCATAACCGATGTAACCGCCCAGCAGGTATAGTGAGCCATGGGCCAGGTTGACGTTTTTCATCAGGCCGAAGATCAGCGTGAAACCGCTGGCAACAAGAAAATACAAAGCGCCCAGCGTGATGCCGTTGAACAGGGCATTCAGGAAAATTTTCTTGCGCCCGAACGTGGCGACAAATCCCGGTGGCCAAGGTGCGAAAATCGCCCAGATCAGAAAACAGATGGCCAGCACGATGATCAGCGACCAGTACGGATTGCGCGACATGAACTGCTTCATGCCGTGCCTCCCCCGCTGCAGTATTCAGATGCCCTGAAATCGTATCTGAACTCGTGTCGCCCTGCCATGGTCAAAACGTCTTCCTCCGCCGGGAAGTGTACATTGCACTTCCGGATTCCGCACAATAATAGGTGCAGGTGCGCAGGAATGCATACCTGACAGTCTTATGGTCTTGTAATTAATCGCAAATCGCCGCGTTCACGACGACAATTGTGCCACTCTGCGATAGTCAGACGGCGGAATCCCGACATTGGAGGCAAAAAACCGGGTAAAGCTCGCCTGTGACGAGAAACCGAGATCGAGCCCAATTGAGGTGACCGGATCGCTGGACTGGGTCAGCCGCTCGATGGCCGTCTCCATGCGCAGCGTATTCAGGTAGATGTTGGGCGTGATCCCGACATTCTCCTTGAACAGCTTGAAGAAGTGCGGTCGCGAGATACCCGCGCCGCGCGCAATAGTATCCAGCAGGATGCTCTCCCCCTCTCCCAATCGGGACTTCATCAGTTTTATGGAATTGCGGATCCGGAAATCGCGCAATATGGCGACCGGCGTTTCGCTCCTGGCGGCGCACGAACTGGATGCCCAGCTTTGATTGTAGGATTCTTGGGTTAGTTCAAACACGCAGGCCTTGATCAGCTCCCCGCAACCATCGTCGAGCAGCAGACGCGATGTCTGGTGCACAAGCTGCCGTACCGGTGGCGACATCTCGATCAGCGATGAGCCGAAGTTCAGTCCGAAGTGGGCTTGTTTCGACATTTCCAGGAACCATTCCGGCCGGATATACATGACCAGGAACAGCGAACCGTTTTCCAGATCGCCGGGATGGAAGCTGTGCGGTTGCCAGGGGCTGACCGCAGCAGCTGATGCACGATCAAGTTCGTGCCGCACTCCCTCGACAGCCATACCGCCGTACTTGCCGCTGACATAGAACACCAGATGACCCTCGCGATGGGCGTGGGTCGCAAGCTCCCGGTCAAGCTGATACAGGGTGACACGGCCAAATACACCGTGATACACGGCCAAGGCTCTACTCATTGCTTCCTCCCGCCAACAGTGCGCGGTTCTCTATTCTGCATGATTTTGCAGCTATTTTTCGTAAATCATGACCAAGCAGGAGCAATTCAGCAAGTGGAATCTCAGCCTACGGGATGTCCACGGGTACGCAAGGGGCGGGCAAAACCTCACACAGATGTATAAGCCGTCTTCACCGTGGTGTGGAATTCCGCAGCATACCTGCCCTGCTCGCGCGGGCCGTAACTGGATCCCTTGGCTCCGCCGAACGGCACATGGTAGTCCACGCCTGCGGTCGGCAGATTGACCATAACCATGCCCGCCTCGGCATTGCGCTTGAAGTGGGTCGCGTGTTTCAGGCTCTGGGTGCAGATACCCGATGACAGGCCGAAGGCGGTGTCATTGGCAACCTGCAGGGCCTCTTCATAGTCACGCACCCTGATTGCGGACGCTACCGGACCAAACACTTCCTCGGTGTTAATACGCATGTCGTTGCGCGTATCGGTAAACAGGGCCGGCTGCATGTAGAAGCCGGTCTTGTCGCGCACCAGGCGCTCGCCACCAACCCGCAATGTCGCCCCTTCCCTGCGTCCGATGTCGATATAGTCAAGATCCTGCTGCAATTGCACTTCATCAACCACCGGACCGATCTGGGTGCGGCTGTCCAGCGCATCACCAACATTCAGGTCCCTGATCCGTGACGCGCACGCCTCGACGAAGCGGCTGTGGATGCCTTCGGTAACCACCAGGCGCGACGACGCAGTGCACCTTTGCCCAGTGGAATAGAATGCTCCCTGAATGGCGCACTCAACCGCCACCTCAAGATCGGCGTCGTCCAGCACCACCAGCGGATTCTTGCCGCCCATTTCAAGCTGGAATTTCCGCATGTGACGCACGCTTGCCTGCGCCACCCGCTCACCGGTTGCTTGCGAACCGGTAAAGCTGATTGCCTTGACACGAGCATCATCGAGCAAGGCCTGGCCCACCACCGAGCCCGGACCATTGACAAGGTTGATGGTGCCCGCAGGCATGCCGGCCCGGTGCAGGACATCCGTGATCGCCCAGGCGCATCCCGGCACCAATTCAGCCGGCTTGAACACCACAGGGTTGCCGTAACAGATGGCCGGCGCAATCTTCCAGGCCGGGATGGCGACCGGGAAATTCCAGGGCGTAATGATGCCGACAACCCCGATCGGTTCGCGGGTGATCTCCACATCAATGCCGGCCCGGACCGAAGGCAGTTTCTCGCCTGCCAGTCGCAACGTCTCACCGGCGAAGAAATTGAAGATCTGTGCCGCGCGCACCGTCTCGCCGATGCCTTCAGCGAGGGTCTTGCCCTCTTCGCGCGACAACAGCCTGCCGATGTCCTCGCGCCTGGCCATGATCTCATCGCTGGCCGTGCGCAAAATGTCGTGCCGCACCTGGATGCCGCTTCTGGCCCAGTCGTGGGCTGCCGCTTCGGCCGCGGCAACCGCAGCTTCGACATCACCAGTGGTCGCTGTTGCGTAGTGCCCGACTATGTCATCAACATCAGACGGGTTGATGTTGGCATACTCATGCTCGCCGGCCTGCCATTGACCACCAATCAGGTTTGGTTTTGCCTCGGCCATATCACTCACCACTCTGTTCCAAAAAAACAGGGCGCCTCCAATTTATTGAAGACGCCCTGGCTATTTCAGGTCATGTCAAAAAGCGGTACTCAGTACTTCTTGCATTCCGGCACATCGCGAGACGGCAGGCCGACTGATTTGAACACTTCCGGATCAATGCCCAGCGTCTGGTTCACGTTCGGCACGATCTTCACCAGCTTGTTGACCAGATTACCATTTTCTTCCACCACTTCAGTAACGAAGTTGGTGCCGATGGCCTGGCGATTGTTGTCCAGCGTGATCTTGCCGTTTGGTGCATCAAGCTCCAGGCCTGCAAGGCATTGCCGCAGGCCTTTGTGACCGTCGCCAAGTTCGCCGTTCACCTTGTCCATGCAGATCTTCATGGCATTGAACGCATTGTAGTAACCGGTAGCCATGAGTGCCGGGCTTGGGAAACGTTTTTCCGGCGGGAAGGCATCCTGGTAGGCTTTCACGAAAGTCTGCCATTTCTCATTGTCCCAGGTATCCGCCTGCGGACCAGATCCCGGCGTGCCGATCAGAGCTTCCTTGGCCTTGCCCTTTGAGGACAGCACGGTACCGTCAATCATGATGGTGCCGCCGATGAGCTTGGCATCACCACCTGCCTGCTGGTACTGGTTGAGGAAGTTGACAGCGTCACCACCGCCCAGTCCGAGATAGATCGCGTCCACGTCATCTGGGAGCGAGGCAATGATCGAGGCAAAATCCTTGGTGCCGAGCGGCACCCAGAAGCGTTCGGTGATCTGACCGCCGGCGCCGCAGAATTCCAGCGCGAAGCCGAAGACCTGCGTATAAATGAAGGAGTAGTCCTCACCGATGGTCGCAACGGTCTTGTAGCCCTTTTCTTTGAACACGTACTCGCCAAGACCGGCGGACCATTGTGCCCCGTCCATGTTGAACCGGAAGAAGTTTTCAGACGGTGTGACGTAGGTCGTTTCCTGGGCACCGGAAATGCCGTTGATGAAGGTCACCTGCGGCTGGGTCTTGGAATAGTCGCGGATGGCAATGCCTTCAGAACCGGAAAGCGGACCGATGATGATATCGACCTTGTCCTGCTCGACCAACTTGCGGGCCGCGCGCAGGGCGCTGTCCGGGCTGGCGTCAGTGGCCCCGACGATAACCTCGATTTCACGGCCGCCCGCCATACCCTTGGCTTCTTTCATCGCGACTTCAAAGCCACGCTGGCCGTCTTCGCCGAGCACAGTGTAAGTTCCTTCAAGTGTCGCCATGAAACCGATCTTCAGCTTGTCGGCGGCCTGAGCCGACCCGGCTGCGAATACCGCGGCCGCGGCGACAGTTGAAATTAGCCATTTGCGCATAATAGTCTTCCTCCCATTAAGGCATGTGCGTCATGCATCAGAAAAACCGCGTCGTTTGTCGCGCGATTGCACCAAGGGTAAACGGCACATCGTCCGTAACAAGCCCAATCGGTGCCCACTTATAACCCTAAGTCTCTTTTTTGGCCCGGCGAACAAGAGTGGAAAACGGCCAGAACACCATCAAGAATCGCGATTCAGGCCGCTCATGAGCTGTTTTCGATGTCAAATACCTGAACCTTGCTCCAAAGGCTGGCGCAGGTTTCCAGGAACACCCGGTGCGGCTCACCGGCCTGGTAGGCATCATGACTGGCCAGGTCTGAAAACTTCAGAACCACTCCATAATCATAACTGCTGTCGATCACCGCCCGGTTGGTTGCCGCCGGTTTTCCAATTTGGCGCTCCAGCACGTTGGGGTCCCGGGTCAGCAGGTCGAGGCCATTTTCGAACTGCCGTAGATGTTCTGGCGAGGTGGTCTTCCATAACCAGAAGAACACGGTGTGTATGTGCATGAGCGGATTTCCTGCCTGTCTTGCCGGCGCCGGCAATCCGGCACCTGGCAGGTATACTGGCAGCCTTGGCTGGACGGCTCCTTACTTAGAGTACGAATATTGCCGCTGCATCAATTACGCCGTCCGCCCAGGAAATACCGCGACCGGGGACCGGTCAGGCGGCCATGGCAGCAACCGCCGTTTCGAATGAGGGACGCAACTTGCCGGTACCTTCTGCGATGGCCTTGGAATTGGCCGCCAGAAGGTTCATGGCATAGTCGTATTCCTGTTCGAACTGTGGCAGTTCCTCATCCAGGAACGAAAACAGCAGCACAATCCGCCAATCCGCCGAGATTTTTGCCAGGTCGAGCACTTCCGGGGTGCTTTCCAGCCCCAGTTCCATGACCCTGAAATAGAAGTTCTCGCTGAGGAGACGCTTCTTGAGACCCTGCAGGTCTGCAAACAACTGCTCGACCTGCGCTTCCACGCAATGAGGTGCGGAATATTCCAGCCGGATGCACTTTCGGGCACTTGCAGTAACCTCCTGCGCCCAGCGAAATGATTCTGGAAATTCCTTTGCCAGAACCACTGCCAGGGAGCCTGTAATCCCTGCTGCTTCCGGTTGCCACTCTTGTTCACCAACAGACACATGTAACGCTGATACCGCCAATTCGCCCTCCACTGTCTAACTTGTCCAGCTCCGCCCCGGGATGTTTTCGTAGGGTCAAGCAGAGTTCAACAGTCGGATTGCGTCAACACATTCCGCCAAGTTACGAACACATTCGCGTCACATTTGCCACAGATTTGCAGAAATTGGGCCATACCGCCGGTTCGCAAGCCCCGATTGTGGATAACTCGAAAATGCACGTTGTGTGATGAATCTCACATTCGAAGGCCCGGGGCTGTGCAATGTTGAGGTTAACAAAACAACAAGAACGTCTCGTCTTGAAGGAACGCAAATCATGATCAAGCAACACCATACCAGCTTTACAGCGGCCATCTTGAAGTCGACGCAGCGGTTTTTGCGCGGCAACCGGAACAGCAACCTGCTGGCCAGCAGCCACATAGACGCGCGTACAATGAAAGATATCGGCATCAATCCGGCCAGCATGTTCTGAGTATCGATTCTCTCTCCCAGTTTTCCCTGCAACTCCTCCCCGGGCTACCAGCCCGGGGTTTTTCGTTTATGCCTGGTACAAGGTGACGTCAGTTTGGGTCAGGCGGTGGCCAGTAGCACGATGCCGATCACCACGAAGACAACTGATACCATCCTGAGTTTCCAGGGCCGCTCGCCGAACCACACCACGCCGATCAGCGCCGCGATGATGACGCTTGATTCGCGAATGGCCGATACAGCGCCAAGCGAGGTCAGGCTCTTGGCATAGATGGCCAGCCCGTAGGCAAGCGCCGAGATCAGGCCGCCGCCAATGCCGATCACATAGCTTTTCAGCGGATAGTCGCGCAACTTGTTCCACCGCGCGCCGAGCAGGACGGCGGTCGATACGGCTTCCAGTGCGAACAGCCAGCCGATGTAGCCAAGCGGACTGCCAGATGCCCGCACGCCCAGGCCGTCGGTCACGGAGTAAGAGGCAATGGTGATGCCGGTCAAGATCGCCGCTGCGAGCGCACTGGCATTGATCCGTGCACCGGGCCGGCCAAAGGTCTGGGCGCCAATCGCCAGCGAGATTATCAGGATACCGGCCCAAGCCACCGGCGGCAGCACCTCGCCTGCAAATAACTGCGCGCCCAGCGCCACCAGCACAGGTGCCACTCCCCGCGCAATGGGATAGACCTGACTGAGATCGCCAAACCGGTAGGCCACCAGCAGAAAGCCGTAGTAGAAGTAGTGGATAAAGGTTGATACGGCGATGAACGGCCAGGCTTCACGCGCCGGTGGCAGATACAAGACCACCATGACCACACCGACCAGGCCGTGGCCGAGGTTGACGAGCCCGAGAGTGATCATCCGGTCGGTCGACCCCTTGACCACGGCGTTCCACACTGCATGCAGCACGGCTGCGCACAGGATCAGTGCTATTGCGAATTGCGTCGGCGCGCCCATTCAGGTGTGTCCGGAGGTCGGATTGGCGAGTGTCACGAGACGGTTTCGCTAATGGCCGTCTCCACGATTGTCAACGCCGCGTCCAGGTCTTCGCGCGCAATGGTCAACGGCGGAGACAGTGTCAGGACGCAGCCTTGCGAAATCTTGAAGCTCAGGCCCTGGTCCAGGCACTTGTAGTAGATTTGTTCCGCAAGCTCAGGTGCTGCAAACCTGGTCTCCTTGTCCGAGACGATCTCGACCCCGAACATCAGTCCCCTGCCCCTGACATCACCGGCGACGGAACAGCCGGACGCAAACTCCCGCAACCGGTTCATGGCATACGCGCCCAGTTGCGCCGAGCGCTCGACCAGCCCTTCATCCTCGATGATGTCCAGGGTGGTCAGGGCGGCACGGGCGGTCACCGGGTTTTTCTCATGGGTGTAGTGACCGATAGCAAACTCGCCGCAGACATTCAGGTCATCGCGCGCAATGGCTGCCGCGATCGGCAGGATGCCGCCGCCCAACGACTTGCCGACGACACAGATGTCCGGCACCACGTCATCGTGGTCGAAAGAAAAAAACCTGCCTGTCTTGCCGAGGCCGGTGGGAATTTCATCGAAGATCAGCAAGGTGCCGTGCCGATTGCAGGCATCACGCACCTTCTGCCAGTATCCCGGCGGCGGGATCTGCGGTGTTGCCCGCATAGGCTCGGCAATTACCGCGGCAACGTCGCCTTCACGCTCCAGCACATAGTCGACCATAGAGGCACACGCCAGGCCGCAATTTTCAGGCCCGGGATGACCATACGGACAGCGGTAACAGGCAAACGGCGCAACGTGCTCTGCACCCGGTGTCAGTGGACCGGCAATGTGCGAGCGGAACGTCGCCTCTCCACCCACAGATGAAGCGCCGAACCCGGCCCCGTGAAATGCATCCCAGAACGACAGAGTCTTGAAGCGCCCGGTTGCCGCGCGGGCGATCTTCAGGGCGACCTCCACCGCATCGGACCCGCCGGTGGTGAACAATACCCTTTTCAGGTCCGCCGGTGCCAGGCTGCCCAGCCGTTCTGCCAGTTCCACGGAAACCTCATTGGTGAACCGTCGAGGTGAAAAGCTCAACGCGTCCAGTTGCTCCTTGATGGCCGCGACCAGGCGCGGATGGCCATAGCCGATGTGATGCACGCTGTTGCCGTGGAAATCCATGTAGCGGCGGCCATCCAGGTCTTCGATCCAGATGCCGTCTGCCTTGGCAATGGTATTCACGCACGGGCTCGACAGGCTCTGGTGCATGAATGCATCGGCATCACGGTCCAGCAACGGCCGTGAACGCTCACCGGTATTGGCCGTAGCCCAGTTCGCGCGGGCAGCAGATGTGTTCGACTCGCCTTCCGTGTGCTGGATCTTGCGGTTGCTGCCCAATGGGACGACCTAGCGCGGCCACGGCAGTGAGTATGTCTTCACGTTGGTGAAGAACTTCATTGCCTCCAGCACGCCCTCCTTGACGCCATTGCCTGAATCCTTGATGCCGCCGAAAGGTGACATCTCGATACGGTATCCCGGCTGCTCCCAGATGTTGACGGTGCCCACGTCCAGGCCCTCGATATAGCTGGTGGCGCGGACAAGATTGTTGGTGCACACCCCTGCCGACAGGCCGAAGGCGGTCGAGTTGGAAATCTTCATGACCTCTTCGTCATTGTCCGGCACCCGCACGATCGGCACGATGGGACCAAAGGTTTCCTCCATCACCAGTTCGCTGCCATGCGGCACGTGATCCACCACGATCGGCGGCAGCAGCGCGCCTTTGCGCTCCGGGTGATAAAGAATTTTGGCGCCCTGTTTCTCCGCATCATAGACCCGGTTCTCGAAAACTTCAGCCGCCTGTGAGTGAATGACACAACCCAGTTGCGTATCCGGGTCCTGAGGATCGCCGAAACGGATGGCTTTCGCCCGTTCCAGGATCATCGGCACGATCTTGTCGGCCACGGACTCCTGCACCAAAATGCGCTTAATCGCGGTACAACGCTGGCCGGAATTGCCGGTGGCCCCGGCGCAGGCCAGCGCCGCCGCCTTTTCAAGGTCAGACGTCTCAAGATCGTTCAGGATGATCAGCGGGTCATTGCCGCCAAGTTCCAGCGCGGTACGCTTGTATCCTGCCTTGGACGCGATCATCTTGCCGACCGGCACGCCGCCGGTAAAGGTGATGATGTCGATATTGTCATTGGTGATCATTTCATCGCCAATGTCGGCCGGCATGCCGGTGACGATCTGGAACATTTCCGGCGGCAGGCCGGCTTCGTACAGGATGTCGGCCAGCGTAATGGCGGTCATCGGCGTCAGCTCGGTGGGTTTGCATACCATGCAGTTGTTGGTGGCAATCGATGGCGCGATCTTGTGCGCCACCATGTTGAGCGGATGGTTGAACGGGGTGATCGCCGAAATCGCGTTGACCGGTTCACGCTTGGTGAAAATCTTGCGGTCCTTGCCCTGCGGGGTCAGGTCGCAGGAAAAGATTTGTCCGTCATCGAGTATGGCCAGTTGCCCGGCCAGCGTGAACACATCATAGGATCGGCCGGTCTCGTACAATGAGTGCTGCTTGCAGATGCCCAGTTCCAGCGTCAGCCAGTGGGCGATCTCCTCGCGCCGCTCTCGGATCAGTTCTGCAGCGCGAAACAGGATCTGCTGGCGCTCATACCGGGTCAGTTTCGGTTTGTATGCGGCGGCAATTTCGAAGGCCTGGGCGGCATGGGCGGCTGTACCGGCCGGCACCGTGCCGATCACGTCGTCGGTAAAGGGGTACAGGACCTCCACCACGTCCTTTGTCGTCACCTTCTCGCCGCCAATGCGCATTGCCTCGCGGCGGATAGTGCGTTCCGTTCCACTCATTTTCGTCGACCCTTTAGATGGTTGTCTGTAGCGCAGCTGCCCGCACCGCATAGAAGAAGGCATCAAAGTTCCGCAGGTCCGGCGCGCCCGGCAGGTCTTCCATCACCCGGTTGACGATGAACGGCACCTCCTGCTCGGTCAATCCGCCGTGCGAGCGCAGCGGCTCCTTCAGTGCGGCCAGGTCATGGCGGTGTGCGCTGGTGCCGACGGTCATGTTTTCACCGGAGATCACCACGATGTCGCCGATACGGTCCTCCGGCAGCTCAAACCGCTTGCAGGCATCAGCCTTGTCGACTGCCAGGATAATGCCGTCAACAGCGCGCAGCTTGCCGAGAACCTGCTCGACGTCCGCACCGGCAGGCAGGTAGGCAGTGGCGAACGATCCTAGTGCCCCATGATGCACCACGTAGGGATCGGTGATTGGCAGGATGACCCGGGCAGCGTTCTTGCCGAGCCAGTCGTCCATCAGGTCCTGCACGTAGACCACCGCCGGCGAGCCGTCTGCCAGGTGCTTTGGTTTCATGCCGTGATCGGCAGTAACGACAATGCCGGCGCCCATGGCGTCCAGCTCGGTCAGGTACTTGTCGAACATCTCATAGAACGCCTTGGCTTCGGCATCTTCGGGCGCATATTTGTGCTGCACATAATCGGTCGTGGTCAGGTACATGACGTCAGGCGCAAACTCTTTCAAAAGCTTGACCCCAGCGGCAAAAACAAACTCCGACAGTTCGGCGGAGTAAACCTCCGGCACTTCGCGGCCCAGCCACTCAGACGCATTGTCGATGCCGTGCTCGGCCCTGGTGGTGGTATCTGAACGCTCCGATGAAAAACAGATGGCACGGCCTTCGTCGAAAGCCATGCCATGGCCGAGCAGCGCGCGCAGCTTGTCTTTCGCGGTCACGATGGCAACGCGCTGGCCGGCATCATAAAAGCCCTTGAACACCGTCGGTGCGCGCAGGAATTTAGGGTCGTTCATCATCACTTCCTCCCCCGTATCCGGGTCGTACAGGAAGTTGCCGCAAATGCCGTGCACAGCCGGAGGACGCCCGGTGGCAATGGACATGTTATTCGGGTTGGTGAAGCTTGGAATGACGCTGTGCGCCAGCCTGTCGGTACCGTCTTTGCGGATACGCGCCAGCGTCGGCATCAGTCCGTCGGCGATGGCTGCATCCAAGTAGGCCGGTTCGCAACCGTCCAGGCAGATGGCGATGGCGCAGGTGTCAGACTGAGGATAGGTGCGTCCGTTCACCGTGACGTCCACTGGGGTCATGTCGTTCATTGTCTCAATTGCTTTCGTTGCTTCAGGCTGCGAGTTTTTCACGTTCAGACAAGGCAGCCTGCGGTGGTTTGGCGCTGGCGATGCCCATGGCATCCAGCGATGATTTTGCGGCAGCCACGACGGCACGCATGGTGTGGTGGTCCATCTGGCCAATGCAGCCGACACGGAAACTGTCGACCACGGTCAGCTTGCCGGGATAGATGATGAAGCCTTTTTCCTTCATCAAGTCGTAGAACCGGTTGAACTCGAACCTGTCGTCCGCCGGATTGAAAAAGGTCACGATGATCGGTGACAGCCAGCGGTCGCGCAGCAGGGTTTCAAAACCCAGCTCGCGCATGCCGTCAACCAGCACATCGCGGTTTTTCGTGTAGCGCGCACCACGCGCTTTTGTGCCGCCTTCCTGGCGGTGCAGGCGCAAGGCTTCCATGAAGGCCGCTACGACATGGGTCGGCGGCGTGAACCGCCACTGGCCGGTTTTTTCCATGTTGGCCCACTGGTCATGTACATCGAGGCTGAGCGAATGCGCGTTGCCCTTAGCCGCAACCAGTTCGGATTTGCGCGCAATGATGAAGCCGAAACCGGGCACGCCCTCGATACACTTGTTGGCGGACGACACGACCGCCTCGTAGCGAACATGACTGGCGGCCACGTCAATGGCCCCGAAGGCGCTCATCGAATCGATCAGCAGCTTGCAGCCTGCTGCGTAGGTTGCCTCGGAAACCTCCTTGATCGGATTCAGGATACCCGACGATGTCTCGCAATGTACCACCACCACGTGGGTGATGTCGCGATCAGCGGCAAGTGCAGCCGCCACTTCCTGGCCGCGCGGCGGCAGGTAATCGCCCTTGTCAATGTCGACATGGGCGCGGCCGATATAATCCATGGTTTTCGCGATACGCTGGCCATACGCACCGTTGATCAGCACCAGTGTCTTGCTGTCGCGCGGCAGCAGCGAGCCCAGCATGGCTTCAACCACAAACGTGCCACTGCCCTGAACCGGCACGCAGTCGAAGTCTTCTGCTCCCTCGCCAACCAGCGTCAGCAGTTCGGCCCGCAGGCGCGCGGTCATCGCACGGAAATCACCATCCCAGGAGCCCCAGTCGCGCAGCATCTGCTCCTTGACCGAATAGGCCGTGGTCAACGGGCCTGGCGTCAGCAGATATGGCTCTCCCAGCCTTGGTTCCTCGATAGCCGGTGCAGGATCAGTGTCCAGGTTTGCTTTCATGTCGGCTGCCTCCACAAATTCGCCCGCGCCAGAAACGATCGCTGCGAATTTAGGTAGTCCTGTTGTATTTGAGAAATCGATATTTCAGATCAATGTATAATATTTATTGTGTCCTACAATCTTGCGTCGACCAACCGGCTGTCGAGCAGCAAACCGCTCTTTTTCAGGATCGGGTAGGCAAAGGTGATGAACCTGGAGTTGATTTCCTTGAGCGCGCGCACGGTTTCCAGGTGAATGTCACTGGTCGCTATGCTTTGCGAGGTGCCCTGCCCCAGCCGGGCCAGATGGGCATCATGAGATTCCTCTTCCAGCGTGCGCACGTATTCCTTTTCCTCAACCAGCTGACGCGCTGACTCAACATCTTCTGATACCAGCACATTCAGCGACAACTGCATGTTGGCCAGCACTCGGGCATGCAACCGGGTCAGCTCGTTCCAGCCCGCGTTGGAAAACGTCAGCTTCTTCTTGCGCATTTCGCCGGTCAGCCGCAGCAGGTCCTTGGTAATGATATCGCCGACCCGCTCCAGGCTTATGGCAATACCGGTCAGGTCCATGCTGCGCCTGGCCTGGTCCGGCGACAATTGTCCCTGGTTCAGTTCGGCCAGGTAGAGTTTGATGTCCGTCTGGGCTTCATTGACCTGTTTTTCAATCTCCTTGATCCGCGCGGCCGCTTGGGGGTCGGTTGAGACAAACAGTTCCATCACCGGCGACAGCATCAGTTCAATCTGCTCGCTCATGCGCAACAGTTCACGCGTCGCGCTGGCCAGCGCCAGGCCGGGATTGGTCAAGACACTGCGATCAAGTGCGCTGGCGGGCCGTGTGCTGCCCTGCGCAAGGTCATCTTCAGCCGCAACCAGGTGTCTGCTCAGCGCGGCCAGCGGCACGACCAGCGGCAGGAAGGCAATCAGCAGCACCGCATTGAACAGCAAATGGAAACTGACAAGCTGGCGCGCCGGGGTGCTGGCAACGGCATCCAGCGGCAGGTCCACGTGGCGCAACAATGCCAACGCTGCAATCCCGCCGAACACTCGAACGACAAGATTGCCCACGGCAATGCGGCGTGCCTTGCTGTGCAGGTTGCGGGTCAGCCAAACTGCAATCAGGCCACTGCCGGCATTGGCTCCAAGCACCAGTGGTAGGCCTGCTTCCAGCGGCAGCAGCCCCTGCGCACAAAAGGCCGCGAGCATCAGGATCGCCGCCACGCTGGAATGAAACACGAAGGCGAGCGCGGCGCCGCCGGCAAACGCGGTCAGCAGGTCCTGGCTGAGATGCTGCACAACCGGTTGCAGATAAGGACTGGAGCGCAAGGGTTCGGTGGCATCTCCGATCATGCGCAGGGACAGCAGGATGAAGGCCACCCCCATGACCACCCGGCCCATCTGCTTGATGACCCGGGCCGAGCCTTTCAGGAACAGCAGCCCGCCGGTGACCAGCAGCACCGGGATCAGCCAGGCGATATCGAGGCTTAGAAATTGCACCGCCACCGCGGTACCCAGGTCAGCTCCAAGCACCACTGCAAGCGACCCCGTCACCCCCATTACGCCGGTCGCGGCAAATCCTGATACCAGCAGCACAACGGCGGTAGAACTCTGCAACGCCGCAGCGGCCAGCACGCCGGCAAAAGAATTCAGCACCGTGCTGCGCCGCGACAGCATGAACACATTGCGTAGTTCGGCACCAAAAGCGCGCTCGACTCCGGTCCTGACCATGCGTGTCGAATACAACAGCAGAACGATGGCGGCGGTCAGATTGAGCAGGAATACCGATAGTTGCATGGCGTTCAAGGATCCGGTTCAGGTCTGGCATATTGACAATGAAAGGCCCGCCATATGCGCAACCAGCACAAATGTCGGCATGGACGGCAGGTCATAACCGTTCATTGTCTCTCTCTTGCAACCCATAGCTCAAAGCGATAGTTTTTATCCACTCATATGATTTATCGATGGATTGAAAGGCTCTGGCCATGCGCTATGTGCAATTGCGCGCATTTCACAACGTCGCCATTCACGGCGGGTTTTCGCGGGCTGCGGAAGCGTTGCATCTCACACAACCGGCGATTTCCGACCAGGTGCGCAAGCTAGAGGCCGAATACGACATTCGTTTGTTTGACCGGCAGAGAAAGCAGATACGGGTCACCGAGGCCGGCAAGAAGCTGCTCGAAATCACCTACCGCTTGTTCGAGGTTGAGCAGCAGGCGCTGGATTACCTGTCAGAAACCCAGACGCTGCGCACCGGCCAGCTGAACATTGTCGCCGACGCCGCCCATCACATCCTGCATGTGCTGACCCCGTTCCGCGCCACAAATCCCGGCGTGTTCATCTCGGTGCACGGCGGCAACACCGAAACCGCGATCGAGCGCCTGCAGAGTTACGAGGCTGACATCGGCGTGGTCGGCGATGTTCCTGCCAGCCGGGAGTTTGAAACCATCCGGCTGAACTCCTCGCGGATTGTCGCTTTCACGGCGCGCGGCGAACCCTTGAGCAAGCTGACCTCAATGACGTTCAGGGAAATGATGCGTCATCCGCTGGTGTTGCGCGAAACCGG
>JBPCVV010000296.1:0-7987 GCA_051010195.1 Anderseniella sp. | reverse complement strand
GGCATCATGGCGATTTTCGGCATGGACGATGAAGACGGGCACGGCGCCGCCGAGGCGCTTCGTGCCGCGCTTGAGATCAGTGCGGCGCTGGACGAGTTGAACGCGGTCCACGAGGCCACCTTGTCCGAACCATTGCGCATCGGGATCGGCGTTCACACAGGTGAAGCCATTCTGGGCCGCATCGGGATCAGCAAGGCCCATTCGGCAGGCGAACGTATCACCGCGCTTGGTGACACGGTCAATACCGCCAGCAGGCTGGAAGCGTTGACCAAACAACTCGGCAAGGAAATCGTGGTGTCAGCGACGGTTCTGCAGACGGCAAATGTAAACCAGGACGAACTCGCAACCGAAACTTATGAAATTCGCGGCCGCGAGGACACCATCACCGGCATCTCCCTGGCCAGCGCCAGCGAATTGTCAGACCTGGTTTCACAAGTGCGCTAGCGCATTCTGGCCCTTTGTCGAAATCCGTGACACACTATCAGCGATGAAAGCGTGGTCATAGCAGATGGACACAAGCCTCATAAGCTCCTGCCTCAATGGAGAGTACCACTGGTACAGCAGGCAAATTCTCGAGCTCTATCTTGATCATGTGATCAATACGGGGGATTTTCTGCGCTGGTTCCACATGCCCAATTCCAGCTATCTCCCGACATCGGAATGTATCGCCAACTCGCTTGATCCCAATTACGACTACCGCAAGTGGAGGCCCGGCTTGCTGGATGGATTTATGGAAAAATCAGGCTGAGATTGCCCCTGGGGCCGTTGACACACGGCTGGCCTGCAGCCAAACATCTCACCTGACCAGCCTCACTGCGGCGCGCGCCCCGCCCGGCTCACAACGGAACACATCCATGAAGTTTGCACCTGACGTAATTTCGGCCATCGGCAACACGCCACTCATCAAACTGCGCAAGGCCTCGGAGCTTACCGGCTGCATGATCCTGGGCAAGGCGGAGTTCATGAACCCGGGCCAATCGGTGAAAGACCGTGCCGCGCTGTTCATCGTCCGTGACGCCATCAAGTCGGGCCGGCTGAAACCCGGCGGCACCATTGTTGAAGGCACCGCCGGCAATACCGGCATTGGCCTGACCATGGTCGCCAATGCCATGGGATTCAAATCGGTCATCGTCATCCCGGACACCCAGAGCCAGGAGAAAAAGGACACGCTTCGCATGCTCGGCGCGGAACTGGTCGAGGTTCCCGCAGCGCCTTACAAGAACCCCAACAATTTTGTCCGCTATTCCGGCCGGCTGGCAGAGCGGTTGAACGAGGATCGCGAAGGCGGCGCGATCTGGGCAAACCAGTTTGACAATGTCGCCAACCGGCAGGCCCATATCGAAACCACGGGGCCGGAAATCTGGGAACAGACCGATGGCAAGATTGACGGCTTTATCTGTGCCGCCGGGTCCGGCGGGACCGTTGTCGGCACCGGCATGGCGCTCAAGCAGCGCAACAAGGATGTCCGCATCGGGCTGGCAGACCCGCATGGCGCGGCCCTGTACAGCTTTTTCACCACCGGCGAACTCAAGGCGGAAGGCAGCTCGATCTCGGAAGGCATCGGCCAGGGCCGCATCACGGCCAATCTCGAAGGCGCGCCGATTGATCATGCCTGGCGGATCGGCGATGCCCAGGCCGTGGAAATCGTCTTCGATCTTCTGAAGGACGAGGGCCTGTGCATGGGTGCATCGACGGGAGTGAACATAGCAGGTGCCATGGAACTCGCGAATGAAATGGGACCGGGGCACACCATCGTGACGGTGCTGTGCGACTATGGATCGCGCTACCAGTCACGGCTGTACAATCCGGAGTTCCTGCGCTCGAAAGACCTGCCGGTGCCAGACTGGATGGAAGCGCCGGTGAGCGTTCCCGACGTCACCGCAGACCCTGAGGCGTGAAAGTAGAGTGAGTTTGAACCAATGACCGAAGCCCTGTTTCGTGACGATGCCTCTCTCAAGCGCTGCACCGCCCAAGTGCTGGAGATCAATGACCGCGGCGGCATCGTGCTTGATCGGACCAATTTCTACGCAACCGGCGGCGGCCAGCCCGGAGACAGCGGCAGCATGACACTGGCGGATGGTTCAAGCATAACCATTGCCACCACCGTGTATGGTGAAGACCGCACTCAAATCGTCCATGTAGCAGAGGCAGGCGCCATGCTGCCGGCGGTCGGTGAGAATATCGAACTTGTTCTAGACTGGCCGCGCCGGTTCGCCATGATGCGGGTTCATACCGCACTGCACCTGATGTGTGCACTGGTGCCGTTTCCAGTTACCGGCGGCCAGATTTCCCCGGAAGGCGGGAGGCTGGATTTCGACATTGATGACCCCGGCGCGATTGACAAGGACACCCTGTCGGCAGGTCTGCAGGACCTAGTCGCGGCTGACCATGCGATTTCGCAGCGCTGGATCACCGACGCGGAACTGGAGGCCAACCCCGGCCTGGTTCGCACCATGTCGGTAAAGCCGCCAATGGGTTCGGGCAAGGTGAGGCTGATCGCGATTGGAGAGGACGGCGCCGTCGACCTGCAGCCATGCGGCGGAACGCACGTTGCTTCCACGGCCGAGATTGGCAACATTGCCATTACCAAGATCGAGAAGAAGGGCCGGAACAATCGCAGGTTCAGGCTGGCCCTGATGGACTAGGGTCCCGACCCTGAGAGCCCGCACACCAACAACAGTGCTGACTGTTTGAGACGAAAGTAGTTACATGCCGACACTCCTCGACGAGCGCGAAAACCTGGTCTCAACCGCGTGGTTGGAAGAGCGCCTGGATGCACCCGACATTGTTATCCTGGATGCGTCTTATTATCTGCCCGATGCCGGCCGCAATGGCCGCGAGGAATATGATGAACAACGCATTCCCGGCGCCGTGTTCTTCGATATCGACGACATATCGGACGAGACCAGTGCGCTGCCGCACACCATGCCGCCGGCGGAAAAATTCTCCTCGCGCATGAGAAAAATGGGGATAGGAGATGGCATGCGTGTCGTGGTTTACGATGGTGCCGGCCTGTTTTCCGCCGCACGCGTCTGGTGGATGTTCCGGACTTTCGGCCACACAGATGTCGCCATTCTCGACGGCGGCTTGCCAAAATGGCTGGCCGAAGACCGGCCCCTTGAAGACGGCCCTCCATTGCCACGCCAGCCGCGACACATGAGTGCGCGCTATGCCGCATCCAGCGTGCGTGACAAGCAGGATATCTACAGCGCGATCAGTTCCGGCTCGCAACAGATCGCCGATGCCAGATCCCCGGCCCGGTTTTCGGCTCAGGAGCCCGAGCCGCGAGCAGGGATGCGCGGCGGTCACATGCCGGGAGCGGTCAATGTGCACTACAAGACGCTGCTCAACGAGGACGGCACGGTGAAATCCACCGAGGCCATTGCCAAGGTCTTCGAAGACGCCGGAATTGACCTGGCCAAACCGGTCATTACCTCTTGCGGATCAGGGGTCACGGCTGCAATCCTCACGCTGGGTCTGACACTCGTCGGGCACAACGCAAATTCCCTCTATGATGGTTCCTGGGTTGACTGGGGCAGTGATCCCGACACCCCTGTCGAAACCGGCTGAAGATACAGAGAGCAACCGCTACATGAAGCGCAAGATTCCATCTTCAGGGTTTGGCAACAAGAAGAAGCCGGCAACCGTGAAACAGCAGACCCGGGATATCGAGACGACGGTAACATTCCTGTCCATGGATCATCCGCCGTCACTGCGGGTCATGCCGCCCGCCAACCTCAAACTGGCGCTGATGCATGTTCTGGATCCGACGGTCAGTTATTACCGGTACCTGTACGATGCAGTCGGCAGCGAACATCACTGGATAGACCGCAAGCTGTTGAGCGACGACCAGCTGGCGGCAGCCATCAACGCGGACGGCGTCGCTGTCTATGTTGCCTACTGCGCCGGCAACCCGGCCGGGTATTTCGAGATCGACGTCCGTGACACCGAAAAATGCTGGCTGGCCTATTTCGGCCTGTTGCCCGAGTTTCACGGGCTCGGAATCGGCAAGTGGTTATTATCGGAAGCCGTGCGCACGGCCTGGGCGGGCAAGCCTGAGAGCCTGCATGTGGAGACCTGCACACTGGATGCTCCGCATGCACTCGGGCTTTACCAGAAGATGGGGTTCATCCCCTATGAGCGGCGCAACAAGACCATGACAGTGCCGGTTTAGGGTCAGGCCTCATGATCCCTGCCCGCACCCGGAAACTCATCGGGACCTTCATTTTTCTGGCCTTCCTGATCATCTACTCGCTGGTCGCCATGGCGCTCGGCGCACGTTATCTGTCAACCGTTCACGGCATCTGGCAGTTTCTGTTTTATGCGGTGGCCGGCCTCGCCTGGCTGCCGGGTGCAATGGCGATTATCTCGTGGATGGCAAAAGCCGACAGGCAGTAGCTTTGGTCTCATGGCGTCCTGATGCGTCAGACCCCGTAGAGACATGCTGGATCAGCTAAAGCAATTTGCCTAATCAACTGCTCGTTTCCGCCCAACCTTTGATGCGATTATTGTTTTAGCTGATATCGGGCAAGGTGTGCGGTTTGCCACAGACTTACGACCGGTCGACATTGAACAATCGCTCTAATGGATCGCCAAGTGGCCAGCGATCATCTGCCCCGGCGAAAAACCGCTTCGGCAACAATGACCGACGCATCCGGGAAGTGCCACATACCCAAATTCGGAGGATTTAGACATGGTCGCCATTCCTGTTCTGATCGTTATCCCGGCAACCGATACTGCCCGTGAATCAGCACGCGTATCTGCGGAGTCATTTGCATCCGGATCCCAGGCCGGTGCAGGCATAGACAAGGGGGCCGAGCGAGATCTGCCAGATGGTGTCATACTCGACACAAGTTTTGCAGCGGTCCCCATGGGGATGGCCAAGCCGACTGCAAAGAGTTTCAGAATGACAGCGACCAGCAAAGACAAGCAGTTCGTTGTCCGCGGCATGGTGGATTCCGAACAGATCTCCTCGCTGACCAGCACCGGCAAAGACGGACCGCGGGTGTTTTGTGATGCCCAGGTGGGATTGACGCCGATTTGCCCGGGAGACCCGGCCAGGGGCAATGCAGCCGATGTTCGCGGGTTGCTTGGTGTCAGCCAACTGTCACGCCGCCACCTGAGCGGCGACGGCGTCGCCGTTGCCATAGTTGATACCGGCATAAATCTTGCCCATTTGCGACAGCGTGGCCTGTCGGCAAGGCTCGACCCACATATTTTCTGGACGCCGACGCCCAACATCAAGCCGGGCGAGTATCCGGTTGACCACGGCACCATGTGCGCCTACTGCGCCTCGATTGCTGCGCCTGAATGCACCTTGCTCGACTTCCCGCTTCTCGGGTCAACAACGAGCGGCGGATCAGTGATGGACGGGTTCCTGAGTGACGCGGTCCAGGCGTACAACGTCATGCTGACCATGATGCGCAAACCGGAAGACGAACGGCCCTATCACTCTCTCGTCGTCAACAACAGCTGGGGCATGTTCCATCACAGCTGGGATTTCCCGGTCGGCCATCCCGGACGCTATGCAGACAATCCGAACCACCCGTTCAACCTGATCGTCGGCAGCCTCGCCCAGTCGGGCGCTGACATCCTGTTTGCGGCCGGCAATTGCGGCACTGATTGCCCGGACGGACGCTGCCAGGGCGTTACGACCGATGTCATCACCGGCGCCAACTCCCATCCGGATGTATTGTCAGTGGCAGGTGTGGACGTCAATCAGGATCGGGTTGGCTACTCGTCAAGGGGTCCGGGGCAAGCGCCCCTGGCAACAGAAAAACCCGACATTGCCGCCTATACGCACTTTAACGGATCGAATGCCTTTGGTGTGGGCAGTGCCGATGGCGGGACATCCACGGCGTGTCCGGTCGCGGCCGGGTGCGTGGCGGCGGTACGTACCAGCCTGCCGCCCAGCATGATGTCATCAGCCGATCTTGCCCAGGCTGTCAGGGACAGTGCGGTAAAGCCTTCCGGGCCTGCCGGATGGGACAATGAAATCGGCTTCGGGATCATCAGCCCGACGGACCTCGCCACGCAGGTGAACCCGATCGTGTAAACACATGGAAGACCGGCGCGGTTTCCGGTAAACTTGCCGGATACCGGAAACTGCGCCGGGGCTCGAAACGTCTGTAGAGAGTAAGTCCGCATGGGTGAAATGGTAATGATGAATGTGCAATGTCCGGAGGACAAGCCGTCCATCGCTGTCGTCGCTCAGAAGCTCAATGTTTCCGTTTCGGCAATCGACACCAAGTTCGGGGTCATCCTTGTTGACCTGGAGCGCCACATCTACACGGTGCGCGTCGACAAGGACCAGCTGCCAACAGAGATGCAGCAGCAGTCCGAAAGCGTGTCCGGCCCCTACTCCGATCCGAAGATCGCCCCGTTCGGAACGCCCGAGCCAGATGACAAGTAGTAAAAACTTCGGACATTGATTTGAAGAAAATGGTCGGAGCGGCGGGATTCGAACCCACGACCCCTTGTCCCCCAGACAAGTGCGCTACCGGGCTGCGCTACGCTCCGACATTATATAACCGTTTGTTATTTCTAGATATTTTCTCGAAAACCCGCAAGATCAAAATTTTGCTGCAAGAACATTATGTGACTCTAGCGCCACTAATTACCACCAATGACCTAAAAAGTCCCACCAAAAGTCCCACCGGATCAGAGCCCGCTGGGCCCAGGTGAACGTGTAGATCGATTGTTGCCATTTGCCAATTCTCAAATTACGGATTTACGATATTCACATTGACGTAGCGTAATTTCATTGCACAGCGCTGAGATTCGCTTCAAAGTACATTTGCGCGCTTTCATTTGCGCCTAGTACGCAACCGCGCCAGTTCTGTGCCAATCGGGAAACAGCAGATTAAGGTGGAATTATCTTGAATGTTGAAACAATGGCAGTCGGTTATGCCGCAACCGGCTTTCTTACTCTGCTTTTCTTTTGGGCAATAACCAAGCTGTGAACTCAAACGCTTCTCACTTGTTCCAACAGTGTATCATTTGGCCGCATGGCGCACAGATGGCAGCTATGCGGACAAAACCGACTTTGACATTTGCCAGTATGAAGGGCGGAAAAGAGGCAAGTCCGCACATAGATAGTTAGCCAACATGTTGGCCAAACCTGATCTTGTAACCGTTAAGATCGGCGGCATTAAACTCCCGCATACCCCATGCATAGTCTTCGGGTGCTTTGGAGATATTTACACCATTGGCGTGGGCGCGCTTACACATGGCTTCCAAATCATCGATATCGAAATAGAGCCAATTCTCCCCCAGTTGGGGAGTGCCATTCCAAAAGTGGACACACGCGTTGCCGAGCAGTATTGCGCCGTGTGTGGGCGGCTTTCCCCACAAAAACCGGAGAGTGAAACCGAGTTTTTCTACATACCAAGAGCAGGTGTCCTGCACGCTTGATACGGCAAGCGTTGGATAAACGGCTGAACAATTTATAGTATCCGGCAATTCGGTTTCTCCGATGAACGAAGAGAGGCTCTGGATGCTATCTCAATGTCTTTCAAATGTCGCCCTTCAACGCAATCTGGCGCAGTCGCCTGCGCGACAATCATCCGTGAGCGGGGTGCTGAAACGGCGTGGCAGGCGTAGGTTCTCGCGCAAGCGGTTGAAAAAATGATGTCTTAAGATTTGGGGGTCAATTTCCCCCAGACAAGTGCGCTACCGGGCTGCGCTACGCTCCGACTGGAGCGGAGTATAACATTCACCCGCTACAAAAGAAGAGCCTGCAAGTTCAGTTGCGGGCCGATAATTCTTGGAGATATCTCTCATCACTTGGGCTGGTCGGGCACCAGCAGGCGCTTGGCGGCTGCCAGATCGGTCAGCGCCAGCCGTAATTCATCTACCTGCGCCGGGGTGAGTTCGTGCACGATCTTGGTTTCAGCAGGTGCAGCGGCAGGCTGGACCGGCGCGGTTTCCGCCTTGGCCGCTGGCTTGGCGGCCGACTTGCGGGCCGCCTTTTCGGTTTCCTCGGCCG
>JBPCVV010000295.1:0-30146 GCA_051010195.1 Anderseniella sp. | reverse complement strand
CCAGCCTAACCTGAACAACTGGCTCCACCCAGCACACAGAATTTCGAACAGTGCGGGTGGTTCAACTTCACCGCGCCGTCGGCAAAGTTGCCGCCGTTGGCGGTGAGTGATGAAGTAAGATCGGAGCCCATTTCAAAGTCACCGTCATAGGGCAGCAGGGTGCATGGCAACACCGCAGGCGCATCGGCCCCTTTGCGTTTCACCACCATGCGGCTCGTCGCGCACATCTGTTCATCCGGGCGTTTGCTTAAAATGTCCCAGCACGCGGTGGTGATCTCAGGCACGTCGGCCTTTTCGTTCATTTCCGGAAACAGCACCAGCTGGCCCCGGTCGGCCGGCTCGATGCGCCATCCGCGCACGGCAATCAGGTCACGGTAGCCGGTGCGGGAGATGTCGTCGGTCTCGCCCCAGCAGGTGCGCCCGGCGATCGTGATCTGGAAGCCCTGCGCGTTCAGCCAGTCCATGCCGGCAACGGCCTTGTTCCAGGTATTTGGCCCGCGCTCTTTCTCGTGCAGCGCTTTGCTGTAATGGTCGAGGCTGACCCGCAGGATGATGCGTCCCGGAAAACGTTCGTTCATGTCGACCAGTCCGGCCTTGACCTTGAGACGCTGCATGGGCTGCATCGCGTTGGTCAGCACCAGCACGTCATGACCGCGCGACAGGGCGGCTTCCATCATGGCCAGCATGTCCGGGTTCATGAACGGTTCGCCGCCGGTAAAGGCGATCTCCCTGGTGCCGAGTTTGAGCTCGGCAATCTCGTCGAGCAGCGATTCCGCGTCGGCCAGGTTGAAATATTCCAGCCGGTCGTTGGTTGGCGACGATTCGATGTAGCAGTTGGCGCAGGTGATGTTGCACAGCGTGCCGGTATTGATCCACAACGTCTCCAGCGCGCTCAGGCTGACGCTGGCACGCACTTCACCCAGCGCGGTCAGATCCGGGTTCTTGAACTTCGCCGGGTCGATGGGCTCAAACTCGGCAACGAGCGGATGGATAATTTCATTCATGGGCGGGGAAACTAGCGTTATCAAAGCGCCGACACTACCATGAAATCCACGTGATGACATAATTGTCAGCACGGCGTGATCCCGGTTGACAGACCGCTGGAGTGATGACGTTTAATGGTATTGGGCGGTGCGGGTGTAGCTCAATGGCAGAGCAGAAGCTTCCCAAGCTTAAGACGAGGGTTCGATTCCCTTCACCCGCTCCAGTTTTGCCGGGTTCATCCCGATCAGCACTTTGGCGCGCAAATCGCCCCAAACATTACATTTTCCAGTTTAACCCTGTTTACAGGCGCTCAGGTCTTTCTATGCCGGTGCAAATTCGCTACTCATAATCCGTGTCCGCACCTGTTGATTTGCGCGGCATGTATGATGTGGTTTGAGCTGAGGCCGGAATGAACACTGTTGCTCTGCCCATTCGCCAACGCGGGTGGCATTCTTACATTATGATCACCGCTTTTTTCGGGCTGGTCATAGTCACGGGCAGTGCTGCAACCGCGGCCGATGAACTGCCGCTGTTCCGGCAGGTTGCGAAAGTCGATGTGACCACCAGTCTGCGCAAGGTGCGCCGTGTCCGGTTTGCGGTTGATACCAGTTTTCCGCCGTTTGCATTCCGTGACAATACCGGGGCGCTGACTGGATTTCTGCCTCTGTCCGTCGATTCCATGTGCACGGACCTGAAAATAAAGTGCGAATTCGTCATTCAGGACACGAAAAACATGGAGAGCGCGCTGACCGGCAATGAGGCCGATGTTGCCGTCTATATGAAAGCGCGCGACGAGCTGGATTTCAGCAAACTGGAGTTTACCCGACCGTTCCTGCGTCCCTTCGGCCGCTTTGCAACACGTACCTCCAGCCCGATCAGGAAGACCGACATCCGCGCCCTGGCCGGCAAGCGCATCGGGGTTCGCGAGGGCACGACCCACGCCAGCTTCATCAAGCAGTATTTCAACCGCTCATTGCTGGTGTCTTTTCCGAACCACGAAGGCCTTTATGATGCAGCCCGCACCGGCAAGGTGGACATCGTGTTTGATGACGCGTTTCGCCTGATGTTCTGGTTGCAGGGCTCGATTTCCCGGCAGTGTTGCCATTTCGTCGGGCGTGGTTACCTGGACCGGTCACGGTTTTCGAAACCGCTGTCCATGGCGGTGCGTCGTGAGGACAATGATTTGCGAAAAGTGCTGGACTTTGGTCTCGACCGCCTACAATCATCGGGACGATTCGCCCTGATCTACGATCGCTTCTTCCCGCAATCTCCCTACTGACCGAGCAACGCGCCGGACCGTCTTGGCTCGGCTGAGGTTCCTTTATGCCCGCACCAGTTCCTTTTCTGCATGATGGCCCGGACGACGGCCCTGTTTTACTGCTGGCCCATGGCGCAGGTGCGCCCATGGATTCGGAGTTCATGACCGATATGGCCGGCCTGCTGGCAGGTCTTGGCATTCGGGTTGTGAGATTTGAGTTTGCCTACATGCGGGCGCGCCGGGCCGACGGCAAACGGCGCCCGCCGCCGCGCATGCCGGTGCTGATCGAGGAATTTCAGCAGGTCATATCCCGGTTTCCGGATAAAGCCGTGTTCATCGGCGGCAAGTCCATGGGCGGCCGGGTGGCCAGCATGATTGCCGCAGACGCGCAAACAGGCGCTGACGTTGCCGGCCTGGTATGCCTGGGCTATCCGTTTCACCCGCCCGGCAAGCCTGACAGCCTGCGAACCGAACATCTGCCGGCGATCACATGCCCGGCGCTGATCGTGCAGGGCGAACGCGATCCGTTCGGCAACAAGGATGAAGTCTCAGGGTATGAGTTGCCGGCGCATTTTGAGGTTTTCTGGTCCGCTTTCGGCAATCATGATCTTGCACCCCCGAAAAAATCGGGTCTTACCGCTCGGGAAAACTGGAGTTCGGCGGCGAAAGCGATTGCCGGGTTCATTGGAGAAAATCCATAGCGTGACCTGTCTCCCCAAACTGTCATCACCCGGTCAAGCCCGGCAAAGACAAGTTGGCAAAGAAAGCCAACTTCAACAGCAACCGGTGTAGAGCAACTGGGGGGCGACCTGAGATGCTTGGATCACAACCATCAGGCTGCGCGGACAGCAGCGTGCCTGCGTTGGGATGTCGGCGACTGTTTTGAACAAAAGTGCACGCAGTTTCGCGTCCGGTACGCGAACATTTGTGGGATGCAGGGCCCGGGGGTGGAACCCTGCATCCCGAATTGGTTGCTTCAGCTAAAGCGCTGCAGCGCAGCTCTTATACTTCTGCCACCAATAGCTGGAACCTGCATGTCTGGCGGTCCGTAAGTACCTGTAACAATTATTTTTTTCGGTGTTTTCGGTTTGTTGATGCGGTATCATGGACACCACTTTCGAGACAAGAGCCGGCTTTTTGTTGAGGGAGGCATTGGTCACCCAGGTCATCGCGATTACAGACAGAACGATGACCAGCGACAAGGGTAGAATTTGGTTACGTGCAAAAAGCATCATGTCAAATCACCTCCATGTTTTGTCTGTGTCTTTTGGTTGACTGGTACCCTAGGGCCGCTCATGTTTGCGTTATGTGAAAATTTGCACATGCTGGATTAACTGGATATTGCGTGCCGATACCAGCGGCTTTGCGTTGGTATAATGGTTGAAAAAAGTTTCATTGCAGCACATCATCGCCGTCGTGGATGAGATCAGGGACATACCGCTGTTTGCAACACTTGGAGAAGGTGACGCCCGCCGTTTGTCGGTGCACTGCGTCTGGCGTTCCGTTGCGGAGAACGAGCTCATCATCGACTATGAAGACGAGACGGCTGAAGTGCTGTTCGTGGTGGACGGCCGGGTCCGCGTTCTGCTGCGCACGGCCTCGGGCCGCGAAGTCATTCTCGACGACATGCAGGGCGGCCGCTATTTCGGCGAGATGGCGGCCATAGACGGGTTGCCACGGTCGGCCAATGTTACCGCGCTTGAGAAAACCCGTATCTGTGTGATGCCGGACGCTGTGTTCCGCGATGCCTGCACCACCATACCGTCGGTCGGGCTGTCAGTGATGAAGATGCTGGCGGACCGGGTACGCACCCTGAACCAGCGGCTCGGTGAATATGCCTTCCTGACAGCAAAGCAGCGCCTGTGTGCCGAATTGCTGCGCCTGTCACGCCCGCGCATGGGCAATGAAAAGCAACGCATCGTGTCGCCACCGCCGCTGCAGCGCGAACTGGCTGACAGGATTTCCACGCAACGCGAAGTGGTGACACGGGAACTGGCCAGCCTTTCACGCAAGAACGTCGTTGAGAAAACCCGCGGCGGGCTGGTGCTGGTCGAACCGGACCGGCTCAACGCCATCATCGACGAAGCCCAGTCCAAGTAGAACCATCTGACTGTTCGTGATCAGTTGAGGTCGCGTTCGATGTCTTCGGCGAAATCCCGTTCAAACACCAGCTTGTCATTGTGCCAGGCTTCAATGCGGGCGGTCAGGTGAAAATGGCTGGCCGAAGAGCGCATTGACGACCAGGTGTCGGTGCGCAGCATAATGTCATCGCGCTGCAGTTCCTGGGTCCAGTGCGTCGTCATGCGCGCTGATAGCGGGTCGTCGGCGCGAATACTGTGGGTTTCCCGTCCAACCCCGCCGGTGATGAGGCCGTGTTCGGCGTTCCGGTACAGGCCGAAATCATCAACGATTGCAATAATAACCTCGCCGGTTGCATCATCTTCTGTCTGTTCACGCGAGTTTGACGGCGCGCGCAATTCGATCATGTCGGCAGGGGGCGCCGACACGGGTTCGGGAAATACCGGTGCGGTTTCATCCGGACCAGATGACCGCACCGGCACCGTCAGCCAGGATCTGGCGGTATGGATGTCCAGCGTGACCGGTTCCGGGGCCGGCCACATCATCGGCCAGTAGCAGGTCGACAGGGACAGCCGAAGCCGATGACCGGCCGGCACGGAGCGGGCGACATCGTCCAGCCTGATGCGGCAGAAATACCTCTCCCCCGGTTCAAGCGTCTCGGGATGCTCGTGACTGACAACGTGAGTCAGGTTCTGCAGCGCATAGCATATGCGGGATATGCGGCCGTCCGGGCGCACATCGCTCAACCGCGCCGCCAGCAGGGCAACCGGCTTGTCACTGGTAAACTCCAGCTCCAGTTCGGCCGCGCCGACCAGATCCAGGTCAGCGCCGAGAACGGGTGTATCGAAGACCACAGACCCGGCATCGTCGCGGGCTTGGTCACCGGCGAACTCTGGCCCCAGCCAGATAACGCAGAACTCGCCGCCATCGCGTCCGGTTGTCTGCGGCGAACAAAGGCTGAGCGCCGCCTCTTCGCCGGGCGCCTCCCGCAATCCGTCCGGTGTCAGGTAAAGCCGGTTCGGCGTGCTGGTCTGACCGGGCCAGCTGGTTTCCGATATCCAGTTGCCGGGAATATGGTCCGGCAGGGCTGCCGGCGCGGTGGATGCCATGACGTAGACGCGCACGGCCGGATCACTCAGCACGCCCGTCGCCTCGCCTTTCAGCCAGAAATCCCACCATCTCAGCGCTTCTTGCAGGAAACCGATGCGTGGGCCGGGAACGGCGAAATGCGGATATTTGTGCGCCCAGGGGCCGACAATGGCCTTCACCGGTGCTTTCAGGTTCGCCAGCATCCGGAAGACGGCGTTGGAATAGGCATCGTTCCAGCCGCCGACGGCTAGCACGGCGGCTTCTATGGACGAATAGTCTTCGCACACCGAGCCATGCTTCCAGTAGTCGTCACGGCGCTGGTGCTGCAACCATCGCGCCGCCAGGAAAGGCTCGTTATCGAGCCTCTGCATCCAGGTGTCGAACCAGCCGTCACCAGCCAGCGCCGGGTCCGGCGGGCGTGATGAATAAGACAGCATGGTGGCGCCCCAGCCGAGGTTTTCGTTGATCAGGCATCCGCCCTTGAAGTGAATGTCATCGGCGTACCGGTCATCGGTGGAGCACAGGGTGATGATGGCTTTCAACGGTTCCGGCCGCATGGCGGCGACCTGCAGCGAGTTGAAGCCGCCCCACGAGATACCCATCATGCCGACCCTGCCGCTGCACCAGTCCTGTTCGGCGAGCCAGTTGATGATCTCCATCCCGTCATCAAGCTCCTGCTGGCTGTACTCATCCTCCAGTACGCCGTCGGATTCACCACTGCCGCGCATGTCTACACGCACGCAGGCATAGCCGTGGCCGGCAAAATAGGGATGGGTCAGGTGATCGCGTTCAACGGTGCCGTCACGCTTGCGATAGGGCAGGTACTCCAAAATGGCCGGCACCGGGCTGTCTTCGGCGTCTGCGGGCAGCCAGATGCGGGCTGCCAGCCGCGTGCCATCGGACAAGGTGATCCACTGGTTTTCGATCTCGTGCACCCGGCGGGGAAACTGGTTGATGATCAATGGATCCTGGCCCTGGTCATTGCAACATGCCTGAAATTGTATCGGTGACGGCGTCAAACATGGCTTTTGCCGCAGGCGACGAGTGCCGTGCCCGCAAGCAGGCGTGCACCAGTTCCGGTTCATGGCGCACCTGTGCTTCAACACCGCCTGACTGCAGGCAGCGGGCATATTCAAAACAGTCATCGCGCAGCGGATCCCATTCGCACGCCACCAGAAACGCCCGCGGAAGGTTTGAAAAATTGCTCTCAAGCAATGGCGCGTAAAACTTTGACGACCGGTTTTCCCCTGCATCCGAGCCCAGATACATCTGTTCGTAGTACTCCATGTCGGCAGTGGTGAGGCCCGGCGCATGACGGCGTGAGACAAAAGACCCCCGGGTCTTGTCCCCGCCGAAGGCCGGGTAGATCAGCACCTGCCCGATTGGCATTTTCAGACTCTGGTCGCGCCGTGCGAGGCAGACCGCCGCGGCCAGGGTGCCGCCGGCTGAATCGCCGGCAAGTACAATTCGGCCGGGATTGATATTGAGATGATCAGTGTGCTCAAAAACCCAGTTTACCGCCACTGTGCAGTCGTCGAACGCAGCGGGAAAGATGTGTTCCGGGGCCAGCCGGTAATCAATCGCCATCACCGTCACACCGGCATGCTCGGCAATACCGCAGCAGATGTCGTCATGACTGTCGAGACCGCCCAGGATAAAGCCACCGCCATGCATGTAGATGACCGCGCCGTCAGTGCTGCGCGTGGCAGGTAGGTACTGGCGCAACGCGACTTCACCGGCGGGGCCTGTGCAGGTCCTGTCCGCCACCCGCATGCCGTTCGGCCTTCCGGCATGAAAATGTGCACATAAATTGTCATAGCACCGGCGTTGTTCGCCGATGGTCAATGGGCCGGTATCTGCCGGGTAAAACTGCGACCCGGCCTCCATGAAGGCCCAGATTTCGTCCTCATCCGGTCCGGCGCGCGGGTCATCTTGCATGATTGTCATATTGCCATGGCATGATTTTGAGATCATGATTCCTTTTATGATCTGGAACCGGCAACAGTCAGATGATGACACCCGGACCCAGCCTCGTGATGATGAGGCTGGTCGCGCCGGACTGCAACCCGATACTGCGGCTGTTCTGGATGCCATAACACGTGCCGTGCCGGATCCGTTCATCATGCTGGATGACAGCGGCATGATCCTGTCCCACAACACGCCGGCCACCGAACTGATCGGTCAGGCCATGGTCGGCCAGCACCTGTCCCAGCATATCCGTGCGCCGGCCGTGCTGGAAGCGATTGAACGTGTTGCCGACAGCGGGGCGCCGGATCAGGTGCATTATGAACGGCGCACCGGCGGTGGCAGGTTGTTCGAAGTGTTCATAACGCCGGTTGCATCACCCAAGGTGGCGCAATTTCCCGCGGTGACTGTTCTGTTGCGTGACCTCACCACGCAGCAGCAGCTTGAAAAAATGCGCGCTGATTTCGTCGCCAATGCCAGTCATGAAATGCGCACGCCACTGGCATCCATGACAGGTTTCATCGAAACCCTGCAGGGCTCAGCCAGGAACGACGCAAAGGCGCGCGACAAGTTTCTCGGCAGGATGCTGGAACAGGCCCATCGCATGCGACGGCTGATCGATGACCTGTTGTCCCTGTCACGCATTGAAATGAACCTGCACCGCACACCGTCCGACCAGGTCGACATGTCCGAGGTGGCACACTACAGCGTCGAGCTTCTGGCTGCCCGGGCATCTGAAGCAGGCTGCGAGATTCGGGTCAGCGCGCCGCCGGCCATGATTGTCAGCGGCGAACGGGATGAGTTGATCCAGGTAACGCAGAACCTCATCGAAAATGCCATCAAGTACGGTGCGACCGGGCGCGGTGTTGATGTGTCCGTAAGTCACGATGCCAGGCGTGGCCGAATTGAGCTTGCCGTCACCGACTATGGCGCTGGTATTGATGCCGAACACCTGCCACGGCTGACGGAGAGGTTTTATCGGGTAAGTGTGCAGCAAAGCCGCTCCGGCGGCGGTACCGGGCTTGGTCTGGCCATCGTCAAGCATATTGCCTTGCGCCACCGCGGCAATCTTGACATTACATCCCGCCGCGGTGAAGGCAGCGTCTTCAAATTCACCTTGCCAGCTTCACGGGAAACCGCCAAGGCAGCAGAATAGTCTATTTTTTCAGATACTTAAACTGTCATTCGATTGTCATGTAACTGTCGCACAACTGCATGATGGCAGGCATAGGAGTCGCCGTGTTCGCTTTGAAGGGATGCTCATGAGGGGCGTCTCGTTCAACATCATACAGTTACACAGGGAAACCATTATGCTCAAACGCACCCTTCTGACGGCCACCGTTGCGCTCTCAGCCATTGCCGCGGCATCTGCTGCGCAGGCCCGCGACCAGATTCGCATCGTTGGCTCTTCGACAGTTTACCCTTTTACCACTGCTGTTGCTGAACAGTTCGGCAAGACGGCAGGAAAAACGCCGGTTGTTGAATCCACCGGCACCGGTGGCGGCATGAAGCTGTTCTGTGCCGGCGTCGGCGCAGCACATCCTGACCTGTCCAACGCATCCCGCGCCATCAAGAAGTCCGAGTTCGAAATGTGCCAGAAGAATGGCGTTACAGACATCATCGAGATTAAGGTCGGCTTTGACGGCATTACTTTCTCGCACTCCAAGGGCGCGTCGGACGCGATGTTGTCCAAGCAACAGATCTTCCTCGCCCTGGCAAAGGAAATTCCAGGTGCCGACGGCAAGATGGTTCCAAACCCGAACAAGATGTGGTCGGACATTGATGCATCGCTACCGGCCAAGAAGATTGAGATTCTTGGGCCCCCGCCAACGTCTGGCACCCGTGATGCCTTTGTCGAGCTGGTCATGCGTCCAGGAGCCAAGAGCTTCAAAAGCCTCGCAGCGCTCCGCAAGGAAGACAAGAAGGCGTTTCGTGCGATCTCCGACACCATGCGTGAAGACGGTGGGTTTGTTGAAGCCGGCGAGAACGACAACCTGATCGTTCAGAAGCTTGAAGCCAATCCTGATGCATTCGGTATCTTCGGCTATTCCTTCCTTGAGGAAAACCAGGACAAGATCAAGGGTGCATCCGTTGAAGGCGTGAAGCCAAGCTTCGACGCGATTGCCTCCGGCGAGTACAAGGTGTCGCGCCCCTTGTTCATCTATGCCAAGAAGCAGCATGTCGGAGTTATTCCCGGCATGCAGGAATTCATGGATGAATATGTGTCTGAAAATGCCATGGGTGAAGACGGATACCTGCCTGCCAAGGGCCTGATTCCCCTGCCGGCCGAAGAACTGTCAAAGGTTCGCGATGCCGTCAAGAACGGCACGGGCCTGTCAATGTAGTTCCCGGACTGAACCGGCAACCTCAACAGGGTTGCCGTTTTTTTCCTTTGCAAGCCGCTCCCGGCTTGATCGAGTTTTCGCCACGATGGCACGTTGCATCTCTCGCATTGACCGGCGTCCGGTCTTGCGGTTTCCGGAAATGTGACAACAAACAATGGCGCGCAGTTTTGGCCTGCTCAAAACCTGTAGCGTCCTGAAAATGTTTCGAGGGTGCGATGCTTATAGTGGTTGCCGTACTGGTGGTTCTGGCATTCTTCTACGGAAAATCACGGGGCTCGGCGTTGGCCACGTCCGCAGGCCAACTGCATTCGCTGCCTTACTATCATGGGTATTTTGTTGCTCTCATGGTAGCAATCCCCCTGTTGCTGATAGCGGTATTGTGGCCGACGATCGGCGCCACCTATGTCACCAGTCAGGCACTGTCGGTCCTGCCTTCGGATCTGCAGCCGGACAATCAACTCGCACGCGATGCGATCATGCGCGACATTCGCCTGATTGCATCAGTTGCGATTACTGATCCGGACCGATTGAGCGCTTTTCCTCAAGGGGTTCGCGAAGCAGGCAAGGTGTTTGCAAATCTCAACGCGGTGTCCGGCTGGTTGCAGATTGCGGTAGGTTTGCTGGTCGGCATTGGCGCAGCTGTGCTGGCGTCGCGCAAGCTGTCTGTCAAGTTTCGCGCCCGCAATTGTGTAGAACGCATCTTCCTTGGTATATTGATCGCCTGTTCGGCGGTCGCCATCCTGACCACTGTTGGCATTGTGTTCTCAGTCATTTTTGAAACTTTGCGGTTTTTTGCAAAAGTCCCGGTGACCGAATTTCTGTTCGGTACCCAATGGAGCCCGCAAACGGCTCTGCGTGCCGATCAGGTCGGATCCTCCGGTGCATTTGGTGCGGTGCCATTGTTCATCGGCACAACCCTGGTCATGATCATCGCCATGTGCGTGGCGGGGCCGATCGGGTTGTTCGCTGCAATATATATGGCCGAGTACGCCAGCCAACGCGCGCGCTCCATCGCAAAACCGATACTGGAAGTCCTGGCCGGCATTCCAACGGTTGTGTTCGGGTTTTTTGCGGCGCTGTCGGTCGCTCCATTGATCCGCCGATGGGGTGAATCTGTTGGCCTTGATGTCGCATCGGAAAGCGCGCTGGCCGCCGGAATCGTAATGGGGGTGATGATCATCCCGTTCATGTCTTCACTGTCCGACGATGTCATCAATGCTGTTCCGCAGTCTCTGCGCGACGGATCCTACGCCATGGGCGCGACGAAGTCGGAGACCGTTAAGAAGGTCGTGTTACCGGCAGCCCTGCCGGGCATTGTGTCTGCATTCATGCTGTCGGTTTCCCGCGCCGTTGGAGAAACCATGATTGTGGTGATGGCAGCCGGCCTGGCAGCTCACGCGGTCAGTTGGGACCTTATCGAAACATTCAATCCGCTGCAGGCGGTAACAACGGTTACCGTGCAAATTGCGACCCTTCTTGTGGGAGATCAGGAGTTCGACAGTTCGAAAACACTGTCGGCATTCGCGCTTGGCTTTGTCCTGTTCTTCTTCACGCTGATTTTGAATATGATCGCACTACGCGTGGTGTCGCGCTTCAAGGAACAGTATGACTGATAGGGCCAATCCCGTCTCGGCACAGGCAGGCAAGTCGCTGTCGCAATCACTTGACGCCTCACGCATCAAGAAGCGCTACCGGGCAGAAGCAAGATTTCGCTGGTACGGACTGGCGGCAATCGGTTTTGCCTGCGGCTTTCTGGTCCTGTTGCTGAGCGATATTCTGCTGAAGGGCCTGCCTGCTTTTGAAGCCAATACGGTGACCCTGGACGTCACGGTGGATGAAAGCAAGGTTGACGCCGGTGCCGTTGCAGCGGGCAATTTCAATTCGATAGTCAATGGCGCCATTCGTGCCCAGTTTCCTGGCGTTAAATCGCGCAGTGACCGCCGCGCCTTGCCGAAACTGTTGTCTTTTGATGCTGCCGACGAAGTTCGCCGGCAGGTCACCGCCAATCCCTCGCTGATCGGCACGACAAAGAGTTTTGACCTGAAACTTTCCGATGAGGCAGACCTGTTCCTGCAAGGCATCAGCACCGATGAATTTGATATTCCGGTGACCGGCAGTCTGTCGATAGAAGAGATTGAAGACGGTTTCAGATTGACCTCGAGCGGCAATGATTTTGCAGGTGTGCTGGCCAGAGTGAAACAGCGGCTTGAGGTCCGGCGTGACCGGCTGTCGCTTGAAGCGTCAAAACTGGAGCGCGTTCGCGACCGGCTGGCGGCTGAAGTTCCGGTCGCCGAAGCCGCAGTGGCAGAAGCCGGGCCGACAGCAACTGATACCCATCCTGCAAAGCACCGTTTGGCCAAGCTCCAGTCTGACACAAGCAGCGTGGCTGCGGCTCTGGCGCGTCTGAAGACCCAGACGGATGCGCTTACCGCCAGCATAGATAATCCTTCCGGAGCAGAAACACTGACCTCCGCATTGCCGTCTTTTGTTGTCAGATTGCCGGACAAGGGCGTGGTCAAGATCTCGGAAATTGGCGGCGACTACATCACCGGCAAAGCTTATATGCCGGTTGCATCAACGGGCACGGTGCCAGCAGGCAATTGGTCGCTGGTCGAATACTCGCAACCGGAAGGCGACCGCCGCATCAATGACAAGGAAATCATCTGGCTCACCAGCCTGCGCGATGCCGGCATGGTCAACAGCGGGTTCAACTGGCCGTTCTTTCAACGCGGCGACAGCCGTGAAGCCGAAGTGGCGGGTGTTCTGGGCGGCATGATCGGCTCGGCGCTCACCTTGCTGGTCACCTTGATGTTGTCGCTGCCAATCGGCGTTGCTGCTGCGATCTACCTGGAAGAGTTTGCGCCACGCAACCGGATAACCCATCTGATAGAAGTGAACATCAACAATCTCGCCGCGGTGCCGTCCATCGTTTTCGGCCTGCTGGGACTTGCAGTCTTTCTGAATTTCTTCGGCCTGCCGAGATCGTCGGCCATGGTTGGCGGCATGGTCCTGGCCCTGATGACACTGCCAACCATCATTATCGCCTCGCGTGCCGCCCTGCGGGCTGTACCTCCTTCAATCCGTGAAGGTGCCCTCGGGGTTGGTGCATCGCGCCAGCAGGCCGTGTTCCATCATGTGCTGCCGCTGGCCATGCCCGGTATACTTACCGGCACGATTATCGGAATGGCCCAGGCGCTGGGCGAGACAGCACCGCTGCTGATGATCGGCATGGTGGCGTTTATTGTGGACGTGCCGACGGGTTTCAGTGATGCCGCAACAGTGCTGCCGGTGCAGATCTTCTTGTGGTCTGATCTGCCGGAAGCCGCCTTCCAGGCCAAGACGGCCGGTGCCATCATGGTTCTGCTCGGTTTTCTGTTTCTGATGAATGCACTGGCCGTGATATTGCGCAAGCAGTTCGAGCGTCGCTGGTAGTAACTGTGATTATTTGGTTTGGTTCGATTGGAGCAGTAAAATGGACGCCGCGGTAATGGACACAGACAAACGCCATGACACCATCATGACGCCGGCTGAGCCGCTGATCATGAAAGACGGCACGCCGAAGATCGTGACCAAGGATGTGACCGTCCACTATGGTGAGAAACAAGCGATTTTCCCGCTGGATATCTCCATACCCGACCGTGCCGTGTCGTCCTTTATCGGACCTTCCGGGTGTGGCAAGTCAACCTTCCTGCGCTGTATCAACCGCATGAACGACACCATTCCGATTTGCCGGGTGGGCGGCAAGATCACCATTGACGGCAGCGACATCTACGATCCGGACCTGGACGTAGTGCAACTTCGCGCCCGTGTCGGCATGGTGTTCCAGAAGCCCAACCCGTTCCCGAAATCCATACTGGAAAATGTGGCCTATGGTCCGCGCATCCACGGCATGGCCCAGTCCAAGACGGACATCGAGGAGATTGTTGTCAATTCGCTCAAGCGGGCCGGCCTGTTTGAAGAGGTCAAGGACCGCCTTGATGCGCCCGGCACCGGTCTGTCCGGCGGACAGCAGCAGCGCCTGTGCATAGCCCGCGCCATCGCCGTGAATCCGGATGTCATCCTGATGGACGAACCCTGCTCGGCTCTGGACCCCATTGCCACGGCGCGCATCGAAGAGCTTATTGACGAGTTGCGCGAGAATTACTGCATCGTGATTGTGACCCATTCCATGCAGCAGGCAGCCCGCGTCTCTCAACTTACTGCGTTTTTCCACCTCGGAACGCTGGTGGAGGTTGGTGACACCGAAGCCATTTTCACCAATCCGCAGGAACGCCGCACACAGGACTACATCATGGGCCGCTTCGGCTGACGTTCAGCTGTTGCATCGTCCACACATGAAAGGTTGACCCCGAATGACCACGCACATCGTTTCCGCGTTCGATGAAGATCTTGCAAATCTGCGCAATCTGATCGCCCAGATGGGCGGCCTGGCGGAAGATCAGTTCGGCAAGGCTATCGACGCCTTGTCCACGTCGGACCGCGTCAAGGCGGAGCACATTATTGCAGCCGACGAAAAGATCGACACACTTGAAAAGGAAGTCGAGGAAGCCGCCATCAAGCTGATCGCCAAGCGCCAGCCCATGGCGGCAGACCTGCGCTCCATCATGGTTGCTATCCACATTTCATCTGATCTGGAACGGATCGGCGACCTGGCCAAAAACATTGCCAAGAGAACGCTCGCGTTAAACGAGCCCCTGCCGCGGTCGGTCAACGCCGGGATGAACCGGATGGCAGAACTTGCCCTGGAGCAGCTGGCCGATGTACTGGATGCCTACGCCAGCCTTGATACCCAGAAAGCCAATGATGTCTGGCACAACGACAGCCGCATCGACACGCTCTACAATTCGGTGTTTCGCGAACTTTTGACCTACATGATGGAAGATGCGCGCACCATCGGCATGTGTACACACCTGTTGTTCGGTGCGAAAAATATTGAACGCATCGGCGACCATACGACCAACATCGCCGAGAACATCCACTACCTCGTGACGGGAGAGACACTGGACGGTCCCCGGCCGAAGGAAGACAGCACATCCCTGACCCCGATCGAGGCACGTGCCAAGAAGTGATACCAAAGGAAATAATGATTTTATGCGCCGAAACGGAGCCTGCGAATGCCCGCAAGTGTATTAATTGTTGAAGACGAAGAGCCGATCCGGGAATTGCTCGCCTACAATTTTGAAGCCGAAGGCTATACGGTCCGTACGCTCGATGGTTCGGAAGATGTGGTGCGCGATATCCTCAATGATACCCCCGACCTGATTGTGCTGGACTGGATGCTGCCCAATCTGTCGGGCATCGAGATCTGCCGGTCTTTAAGGGCGCGTTCGGAAACCCGTGAAGTGCCCATCATCATGCTGACTGCACGTGGCGAGGAAACCGAACGGGTGCGCGGTCTGGCCACCGGTGCTGACGATTATGTGGTTAAGCCGTTTTCGGTGCCGGAGCTCCTGGCGCGGGTCAAGTCACTGCTGCGCCGCTCCAGTCCTGATGCCGTTGCCGATATGCTGCTGGCGGGAGACATATCGCTCGATCGCCGCACGCGCCGGGTTCAGCGCTCCGGGCGCGATATCGAACTGTCGCCGACCGAGTTCAAGCTGCTCGAACACATGATGCAGACGCCCGGGCGCGTCTACACGCGCTCGCAACTGCTCGATTCAGTCTGGGGCAGGGACGTCTATGTGGATGAGCGTACCGTGGATGTGCATGTGGGCCGGTTGCGCAAGTCCATCAGCCGTGCCCGCGAGATCAACCCGATCCGCACCGTGCGCGGCATGGGGTATTCGTTCGACGAGCGTTTCGGCGCGGTCAAAGCATAAAAAAACCCGGTGGCGCGGTCGCTCCACCGGATTTCGATAATCTGAACGGTTGCAACCTCGCACTCAGCCTGTACGGCGGCCTCGCTCCCGCTGTGGCTGGTAGGCGAGCGCCGCATGGCCGGCACAGTAAGGCGTTCCTTCCTTGGGTGTCTTGCCGCAGAAGCAGAACTCCTCGCTGCCCGGGTCACCGATCGGCCAGCGGCAGGTCTTGTCTGACAGCATCAGGATAGTCACCCTCTCGCCCACCGGAATATCGGCGATATGGATAGGGACCGGTTCCAGAATGGGTTCAGGTTTGACTGACGCCAGGGGTTTGAGCGCGTTGTTGCCCGACGTACGTGGCGTGCTGCCCGATGCGCTCGCCCTGCCGGGATGGCTGGGTTCACGAGTCTTGCGGGTCCGCGGAGTCGAAACCCTGGCCCGTGTCACCCGCCCGGATAGTCCCATCCGGTGGACCTTGCCGATAACGGCGTTGCGGGTCACACCGCCGGCAAGTTTCGCCGCGATCTGGCTGGCACTCAGGCCTTCGGCCCACAGCTTCTTCAGCATCTCCACCCGGTCATCTGTCCAGGGGAGTTTTTGCGGCGGTTCATCCGGTAATTGTTCATCGCTCACGAGCGGAATCCTTCTTCATTCGCCGGCCATCATCGGTGCGGCGTGAAACGCATATGTACGTACAGAAATCGCTACATTTCGTAGACTATGATCGGGACCCTACTAAATAGGCTGAATCTGGCGCAAGAGTCGGGCAATGAAAATTGCCGGTTTTCCCCAACTTCGGCCCAAAAACATGGTTAACAACAGATTAATCCCCAGCATTGTGGCAGGTCGATGCGGCGTTCTGACTCAGGCAGGCCCTATTTCGGGTGTGAGACGCCGGATTGAGGTGACTTCCGGCCTGGCGCCCGCGTTGCCAAGGCGTCAAAAACACAATATACTTGTCAGCACACGATCGTTGCGCCGCCGCTCGCCGGTGGCGTTTGCCGTTTCAAGGGCCGTGCCCCAGAGCGCTATGAGGTTAAGTTGAAACATTTGATGGCGGAAAATCCGTTCACTCGGCTAGGCGCGTCGCGCAGCGCGATGTGGTGCATCGGGCCAGCGGCGCAACGACGCCGATGGACCGATTTTCCCCACCCGGATAGGAACGAAGATGTTAAAGCAATTGGTGCAAGGGCCGGGCGATTTTGCCCGCTGGCGTCGTTGGATTGCACTTGTGGTGGGGCTACACCACGGCGCGCAATCCGCCTGGCCAGCGACCAAAACCGCCGCGGTCAAATGTATCAATTTAACCTCATAACGCTCTAAAGGTCTGTTTGAGTATGACGCAAGCTGTTCTGCCGACATATAATCGCACAGCGTTTTCCATCGAAAGCGGCAAAGGCGCGTGGGTAAAGGCATCCGACGGCCGCACCCTGCTGGACTTCGGTGCCGGCATCGCGGTCAACTCATTGGGGCATTGCCACCCGCATCTGGTGGACACCCTGAAAGAACAGGCTGAAAAGCTCTGGCACACCTCAAATCTGTATCGTATTCCGGAAGGCGAACGCCTTGCCGAACGCCTGTGCGAGGCAAGTTTTGCAGATACGGTGTTTTTCACCAATTCCGGTGCAGAAGCGATGGAGTGTTCCATCAAGATGGCGCGCAAATACCACGCGGCCTCAGGTCACCCTGAAAAATTCCGCCTGATCACGTTCGAAGGCGCTTTTCACGGCCGCACCCTGGCGACCATCGCCGCCGGCGGCCAGCAAAAGTACATAGACGGGTTCGGGCCAGCGGTTGACGGTTTCGACCAGGTGCCGTTTGCGGACCACGACGCGGTTGAAAAGGCCATCGGGCCTGAAACCGCCGGTATCCTGATTGAACCCATCCAGGGCGAGGGCGGCATCAGGCCGGTACCCGCCAAATGCCTCAAGAGATTGCGCGAAATGTGCGACAGGCACGGCATTCTGCTGGTGTTTGACGAGATTCAGTGCGGCATGGGCCGCACCGGCAAGCTGTTTGCCCATCAGCATTCATCCATTGTCCCCGATATCTTGGCCTCGGCAAAAGGCATCGGTGGCGGTTATCCGCTGGGCGCCTGCCTGGCAACTTCCGACGCCGCCAAGGGAATGGTTGCCGGCACACACGGTTCCACCTATGGCGGCAACCCCATGGCCATGGCCATCGGCAATGCGGTGCTCGACATCGTCCTGGAAGAGGGCTTTCTTGACCATGTAAGCCAGATGTCGCTGCTGTTGAACCAAAAGCTTGCTGGTGTGACGGACGAGTATCCGGACATTCTCGCAGGTGCGCGCGGCGTTGGCCTGATGACGGGCCTGGAATGCAAGGTTGCGAACACCGAGGTGCAGGCGGCGTGCGTTGCCAATGACCTTCTTGTGGTGGCAGCCGGTGATAACGTCGTACGTTTGCTGCCGCCGTTGAATATTACCGCCGATGAAGTATCCAAGGCGGTCGACCGCATCGAGGCTGCTTGCCGCCGGCTTCGAACATCGACGGCCAGCAACTAGCAATCCGTTTCAATTCGGGGCTGAAGTCCCCATCCCAGAGGGTTCTGGCATACATCATGTCTGACACAGCGAAATCATTTTTGGATATCTCGGGCGTCTCCAGTGACGATCTCAATGCAATTCTGTCCGGCGCCTTGTCAGCCAAGCGCGCACGTGCCGGTTTGCCGAACGGCATTACGGACGGCCAGCGCCCGCTGGAAGGCCATGTGCTGGCCATGATCTTTGAGAAGCCGTCGACCCGAACCCGGGTGTCGTTCGATATTGCCATTCGCCAGCTCGGCGGCGAGTCGCTGGTTCTGTCTGCGGCCGACCTGCAACTGGGCCGCGGTGAGACCGTGGCCGATACCGCCCGTGTCCTGTCGCGTATGGTGGATGCCATCATGCTGCGCACCCATGGCGAGGAAAAGCTGCATGAACTCGCCGCAGAAGCAACGGTGCCGGTGATCAACGGGCTGACCGACACCTCCCATCCGTGCCAGATCATGGCGGACCTGCTCACTTTGCAGGAACACAAGGGCGCCATATCCGGCAAGTCTGTCGCCTGGGTTGGCGACGGCAACAATGTGCTGACGTCATGGATTCATGCAGCGGGCAAACTGGACTTCGAACTCTGGGTGGCAACGCCGCCGGAACTCGCTCCCGACGAGGCTGCACTCAAATGGGCGGATGCCAACGGTGTCAGATTGCACCTGGGTACCGATCCGCAAATCGCCGTGTCCGGCGCAGACTGCGTGGTCACCGATACCTGGGTTTCGATGAATGATGACGACGCAGCAAACCGTCACAATCTGCTGATGCCCTATCAGGTAAACGATGCGCTCATGGCACGTGCCGACAAGGACGCCGTGTTCATGCACTGCCTCCCGGCCCACCGGGGCGAAGAAGTGACCGGCTCGGTGATAGATGGGGCGCAGTCTGTTGTTTTTGACGAAGCTGAAAACCGGCTCCATGCGCAAAAAGCCATCCTGCGCTGGTGTCTTGGCAAACTGTAGAGCGCTATGAGGTTAAATTGAAGCATTTGATGGCGGAAAATCGGTTCACTCGGCTAGGCGGGTCGCGCAGCGCGATGTGGTGCATCGGGCAAGCGGCGCAACGACGCCGATGGACCGATTTTCCCCACCCCGACAAATGCGAGAATGTTGAAACCATTGATGCAAGGGCCGGGCGATTTTGCCCTCTGGCGTCGTTGGATCACACTTGTGGTGGGTCCACACCACGGCGTGCAATCCGCCTAGCCAGCGACCAAAATCGCCACGGTCAAATGCTTCAATTTAACCTCATAGCGCTCTAGGGAAACCGGGACCTCGTGACTGAACCCTCGACACTCGACATAACCACCGTGATTTCGGTTGAGGACGCGGTGCTGCCGTTCGACATCAAACCGCTTGGTGTGCGCGGCCGTGTGGTTCGGCTGGGCGCCATTCTCGATGACATCCTGAACCGTCACGACTATCCCATGGCTGCATCCGCTGTACTGGCAGAAGCCGTGGCGCTGGTCGCCATGTTCGGTGCTGTGCTGAAGTTTAACGGCAAATTCATCCTGCAGACGTCGACCGACGGGCCGGTGTCCATGCTGGTGGCAGACTTTGTCTCGCCCGATCAGGTCAGGGGATATGCGCGCGTCGACACCGATGCGCTTGCCCGTCTGCAGGCAACCGGTGCCGTGACCGCCCAGACTGTGATCGGAAACGGGCATCTCGCCATGACGGTTGACCAGGGCGAAGACATGGAACGCTACCAGGGCATTGTCGGGCTCGACAACGCCACACTGGTTGATGCCGCCCACGACTATTTCCGCCAGTCCGAACAGATCCCGACCCTGTTGCGGCTGGCGTCGGGTCCGCTGGTCGGCCGCGCGGGACAGGCCGACAAATGGCGCGCCGGCGCCATCATGATCCAGCACCTGCCGGAAGACGGCGGCATCAGTCCGATCCAGGTCTATTCCGGTGACGATCCGTCCGGCAATGACGAGCCGGAGGTCGAGGAGGACGACAACTGGCGTAAGGCAAAACTGTTGCTGGAAACGGTCGAGGATCACGAACTCATCGACCCGCTGCTGTCATCGGAACGGGTCCTGTACCGGCTGTTTCACGAAGACGGTGTCACCGTCTATCCGGAGCTGAAGCTCAAGCGCTATTGCTCCTGTTCGGCGGACCGGCTTAAGGGCATCCTTGCCAACATGCCCAATGACGACAAGGCGCACATGGCCGAGGACGGCAAGATTGATGTGAAGTGTGAATTCTGCTCGGCCAGCTACCGCTTCGACGTGGATGAGATTGTCAATGCAGGTTAAGATACACTGAGGTCCTCACCCAGCCGGTGGAGAAACTGGTCACATGCCACCAACTGGCTCTCGGCGATGAATTCGTCTGGTTTGTGGGCTTGGTCAATCGATCCCGGTCCGCAGATTACCGTCGACATGCCCGCCGCCTGGAAGTGCCCGGCCTCGGTACCGTAGGACACTACGCCGGTGCGGTTCGATCCGGTCAGCCGCATGGCGAGCGACTTTGCCTCGCCGTCGGGTTCCGGCTCCAGCCCGGGCACGTTGACGTAATTGTCGGTCTCTATTCCTGCATCGGGATATGTGGCGCGGATGACCTCGTTGCGGGCTTGCACGAAGCGCGCCACCCGGTCGCGAATTTCACCTTCGTCCTGGTCTGGCAACAGGCGGGCCTCCCATGAAATGGTAGCCAGGTTGGGGACGATGTTCACCGTCGTGCCGGAGTGTACCGCACCTACATGCACGGTGGTGAAGGCCGGGTCGAACGGGCAGTTCCCATTGTCCTTGTCACGCATTTCGCGGGCAATGTCATTGATCTCGCTGATCAGCAGGTTGGCTTCGTTCAACGCGCTCCATCCCAGCGCTGGTTTGCTGGAATGGGCTTCAACACCGGTAATGGTTGTCACGTACGCCTGGCACGCTTTCTGGCCGGTCATCACGTTCATCATGGTCGGCTCGCCGACAATGCAGACCGATGGCGTGGGCATGTCATGGCCAAATCGCCTGACGGCAGGGATGACACCTTCACAACTGACTTCCTCGTCGCACGAAAACACCAGGTGAATTGGGCGCGCAAGATTGCGTGTCTTCAGGTGCGGGACGGCGGCCAGGCAGCACGCCAGGAATCCTTTCATGTCGCAGGTGCCGCGGCCGAACAGGTCACCGTTGATGTCCGTCATGGTGAACGGGTCCGTTGCCCAGCTCTGACCGGTAACCGGCACCGTGTCGGTGTGACCCGACAGGGCTACTCCGCCATCCACAGCCGGACCGATGTTGGCCACGAGATTGGTCTTGCCGGGCGCGTAGTCCGCCCGGATCGTGTCGATGCCGTGGTCCCGCAGATATGCCTCGGCAAACTCAATCAATGGAAAGTTGGAGTTGCACGACGTGGTGTCAAAACTGATCAGGTGTCCCAGCATTTCTGCTGATGTCGGGATGTGCTGGTTACTCAAGGTCGGCCGTCTCCAGTTTTAAAGGTAGCAATCAATTGATGGTCAGTTCTGCGTCGGGTGAGTCCAGGGAAAACGCCGGCACGTCGACCTGCAGCATTTCGCCATTGGCACCTTCCATCGTGTAGAACCCGGCCATGAACCCGCTGGGCGTGGCGAGCGGGCATCCGGAGGTATACTCAAACCGCTCGCCGGGACCGAGCGTTGGCTGTTTGCCGATAACGCCTTCCCCGTCGACATCCTGGCGCTGACCGTTGGCGTCGATGATCTCCCAGTGGCGGGTGCGCAGTGTAACGGTTTTGTCGCTCTTGTTCTCAATCGACACCGTGTAGGCCCAGACATAGTAGCTCTCATCCGGCGCCGAGCGGTCGTCCAGGTACTGCGGCAGGACCGATACTTCTATGTCGTGTGTAACTGCCTGATACATGTCCATGATTCGCTTTGCCGATGGTTTCCTTGAGCGCCCCTGGCGATATGACAAAACTCTGGACCAAACGTCTTGCTGCGCTTGTTTATCCACGAAAATCAGCCCGTATGTGTCTGCTAATCCATCCTTACAGCCGACACCGAACAATCGATATGCTAATTCTGCTAGGTGAAACGCATCAGAAAGCATTACAGATGACCGCTCAAGCTGCAAATGGCATTGTGCCTGCCCATATCATCCGCCAGATGGTCGAGACGGGCCACATAATCGCGGAGACCGCGTTGGATGTGGACCAGGTGCAGCCTGCCAGCCTCGATTTGCGGCTGGGAGAGGTGGCCTGGCGGGTGCGGGCATCATTCATGCCGGGTCCGCGCAACACGGTTGCTGACCGGCTCGACAAGCTGTCCCTGCACAAGATAGATCTGACCGATGGCGCCGTGCTGGAAGTGGGATGTGTCTATATCGTACCGTTGCTGGAATCACTGGCGCTCGACAATGCCATGTCGGCGGCCGCCAATCCGAAAAGTTCGACCGGCAGGCTGGATATTTTCACCCGCGTCATCGCCGACAATGCGGCCGAATTCGATACCGTGCCTGCCGGCTACAAGGGCCCGCTCTATGTGGAAATCTCGCCGCGCACGTTCCCGATCCTGGCCCGCACCGGTTCGCGCCTGTCGCAGATACGGTTTCGCGCCGGCGATGTGTCGCCCAGCGACGATTTAATCCATGAGCTGCACAGGCAGAAACCACTGGTCACATCAGGCGATGTCTCTATCGACAATGGCATTGCCCTGAGCGTTGATCTGTCGAGTTTTGATGCCAACCAGCCAGTCGGATTCCGCGCCAAGCGTCATTCCGGCCTGGTCGATGTGGACCGCAAGGCGGGGCTGCAAGTGCTCGATTACTGGGACCCGATCTGGCAGCGCGGATCGCTGATCCTCGACCCCGACCAGTTTTATATTCTGGCGTCAAAGGAAGCGGTGCGCGTGCCGCCCACCCATGCTGCCGAAATGGTGCCGTTCAATCCGCTGGTCGGTGAATTCCGCGTGCATTATGCCGGGTTCTTCGATCCCGGTTTCGGTGACGTATCTGGTGACGGTGAAGGCGCGCGCGCGGTACTGGAAGTGCGCAGCCACGAGGTGCCGTTCATTCTCGAGGACGGCCAGATCATCGGCCGGTTGGTATACGAACCTCTGAGCGAGCCGCCGGAGACCGTATACGGCCAGGGCATCGGGTCAAACTACCAGAAGCAGGGCCTGAAGCTGTCGAAGCATTTCAAGGCTTTTGAGGGTTGAGAGTGGTTTGATTTCGCTCACGCAGGCAGCCGCTTTGCGGCTGCGCTCCACGGGGGGCGTGCCTAATTGGCCCCAGACCCAGTCGGGTCTAGTTCCAGAGTTCAGCACAACTGAATTGATATACACCTTCCGAAGCACAAAGTGCTGAGGCAAGGCCGACCGGCCGTCGCACGAAGTGCGCCCCCGCGGAGCGCGGCCGTCAGGCTGCTTGCGTGAGCGCAAAAATAGCTCTTAGTTCTCGTCCATTTTGAGCGCCGCTATAAACGCGGTTTGCGGGATTTCGACGCGGCCGAACTGGCGCATCTTTTTCTTGCCTTCCTTCTGCTTATCCAGCAGCTTGCGTTTTCTCGAGACATCGCCGCCATAACATTTCGCAGTCACGTCCTTGCGCATGGCCGATATGGTTTCACGTGCAATGACCCGCCCGCCGATGGCAGCCTGGATGGGGATCTTGAACATGTGTCGCGGGATCAGGTCCTTCAGTTTCTCAACCATTGCCCGGCCGCGTTGTTCGGCGCGTGCGCGGTGCACGATGATGGCCAGAGCATCCACCGGCTCTTCATTGACCAGCACCTGCATGCGTACCAGGTCGCCGGGCTCGTATCCGGTCATCTGGTAATCGAAACTGGCGTAACCGCGGGTTACCGACTTCAACCGGTCGTAGAAATCGAACACAACTTCGTTGAGCGGCAATTCGTAGATCAGCATGGCGCGCGAGCCGGCATAAGTGAGCTCCTTCTGCCGGCCACGGCGGTCCTCGCACAGTTTCAACACTGCCCCCAGATACTCATCCGGCACCAGGATGGTCGCCTGGATCCATGGTTCATCGATGGTCTCGATGTAATTGGGTTCAGGCATATCGGCCGGGTTGTGCAGTTCAACCATATCGCCCTTGATCTGGTGAATGTGGTAAATCACCGACGGTGCTGTGGTGATCAGGTCGATATTGAACTCCCGCTCCAGCCGGTCGCGCACGATCTCCAGGTGCAGAAGGCCTAAGAACCCGCAGCGGAACCCGAAACCGAGCGCGGCCGATGTTTCCATTTCAAACGAGAAGCTGGCATCGTTCAGGCGCAGCTTGCCCATGGCTTCGCGCAGGTCTTCAAACTCGGCCGTATCGACGGGGAAAAACCCGGCAAAGACCACCGGCTGGGCCGGCTTGAAGCCGGGCAGGGCGTCGGCGCACGGGCGTTTTTCTTCCGTCACCGTGTCGCCGACACGAGTGTCGGCCACTTCCTTGATGGCTGCGGTGAAGAAGCCGATCTCGCCGGGGCCAAGGTCGGCCACCATTTCCTGTTTCGGACGGAACACTCCGACCCGGTCGACTAGATAGTTGGCATCAGTGGACATCAGCTTGATGCGCATGCCCTTCTTGAGCCGGCCATCCTGTATGCGCACCAGCACGATGACGCCGAGATAGGCGTCGTACCAGCTATCCACCAGCATGGCCTTCAGCGGCTTTTCGCCGTCGCCCTTGGGCGCCGGCAACTGGTGGACGATCGCTTCCAGGACCTCCTTGATGCCGACACCGGTCTTTGCGGAGATTTCCAGTGCGCCGGATGCATCCAGGCCGATCACGTCTTCGATCTGCTGGCGAACCCGATCCGGTTCGGCCGCAGGCAGGTCAACCTTGTTGAGCACCGGCACGATATCGTGGTCGTTGTCGATGGCCTGGTACACATTGGCCAGCGTTTGCGCTTCTACGCCCTGGGCGGCATCGACCACCAGCAGTGAGCCTTCAACAGCGGCCAGCGACCGGTTGACCTCGTAGGCGAAGTCCACATGGCCCGGCGTGTCGATCAGGTTCAGTTCATAGATTTCGCCATTGTCGGCGGTATACTCCAGGCGCACTGTCTGGGCTTTCACGGTAATGCCGCGTTCGCGCTCGATGTCCATCGAGTCCAGCACCTGTTCCTTCATCTCGCGCTCGGTCAGCCCGCCGCACGTCTGAATCAGCCGGTCTGCCAGCGTTGACTTGCCGTGGTCGATATGCGCAACGATGGAAAAATTGCGAATGTGCGAAGTATCTGTCATGCGCTGGTGTTTGGCAGCGGAAGAGGGTTCCGTCAAGCGGACAAATTGCTCTAACACGGTTCCGCCGGTTACTTGTATCATGGTATGTTGACGTCGCGACATTTTGACAAGGCGAAAGGGCTTCATGGTTGAGGTTGCAGAACCGCAACCGGGTGGACATGCCGGGCTTTTGGCTATCCTTTCGCTGGGGAATTTTGCCATAGGCATGGGGGCGTTTGTCGTCATCGGCATTCTCACACCGCTGGCATCCGACCTGGCAATGAGCAATGCCGAAGCCGGCCTTGTTCTCACCGTTTATGCCATTGCGTACGCTATAAGCTCGCCCCTGCTGGTCAGCCTCACCGGCGCGCTTCCGCGTCGTCTTGTGCTTATTGCCGGGCTGTCGCTGTTTCTGCTGGCGGCCGTGCTGAGTGCCTTGGCAGTGTCGCCCTGGACGCTGTTCGCCGCGCGCATTGTCGCGGCAGCAGGTGCGGGTGTTTTTACGCCTGTCGCAGCAGCCGTTGCCGTGTCCTGCAGCGTCCCGGCGCAACGGGGCAAGGCGCTGTCGACCGTGTTTTTCGGGCTCACCCTGGCCCAGGTCCTCGGCGTGCCGGTGGGAAGCTGGGCCGGTTATACCTATGGCTGGCAGGCGGCGTTCTGGATAGTCGCACTGATCACCGGCATCAGTCTTGCCGGCGTCATCAAACTTGTTCCCGGACAGGTGCCGTTTCAACCGACCTCCCTTGCCAGCCTCGGCAGGGTGCTGACCGCACCCCGCAAGATGCTGGCCGTGACCTTCACCGTCTCCTTCCTCGCGGCGATCTATGTCCTTTACACCTATGTGGCGCCATTGCTGGAAACAAAGATGGGCTTTGGCCGCGACGGCGTGACCTTCATGCTGGTCCTGTTCGGTCTCGGTGCGGTCGTCGGCAACATTCTCGGTGGTTTCCTGACCGACCGTGTCGGCGGCTTCCGGACACTGATTGTGCTGTGCGTGGCGCAAATGGCCGTTCTGCCAGTGTTTTCCCTGTTGCCGTTTCCCGAAGCCCTGGTGGCGGTGGTGATGTTTGGATGGAGCATGATCGGCTGGTCATTCATGGTGCCGCAACAGGCTCGCCTGATCGAACTGGCGCCAGACCAGCAGAACGTCGTGCTGTCGCTCAACTCGGCCTGCATCTACCTGGGTGCATCGCTGGGGTCTGCCCTTGGCGCCCTGGTGATATCGACCTGGAGCATCGCGGCCAGCGGCGTGGCGGCCGCCATTGCCATGGCTGCGGCCTTTGCGCATCTGCTGTTGTCGGCGGCGGTGCAACGGGATCAATGACAGGCTTCACTGTGAGCCTGAGTTCATCGCGGCCATCTCAAGCCTGACCCCGGATGCCGCCAAGAGCCAGCAGACAGTAAAGCGGTGAAAAGCGATCCCGGGGTCGTTTGAACGCTGGACTGTAGTCTGGAATTATTCCTAAAATGGGCTCAGATTCCATGAACAATGCCCAGATCAAGAAGTCCGCTGCCCGTGAAACCTTTTGCCGATTTATCTGAAAAAGAAATCCTTGCGCTGGCCATTTCCAGCGAGGATGACGATGCACGCACCTATATGGCGTTTGCCAACTCGCTGCAGGAACAGTACCCGTCCTCCGCCCGTGTGTTCATCGACATGGCCGAAGAAGAACACGAACACCGCCGCCGCCTGACCGAACTGTACCAGGCCAAGTTCGGTGATTTCATTCCTCTCGTGCGGCGCTCTGAGGTGGCCGGTTTCGTCAAGCACAAGCCGGCCTGGCTGATGCAGCAACTGTCACTGGACGTGGTGCGCAAGCGGGCCGAGGTCATGGAGCTGGAAAACTACCGGTTCTACAAGCAGGCCGCCGAGCGCGCATCGGATGATGATGTGAAAAAACTGCTGCTTGACCTGGCCGAGGAGGAAAAAGGCCACGAGAATCTAGCGGCAAAGCTGACCGAAAAGCATCTCGATGCCGACACCAAGCTGGAAGAGGCCGACGCTGAAAAACAGCTGTTCCTTTTACAGATTGTACAGCCCGGCCTGCTCGGCCTGATGGACGGCTCGGTCTCGACATTGGCACCGCTGTTTGCCGCCGCCTTCGCCACCCATGACACCTGGCAGACTTTTCTGGTCGGCACCGCGGCGTCGATCGGGGCGGGCATCTCGATGGGATTTGCCGAAGCACTGTCGGACGATGGCGAACTGACCGGGCGCGGTCACCCGTGGATCCGCGGCTCTGCCGCCGGAATCATGACCGCCGTCGGGGGGCTGGGCCATACACTGCCTTACCTGATCAATGATTTCTGGACCGCGACTGTCCTGGCCGTGATTATCGTGTTCATCGAGCTGTGGGTGATCTCTTGGATCCGCTTCAAATACATGGACACGCCGTTCATGCGGGCCGCATTTCAGATTGCCGTGGGTGGTTTCATCGTGTTCCTGGCCGGAATTCTCATAGGCAGTGCCTGACCAGGAAATCCGCACAAAGAATCTATCTCAGTCCAATTTTTCCCAGGGCGGGCAGTTTGATCGCCAGGTCATCGAAGTCTACGCCGATGGTTGCGCCCAGAAAATGCAGCTCGACACCTTCACGCCGGCTGATGCCGGCTCCGATGAAGCCGTTATAGGAAACCTGGAATCCGGTGCCAGACGGCATTACGCCCGTCTGCAGCCCTGGACCAAGCCAGTCCTTGCCCACGCCGACCGCATCAAGTTCTGCGCCAAGTTCGGGCACCTTGCGCGCAATACTGGCGACAAAGGTGTTCGAGTTGGGGCCTGGCCAAACCACGTACTCGCCGGGCGTCGACCATTCGTAGCTGCGCGCCGCTGCTACCAGCCTCGGAATCAGGACTTCGGCCTGCGTACCATGCGTTTCATGTACAATGTAAGGCTCGCTGGAGTACCAGCGCCCGTCCGCGGCATAGGCGTTGCGGCGCACCGGTGTGCCCCATCCGACCACGTCGAACCGTTCATACCGCGACGCCCCGGCCGGCTTGACCACCAGCCAGTGATGAACGGCGAAGATACCCTTCCAGCGCCCGGACCGTGCCGCCATGATGTAGATCGCGGCAGGTTCCCCGCTGGCTGCCTCCGGCAGCAGGCCCGACGACGACCAGTCAGCTGAACGCCAGCTGTTTGGCCAGCCCTTGGCATAGGAATAGGCCGCACCCGCCGCGATGGGCAGCACGATCAGCAAAACCGCGAAGGCTGAAAGGAATTTGAAAAGTCGCCGAAACATCAGATGGATTGGACACTCCTATTGCGGCGGAACTTTAGCACGATAGAGCGGTCGTCAGACACCCAGATAGCGATGTTGGACATCTTCGGCCTTTGAAAGTTGCGCCGAGGTGCCGGACCAAACCACCTGGCCTTTCTCGACGATGAAGTGGCGGTCGGCCAGTTTCAGAAGGTCCTTCAGGTTCTTGTCGACCAGCAAGATGGACAGGCCGCTCTTGCGGATGTCGGAAAGTGCTGCCCAGATTTTCTCCCGGATCAGCGGTGCCAGACCCTCTGTTGCCTCGTCAAGCACCAGCAGGCGCGGATTGGTCATCAGGGCGCGGCCAATGGCCAGCATCTGCTGTTCGCCGCCGGACAGGAGATTGCCCATTGAAGATGCCCTGAGTTCAAGCTCGGGAAACATCGCGTAGACTTTGTCTATGGTCCACGGATCGTCAAGTTTCTGATGGTTGGAGGCGGTTGCCACCAGGTTCTCGCGAACCGACAGGTTGGGAAATACCTGGCGGCCCTCGGGCACAAGTCCGATGCCCAGATTCGCGGTCTTGAAGGACGCAAGCTCTGACACTTCCTGACCGGCAAACTCGACCGATCCGGACGTTGGCGGCACGATGCCGATAATCGAATTGACGGTTGTGGTCTTGCCCATGCCGTTGCGGCCCATCAGGGTGACGACCTCACCGGCATTGACATCAAAGGTCATCCCGAACAGGGCCTGGCTGGTGCCGTAATATGTCTCCAGGCCGGATACTTTCAGCATTGCATCAGCCCTCTCCGAGATAGGCACTGCGCACATCGGCGTTGTTGCGGATGTCTTCCGGCTTGCCGGTGGCGATGATGCGGCCATAGACAAGCACAGAAATGCGGTCTGCCAAGGCAAACACCGCATCCATGTCATGTTCAACCAGCAAGATGGTCTTTTCGCCCTTCAGGCTCTGCAGGATTTTTACCATGGCCGCACTTTCCTCCACGCCCATGCCGGCCATCGGTTCATCAAGCAGCAGGAAGTTCGGGTCCGTGGCCAGCGCCATGGCAATTTCCAGCTGGCGTCGTTCGCCATGCGACATGGCTGAGGCAATTGTGCCTGCACGGTGTGCCAGGCCAACCTTCTCCAGCATCTGTAATGCCGGCCGGCGCAGTCGCGCCTCGGTGGTGGCCGGTTGCCAGAACCTGAAGGAGTGTCCGTCGTGGGCCTGCACAGCAAGTGCCACATTGTCGATGACGCTGAGCCCCATGAACACCGATGTGATCTGGAATGACCGGGCCAGCCCGAAATGTGAACGGCGATGGGTCGGTACGGTTGTGATGTCCTTGCCGTTGAACAGTACATGGCCAGCATCGGGCATCAGGTCACCGGACAATTGTGCAATCAGGGTGGTCTTGCCGGCACCATTGGGCCCGATGATCGCGTGCAGCTCCCCGGCATCGACACCCAGTGTCACACTGTCGGTTGCGACAACGCCGCCGAAGGACTTCTTCAGGCCCTGGATATCGAGCATGGTTTCAGCCACGGCGCCAGCCCCGCTGGATCAGGCCGTTCAGACCGCCCTTGATGAACAGCACGCTCAGCACCAGCAGGACCCCGAATGGCAGAGCCCAGTAGGTCGTGAACGTTGACAGCAGCTCTTCGATAAACACGAACGCCACCGCGCCGAACACCGGGCCGAACAGCGAGCC
>JBPCVV010000294.1:0-16623 GCA_051010195.1 Anderseniella sp. | reverse complement strand
CCATTGAATCGCTGCGGCTGGAGAAGGGTTATCGCGCCTGGAGTTCCGATATCACCCCTAACGACACGCCGTTCGAGGCAGGCCTCGGCTGGGCGGTGAAGCTGCAATCCGATGTGGATTTCATGGGCCGGGCCGCATGTGAACGCGTGGCCAACAAGCGCCTGATCAAGAAACTCGCGTGTTTCACGGTCGATGATGCCGATGTGGTTCTGCTCGGCCGCGAAACCATTTTGCGAAACGGTGAGTTTGCCGGTTATCTGAGCAGCGGCGGTTTTGGCCATACGGTGGGCAAGCCGATCGGCCTGGGGTATGTCCGCAATCAGGACGGCGTTGACGATGACTGGTTGCGGGCTGGCAGTTACGAACTGGTTGTGGCAACCGAACGCGTGCCGGCGCAGATTCATATTGCGCCACTCTACGACCCGGCTGGCGAACATGTGAAATCCTGACCTGCTTCCTGTGACCCATGGCGGAGACTCACCGGCGCAGACCTGTACAGACGAGCTGACTGAATTGCTGCCTGTGCCCATCCAGGCAAAACTCACATTTTGCAGCGCGCAGGTCACGGCAGGCGCGCTTTCAGATGGTGTCAGCGATTTCGCCTCCGAGCTCGAAAAACGTTTCGGGCAGTAAGCTGCGGACAACGAGCCATCTGACAATTTCACCTGGTGCCCTAGCAATCGGTGGCGAGGACGGATAACATATTCATGAATTTATATGTTTGGAGTCTTTGTCATGCTTGATCGCCGTGAGTTTGTAGCCACAACATTTGCCGCCAGCCTGGTGCTGCCCGCCCTGCGCACGCCGGCATTTTCCAAAGCGTCATTCCCGGTCGGAAAGGGCAGCGTCGATATTGTCAGTGACGGCCATCTCGAGTTGCCGGTCAGCATGATCCTGGGGCGCGTGCCGGAGGCTGATCGGTCAGCTTTCCTGGCCGCAAACAACCTGCCTAAAGACATGGTTCGCTCCGCGCTCAACCTGACGCTTTATCGCGACGGTGAGCGAACCGTGTTGTTTGACGTCGGGTCCGGGCCCAACTTCATGCCGTCGGCGGGCAAGCTGGGCGAAGCGCTGGAGGCCGCAGGCATAGCCGCAGATGACGTCACCCATGTCGTATTCACCCACGCCCACCCTGACCACATCTGGGGCGTGCTGGATGATTTTGACGAACTGGCATTCAGCAATGCCGAGTACCTGATGTCGGCTTCGGAATGGGATTACTGGTTCGATCCGGAAACCGTCAACAAGGTACCTGAAAGTCGGCAGTCGTTTGCGGTCGGTGCGCGGCGCAACATGGCGGCCATTGAAGACAAGTGCTCCAGGTTCAAGGCAGGCGAGGAAGTGCTTCCGGGCATCGCAGCCGTCGATACGGCAGGCCATACACCGGGACACACTTCGTTTCATATTCAGCAGGGCAGTGACAGCGTGATGGTTATCGGCGATGTCATCACCAACCCGCTTTATTCCTTTTCAAACCCGGGCTGGCAGATGGGCACGGACAGCGACGCCGGACAGGGCGTCAAGGCGCGCAAGATGCTTCTAGACCGGATGGCATCGGAGAAGATGCAGCTCATCGGCTACCATTTACCCCATCCGGGCACAGGCTATGTCGAACGCAAGGACACCGCCTACACCTATGTCGCCTCGTAAGGGAGAACCGCTCATCATGACCCTCGTTCGCAAAGCTGTTGCCGCGCTTGTCCTGTGCCTCGTGCCATTGGCGGCACAGGCAGATCAGAACATTCCGGACCAGTACCCGGCCTCGCTTTTGTATTCCAAGCCGGTTGAGGTGATCCCCAATGTCTGGACCTCGATCGGGGCAACGGCGCCGCCGACCTACGACAATGCCGGCCACAACAACAATCTCAGCTTTCTGGTGACGGGCGATGGCGTGATCGTCATCAACGGCGGCGGCAGTTATGGCCTGGCCGCGGCGCTGCATACTGAAATCAAGACGGTGACGGACCAGCCGGTCAAGCTGGTTGTCAACGAAAACGGCCAGGGACATGCCGCGCTCGGCAATTGTTACTGGGCAGAGCAGGGGGTGAAGATACTGGCCCACGAGGACGCAGCCGAGGAGTTCACCGCAAACGGCCATCAGATACTTGAAGCAGCACAGAGCCGGCTGAAAGACCGCGCAGACAAAACCTGCGTGAAGGAGCCGGACGAAACTTTCACCGACAAGAAAGACCTCTCCCTGGGATCGATGAAGATCGAGGTCCTGCATCTTGGCCCCGCTCACAGCGCCGGCGACACCCAGGTCTGGCTGCCGCAGGAAAAACTGGTGATTGCAGGCGACATGGCGTTTCACGAGCGGCTGCTGCCGATCTTCGACGATACCGAGACGGCCGCCTGGCTGGAAACCTGGGAAAGCGAGTTTGAAAAACTCGGTGCCGTCTATGTGATTCCGGGCCATGGTCACCCGACCAACATGGCCCAGGTGCGCCGCTACACCCGCGATTACCTGGTGTACCTGCGCGGCAAGATCAAGGAACACATCGATGCAGGTGGCGGGCTGGACAAGGCGTTTTATGTAGACCAGTCGCCGTACAAACACCTGCACACGTTCGATGAACTGGCCACCCGCAACGCCGGCCGGGTGTTTCAGCAGATGGAATTCGAGTAGCGTCGGTCCGCAGTTGAGGGCTTGAACGAACGCATCGTTTGATATAAAGAACACTTCTGAATATGTGCATACGCTGGCGCGGCGCCAGCTTCAGGAGTGGTCCGATGATTGAGCAGCTTGACCTTTTGCGTGAACAATACGGTACAGCCACACTGGTTGTGTGGGGCGCTTTCCTCATTGGTGTTATGTTTGGTGTAATTGCAGAATACAGCCGATACTGCGCGCGGGCAGCCCTTGCCGAGTGGGCACCGGGCGGCGAGCGATCTTCGACCGCTGCCGACGGCCGGCCGCGCTCCAAGCAGTATCTTGCTGCAGTGCTGGTCGCGCTGGCCGGAACACAAGCATTGTTCGTTTCACAGAACATCGACCTTGCACAGTCCATCTACTGGTCAGTGCCGATCCGTCCCCTGGCGCTGATTGCCGGAGGTCTTCTGTTTGGCGCCGGCATGGTTCTGGTAGGCGGATGTGTATCCAGGCTACTGGTGCTGGCAGCATCGGGCAACGGCCGCTCAATCGTCACCTTGCTGGTTACCGGTATCGCCGGATACGCCACCTTGCGGGGCATCCTGTCGTATCCACGGATATGGCTGGAAAATGCCTGGTCGCTGGAGACATCGCCGGCGCAGTTGTATGAAGCCGGTGTGGTGTCTTCAGATGCCGTGACAGCTGTCATAGCGGTCATATTGTTTATCTTGCTGGGCCTGCTGGTTCGCAAGTCAGGGCCGAAAGGCCTGCTGACCGGCGCAGCGGTCGGCCTGGTTGTCGTCGCCGGCTGGGCCGTCACCGGGATTGTCGGCGCCGATGAGTTTGAACCCACCCAGCTTGCCTCGCTGAGCTTTGTGGCGCCGGCGGGTGAAACCATTCAGTATCTGATGATCTTTACCGGCGACACCATCCGGTTTTCGGTGGCCCTGCTGGGCGGTGCGCTGCTCGGCGCATTCGCCAGTGCGTTGGCGGGCAGGCGCTTTCAGTTCGTGGGTTTCACCGCGGAAAATTCTCTGGCCCGGTATCTGGTGGGTGGCCTTCTGATGGGGTTTGGCGGCGTGACGGCGCTCGGCTGTTCCGTAGGTCAGGGCCTGTCAGGCATTAGCACCGCATCATTGTCATCAATTATCGCCGTACTGGCCATTGCCGCAGGCGGCTATGGCACGATGCGCATACGGGCGGCGCGCACTGAAACCGCTATTACGACTGCACGAGCATGGGTCTAAGCAAACTCTTAGGAGTTACAATGCCCGCAGCATGCGTAACCATTAAGACCCAACAGATTTTGTCATTTCCGCCGCATGTGAAAAGCCAAACACCGGTGCAAATGGTCCCAGAGAATGAATCGTCCTTTTGACGAACCCCTGTCTTTCGTACCGGGTCCGTGCGCGCGGATTTGTATCGATGACGTCAAGACGAATGCGCTTAAGTCCACATGCCTCCGCATGCCGCTCGACCGCGTGAAGCAGTGTCGTACCGACGCCTCGGCCGCTTGCATGTGTCATGGGCAATCGCATCATCTGTCAGTTCGTGGGTGCAGGAGCGACGAAATGCAAATGACAAGCTGGCCTGCATTTTCGAACCCACGTTCGGTGTGCAGGCAGTTGAGTGATCACACGTCAGGCTGTCTGCGCATCAACCTGTTGACGGCATCCTGCAAGACTTCCCGCACCGATCCGTAGACAAGGATCTGCAGGCCAAGCCAGGCACCGCAGAACATGGCGGCAAGGGCAACAGGTGCGCTGAACGCCAGCAGCGAGGCGGCCGACAAGCCTTGTCCCACGGTGCAGCCGAGCGCTGTCACCCCGCCGAATCCCATCAGCGCGCCGCCCAGTATCTGGCGGCGCATTTCGCGCGCATCGTCGCAAGCCTCCCAGCGAAAATGTCGCTGCACCAGGGTTGTCAGCGTGGCACCCAGTATGACACCGGTGACAGCGCCGATGCCGAATTTCAGCGATGCACCGGTCGCCGTCATCACATAGACAAGCGTGTCGCCTGGCGGGCCGGTGAAGGTGAATGATTCCAGCCGGTGCGGATCGAACGGATCGTTTGCCAGGTACCCGGTGACAAACCAGCCGGAGACGATCGCGGCGCCGACGATGACCCCGGCCGTCAGGTAACGGGGCGAGGACCTCAAATCACGGCTGGTGAGGGCAACAGCGGCAACGCCTGCCGCCATCAGGTAGGCCCACAAATGCACCGTGCCGCCAAGCTGAGAGGCGGCAGTGTGGGCAATGCCCGCGGGTTGTTCCAGTTGTACAGGCACGTCAAACAGGTAGACCCGCAAATAGGCAGAAAGCCCGTTCATCGTCGCATAGGCAGTGATGCCCAGTACCAGAAAGGTCACCACGGATTTCAGGTCACCGCCGCCGACGCGGGCCAGTGTTCCGTAGCCACAGGTGCCGACCAGCGACATGCCGAGACCGAACAGGAATGACCCAAACACAGTCGCCAATAAGGTTGTCGGCGAGATTAGGTAAAAGCTGCCGGCAACATCAATGATGCCTGATTGATCCAGCGCAAAAGTTCCGGCAATCGCCACGGCGATAGCCAGGCCCCATGCTGACAGCCGGCCCCGGCTGCCGCCTAGGCAGGCATCTTCCACGGCACCGAGCGTACAAAACCTGCCCCACCGGGCAGCGAAGCCCAGTGCCATACCCCCGGCGAGGCCGCCAATGGCGGCGATCGTGCCTGGAGACAGCTCGATCATCTCTCGTTCTCTCCCTGGATCGGGCAGGTTGTCCTGCCTTCTGTCGTGTTGTTTGTTAGCGGCTGTGGCTCAAGATACAGCCTCAGTAGGTTTTGTCATCTTCGCCGCAGAACATGTCGTAAAGCACCGAGATCATCTGCTTCACCCGCTCATCGCCGATTGTGTAATAGATGGTCTTGCCGTCGCGGCGCGCATTGACCAGTCCTTCGAGCCGCAACCGGGCAAGCTGCTGTGATACCGCAGCCTGGCGTGCTGACAGCAATTGTTCAAGTTCGGTAACCGTGCATTCGCCCTGCGACAACCGGCATAAAATGGCCAGCCGGCCTTCGTGCGCCAGGGCTTTCAGAAAGTCGGTGGCGTCCTTGGCACTCGACATCATGTCGTCGAGTGCGTGTTCGAATTTCAACTGGGCGTTGGCCATGGTAAAATACCTGCTTTCCTTAAGATTTCGGTTCGCCGGTGCCGGAAACGCTGCTGTTTTCAGTGTCCGGTTTGTCAATCTTGTCGAGCATCTGCTGCAGCATCGGCCAGAAGAAATGATCGCCCGGGTATCCGCGCAACCGGTCAATCTCACGACCATTGTGCCAGACCACGAATGTGGGCGTGTAGTTGGCCTTTTTCAGGCCTTTCAGGTCTTCCGGCAGCGGCGCGTGGATATCCACCCGGCGCAGCGGTGCAAGCCTGCCTTCGTCGGTTTTCGGGTAGGCGATGCCGATCTCTTCATTCCACACCTCGCACCAGTGACAGCCGTCCTGTTCCAGCATGATGAGCTCTGCTGCTTGCGCGCTGCCATTAGTTGAAGCGACAACGGCGAGGCCGCCCGCAAGTGCGGCCGCAACGCCGAGGAATCTGTTGCGAAGACGTTTCATGCATGACACCTTACAACAAATTACAAAAATTGAATATGAACTTGTTGTGAGTTCTGCGGGAGCAATTTGTGGACCTGGAAATCAGTTATGCGGCAGCATTGGTGGCAGGGTTTTTGTCCTTCGCTTCACCGTGCGTGTTGCCGCTGGTTCCACCCTATCTGTGCTTCCTCGCTGGCACATCGATCAATGAACTCAGCGATGACGACATGCCCGCCGATGCCTGGCGTGCCGTGGTCATGGCGGCCATCGCATTCGTTGCAGGGTTTGCAACCGTGTTCGTTGCCCTGGGCGCCAGCGCCTCGTTCATCGGCAGTTTCATTACCGATCACCTCGATGTACTTGCCAAAATCGCCGGGATTATCATCATTGTGCTCGGCCTGCATTTCATGGGCGTGTTCCGGATACCCTTTCTGTATCGCGACATCAGGATGCAGGGACCGACCAAGGCGGTCGGGCTATTGGGCGCCTACGTCGTGGGGCTGGCGTTTGCATTTGGCTGGACGCCATGTGTAGGGCCGGTTCTGGCCGCCATTCTGTTTGTTGCTGCGCAAGCCGGAGATGCGCTGAAGGGTGCTTCCCTGCTACTCGCCTATGCACTGGGCATTGGTATCCCGTTCATTCTGGCGGCGGTGTTTTTCCGGCCGTTCATGGCCCTGATGAAACGCCATCGACATCGCATGGGGCTGGTCGAGAAGATCACCGGAGGCTTGCTGGTGGCAACGGGTGTACTGTTCATCACCGGCGGCATGTCCGCCATCGCTTACTATATGCTGGAGCTGTTTCCGGGGTTGGGTGCAGTTGGATAAGGAGAAACTGAAATGCGATTATTATTTGCTTTAACGATTCTGCTGGCCGGCGTCGCCAACGCGATGGCGGCGGAAGTCGGAGATGACGGCCTGCACAAACAGACCTGGTTCGCGACCACATTCCGCGACATCAAGGAAGACATGGATACGGCCAAGGCGGAAGGCAAACGCCTGGCACTGATCTTTGAACAACGCGGCTGCATCTATTGCCGCAAGGTTCACGAGGAGGTGCTGACGGACCCGGAAGTGCGTGACTTCATCAAGGACAACTACATGGTGGTGCAGTACAACCTGTACGGCGATGAGGAAGTAACCGATCTGGACGGTGAGACGCTTACAGAGAAAACTGCGGCGCGCAAATGGCGGGTGACCTTCACCCCGACCATTTTCTTCCTGCCGGAAGAAAACGACGGCAAAAAGGACGTCGGCGCATCCACGGTTGCGGTCATGCCCGGAGCGTTCAGGAAGGGAACCTTCCTCGACATGTTCCAGTGGGTACACAAGAAAGGCTACGAAACCGACGAGGGCTTTCAGCGCTATCACGCGCGCAGGATTGTCGAACGTCGCGAAGCCGGTGAGAACAATACCGATTGATGACACTATCTGGTCGGGACACTTGTGTATGTGAAGCGATTGGATATTCATTCAAAAATATGAATTTGTCTTGATATCGGTGAAATCGTGAACTAGGCTGACGTCCAATAATAAGAGGGTACTGGAGGAATTAGATGAAAACTATCTTGAAACTGGGTTTGGCCGGTGCGTGCATCGCGGGAGCCGTAGTTGCCACCGCCCACGCCGGTAATGTGGCGCCAATGGATGTCAAGTTTACCGACGACGGCGTGAACGCATCGCTGACCGGTGCTGCAGGGGATGCGGTAAAGGGCAGAGCGGTGTTTTCCAATCGCAAGCAGGGCAACTGCCTGGCCTGCCATGTCAACGCCGAACAGAAAGAACATTCGTTCCATGGTGAAGTGGGCCCAACGCTCGATGGTGTCGCAGACCGCTACTCCGAGGCAGAGCTGCGCGCAATTGTCATCAATTCCAAGAAGGCGCTGACGGATGAAACCATCATGCCGGGCTTCTACAGCCTCGATCTTGGAGTCCGGGTCAACAAGAAGTTCACCGAAAAGACCATATTGACGGCCGAACAGGTTGAAGATGTCGTGGCCTATCTCGCCACGCTGAAAGAATAGGAGCAATTTCCATGAAGCTAGACAGGAGACAGGTACTCGGTCTGACAGCAGGTGCGGCTGTACTGGCCGTTTCAGGCATCAAGGTCAACCCGGCCAGTGCCGCAACGGAAGAAACCAAAAAGAAGATAATGGAGTTTACCGGCGGCAAGGAGCCGGCATCCGGAAAGATAAGCCTGAAGACACCGGAAATTGCCGAAAACGGCAACACCGTGCCGGTGTCTGTATCGGTTGAAAGCGCCATGTCCGGTGATGACTTGGTGCAGTCGGTGATCATCCTGGCTGACGGAAATCCGAGGCCGGACGTGGCGACTTTCCACTTTACCGAACTCAGTGGCGAAGCGTCTGCCACCACCCGCATGCGGCTGGCGAAGACCCAGAATGTAATTGCCGTTGCAAAGATGAAAGACGGCTCGGTTTATTCCGATACTAAGCAGGTCAAGGTCACCATCGGCGGCTGCGGCGGCTAAGACATCCAAGAGGACAAACGAAAATGGCAAAAGCAAAACCACGTGTGAAGGTGCCCAAGTCGGCCAAGGCCGGTGAGGTGATCACCATTAAGACGCTTATCAGCCACAAGATGGAATCCGGTCAGCGCAAGGACAAAGCCGGCGAGGTCATTCCGCGCAAGATCATCAACAAGTTTACCTGCGAGTTCAATGGAACCAAGGTTTTCGAGTGCGATATTGATCCGGCCATCTCGGCTAATCCTTACATGGAATTCACCGCCAAGGTGGCTGAGTCAGGCGAATTCAAGTTCACCTGGGTGGACGATGACGGCTCGGTTTACGAAACAAGCAAAAAAATCGAGGTCAAGTGACGTGTATTGGCAGCAGCCGGTTCAAAGGCTGCTCCGCTGACACACGACGCACTTTGAACTTCGGGAGGAACCACAATGAACTCAACAACACTCAAATGGGCCGGCCTGCTGACGGCGGCATCTGTTTTCGCAGCCGGAGCGGCGATTGCTGGACCGGACAACAACAAGCTGCTCATTGACGGGCAAGAACTGGTCACCGACGTAGCGGCACCCAAGGGCAGCCCGCTGGACCGTGTCTACTCCGGCTGGCGTTTTCGCTCACCGGAAACCCAGGCCTTTGAAATGGATGACTTTGAAAACCCGGCGTTTCCGGCGGTAGAGCAGGGCGAAGCCCTGTGGAACACCGTTGAGGGCGAAGCCGGCAAGTCGTGCGCGACCTGCCACGAAGACGCGACCGAAACCATGAAGGGCGTGCGTGCCCAGATGCCCAAGTGGAACGAAAAACTCGGCAAGCCGCACACACTGGAAACCCAGATCAATGCCTGCCGCACGGAAAACCTGAAAGCCGAAGCCTGGAAGTGGGAAGCCCCTAACATGCTCGCCATGACCGCTTATATCGGTCTGCAGTCGCGCGGCATGCCGGTGAACGTTAAAACCGATGGACCAATGCAGTCATGGACCGACAAGGGCAAGGAACTTTATTACACCCGGGTCGGCCAGCTCGACATGGCCTGTGCCAATTGCCATGAGGAGCATTATGGCAAGATGATCCGCGCCGACCATCTCAGCCAGGGCCAGATCAACGGTTTCCCGACCTACCGCCTGAAGTGGGGCGGCCTGGGCTCCATTCACCGCCGTTTTTCCGGCTGCATGAAGAATATTCGCGCAAAACCGTACAAGCGCGGGTCGGACGAGTTCATTGCACTCGAACTGTATCTGGCATCGCGCGGCGCCGGCCTTTCTGTGGAAACGCCTGCCGTTCGCAACTGATCGTCTTCTGACAACACTTGCGGTGGGCATTTTGTGCAAGATGCCCACCCTTTTTTTGCCCTGATGCGGGGCCGGGGCGCCTGAAACGCCTCTGAAACAAAGCTTTAGCGAGGTTTTTGGCCATGTTTACCAGACGTGATTTCCTGCAGTACACCGTCAATGCCGGTGCCGCGCTCGGATTGGCAGGATATGGCGCAAACGTGACCCGCGCGCTGGCGCAGCAGAAACTGACGCAGGATGATCTGCTGAAATTCGACGCAAAAGGCCAGATCACCCTGCTGCATTTCACCGATGTTCATGCCCAGTTGAAGCCGGTCTACTTTCGCCCGCCTGACACCAATATCGGTATCGGGGACTATGCCGGTATTCCCCCGCATCTGGTTGGTGAGGAGTTCCTCACTTATTTCGGCATTGAGAAGGGGTCGCCGCTCGCCTATGCCCATACCATGGTCGACTACGAGGAACTGGCGCGCGCCTATGGCCGGCTTGGTGGACTGGACAGGACTGCTGCACTTGTAAAAGCTATCAGGGCGGAGCGCGGTGACGACAAGGTGCTGTTTCTGGATGGAGGCGACACTTGGCAGGGTTCCTACACATCGCTGAAATCCAACGGCCAGGACATGGTCGACTGCATGAAGCTGCTCAAGCCTGATGCGATGGTCGGACACTGGGAGTTCACGCTCGGTGAAGACCGGGTCAGGGAAATCATCGACGATATGGGCTACCCGTTCCTGGCGTCCAACATCTTTGACAATGAATGGGATGAACCGGTGTTTGACAGCACCGCCATGTTTGAAAAGGGTGGTGTGAAAGTCGCTGTCATTGGCCAGGCCATGCCTTATACACCGATTGCCAACCCGCGGTGGATGTTCCCGAAATGGTCGTTTGGTATCAGGCCGGACACGTTGCAGGAAAATGTAGACAAGGCCCGCGCTGACGGTGCCGAGGTCGTGGTGCTGTTGTCTCATGACGGGTTTGATGTCGACCGCAAACTGGCAAGCGTGGTAAGCGGAATTGATGTCATAGTGACAGGCCATACCCACGATGCCATCCCGAAGGCGATTGAAATCGGCAATACTTTGTTGTTGTCGTCCGGTTCTCACGGAAAATATCTTGGCCGCATTGATCTTGAGGTGAAGGGCGGCAAGGTTGTCGGTCACTCGTCAAACCTGATCCCGGTGTTTTCCGACGTCATCCAGCCAGACGCCGAGATGGCTGCAAAGATCGATGAAGTGCGCAAGCCCCATGAAGCCGAGTTGAACCGGGTGATTGGCAAGACCGAAAACCTTTTGTACCGGCGCGGCAATTTCAATGGCACCTGGGACGATCTGATCTGCCAGGGCATAATCGAGCAGCGCGACACACAGATCGCCCTGTCACCCGGGTTCAGGTGGGGCACCACGCTGCTGGCGGGTCAGGATATCACCATTGATGACCTCTACACGGAAACATCCATGAGTTACCCGTCTGTCTATCGGCTGGAGTTCACCGGTAGCCAGATGAAGGAAATCCTCGAGGACGTTTGCGACAACCTGTTCAACAAGGATCCGTTCTTCCAGCAAGGTGGTGACATGGTCCGTGTTGGCGGCATGAGCTATACCTGCTCGCCAAACGCAGATATGGGCGGGCGCATCTCCGACATGCGCCTGATGTCGACCGGGGAACCGCTGCAGGCAGACAAGAAGTATGTCGTCGGCGGTTGGGCATCGGTCAATGAAAATGTCGAAGGCCCGGCCATTTATGACCTGATGGAAAGGCACATTTCCGGCAAGCAGGTGGTGTCACTGCCCGACCAATCCACAGTGAAGGTCAATATGTAATGCCTTTGGACTTTAATATTCATATAAATGAATGTATAATGCAGGTCAGCACGAGGAGTGACGCTCATGTCTGATGATTCAAGGATTCCAAAAACAACAACCAGCCGCCGCCGCTTCCTGGGGGCCGGGCTGGCACTTGGCGGCGCTGCGATCGCTGGCAAGGCCCGCGCTGCTGAAGGCGAGGCCGCCATTCTGGAAAAGAAGGACTGGAACCAGTACCTTGGTGATGGTGTTGATGCACGTCCCTACGGTCAGCCGTCCGAATTTGAAAAGTCGGTAGTGCGGCGCAATGTTGCCTGGCTTACGGCAGACCCGATTTCGTCTGTCAACTTTACCCCGTTGCATGATCTGGATGGTATCATTACGCCCAACGGTCTCTGCTTCGAACGCCATCATGCCGGCATAGCCGAAATCGATCCTGCCGAGCACCGCTTGATGATCAATGGCCTGGTAGACAAGCAGATTGTTTTCACCATGGCCGACATCATGCGGTTCCCACGGGAAAACCGGGTGTATTTCCTCGAATGCGCGGCCAATTCCGGCATGGAATGGCGTGGCGCCCAGCTCAATGGTTGCCAGTTCACCCACGGCATGATCCACAATGTCATGTACACCGGCGTGCCGCTGAAACTGCTTCTGGAAGAAGCCGGCGTGAAGACCAATGGAAAATGGATCATGCCGGAAGGCGCTGATGCGTCTGCCATGACGCGCTCCATTCCGCTGGCCAAGGCCATGCAGGACTGCCTTGTCGCCTTCAAGATGAACGGCGAGGCGCTGCGCCCGGAACAGGGCTATCCGCTGCGCCTGGTCGTGCCCGGTTGGGAAGGCAATATGTGGGTCAAATGGTTGCGTCGCCTGGAAGTCGGCGATGAACCCTGGCATCACCGCGAGGAGACTTCAAAATACACCGATCTTCTGGAAAACGGCAAAGCGCGCCGGTTCACCTGGGAGATGGATGCAAAATCGGTCATCACCAACCCCAGTCCACAAGCTCCGTTGCTGCACAAGAAGGGCCAGACGGTGATCACCGGTGTTGCCTGGTCCGGTCGCGGCACCATTGACCGGGTGGATGTTTCAATCGACGGCGGTCGCAACTGGATGCCTGCGCGCATTGACGGGCCGAGCCTGGACAAATCCATGCACCGTTTCTATCTCGATTTCGACTGGGACGGATCGCCATTGCTGCTGCAGTCGCGGGCCATGGATTCCACTGGCTACGTCCAGCCGACAAAAAATCAGCTGCGGGCCCAGCGAGGCACCAATTCCATCTATCACAATAACGGTATTCAGACCTGGCATGTAAAAGCCGATGGCGAGGTTGAAAATGTTGAAGTATCTTAAGTCCGCATTCGTTGCGTTGTCTGTGCTTGTGATTGCGACACCGGCTTTGGCTGGCAAGTTCGACCTCGGCCGGAAAGCAACCGAAGCCGAAGTTTCAGCCTGGGACATTGATGTGCGCCCCGACGGACAGGGCTTGCCAGAGGGCAAGGGAAGCGTGGCTCAGGGCGAAGAGATATATGCCGAGAAGTGCGCTTCTTGCCATGGCGACTTTGGCGAAGGCATTGATCGCTGGCCGGTACTGGCTGGCGGGCAGGACAGTCTCAAGAGCGAACGACCGGTCAAGACAATCGGCTCATACTGGCCGTATCTGTCGACCGTGTTCGATTATGTCAACCGCGCCATGCCGTTCGGTGAAGCCCAGTCGCTGGAACCCGATGAAGTTTATGCAATCACGGCTTACCTGCTGAATCTCAATGATGTTGTGGATGCAGATTTTGAATTGTCGAAACAGAATTTCGTCGAGACCCGGTTGCCGAACGAGGCCAATTTTATTGCCGATGTTCGCCCCGACACACCGGTTGTTGCCACGGGGGCGGAGCCGTGCATGAAAGACTGCAAGCCAGGTCCGGTTGAGATAACCGGTACCGCCCGGGTTCTCGACGTCACTCCTGAAGAAGAAAAAAAGCAAACCGGCTCGCTGGATTGAAGCTGCCGGCCTTTCCTGTATCCTCAACGCTTGCCAGGTTGATTGTGTTCAAGCAGGCAGCGTTGGGATCAGGGACACTTGCCAGATGAACTTTCACACCAGTCCGGATCATGCTGCCCTCGTCGACGGGGTGACGCGGGTCTGTCGGGCGTTCGATGACAAATACTGGCTTGCTCGAGACAGTGACGGCGAGTTTCCGTTCGATTTCCATTCCGCAATGGCCAAAGGCGGCTGGCTTGGCATCACCATGCCGGAGCAATATGGCGGTTCGGGACTCGGCGTAACCGAAGCGGCCTTGATGATGAAGGCCGTTGCATCATCGGGCGGGGCGCTTGCCGCTGCCTCTGCCATCCACATCAATCTGTTCGGCCCTCATCCAATCGTGGTGCACGGCACCGACGAGCAGAAACAGCGCTGGCTGCCGCGGCTGATCAGTGGCAAAGACCGCACCTGTTTTGGCGTCACCGAGCCGGATGCCGGCCTGGACACCACCCGCATCAAGACCGCCGCTGTGCGCAGCGGCGACGGCTATATCGTGAACGGCCAAAAGATCTGGACGTCGACTGCCCAGCACGCCAGCCACATCATGTTGTTGGCGCGCACCACGCCATATGAAGAGTGCGAGAAAAAGACCCGCGGGCTCAGCCTGTTCTACACACCGCTGGACCGGTCCTGCATCGAGGTGCGTGAGATCGACAAGATGGGCCGCAAGGCCGTTGATTCAAACCAGCTGTTCATCGAGGACCTGGCCGTACCGGACCACGACCGCATCGGCGACGAAGGGGCGGGGTTTGAGTACATTCTCGACAGCCTGAACCCCGAACGCATCCTGATCGGCATGGAAGCCATCGGTATCGGCCAGGATGCCGTGTCGCGAGCTGCGAAATATGCCTGCGAGCGCGAAGTATTCGGCCGCCCGATCGGCCAGAACCAGTCCATCCAGCATCCGCTGGCTGAAAGCTGGATGGAGCTGGAAGCAGCGGAGCTGATGGCCATGAAGGCGGCCTGGCTGTACGACAATGGCCAGCCCTGCGGCCCGCAGGCCAACGCGGCGAAATATCTGGCGGCGGAAGCGGCATGGCAGGCGTGCACCCGGGCGGTCAAGACCCATGGCGGCATGGGCTATGCCCGGGAGTTTCATGTCGAGCGGTTGCTGCGGGAAGTCATGATTCCCGTGCTCGCGCCGGTCAGTCCGCAAATGATCCTGAATTATATTTCCGAGCGCGTGCTCGGACTGCCCCGTTCTTACTGAGGTTCAATCAATGACAAGCGAGCCAGATCAGGGACCGGCGCCAGAAGGCGCCTTGCACGGCCTGAAGGTAATCGACCTGACCAGGGTTCTGGCCGGGCCCTATTGCACGCAGATCCTCGGGGACCATGGAGCGGATGTCATCAAGGTTGAAGCACCGCAGGGCGATGAAACCCGCAGGTGGGGCCCGCCTTTCGTCGGCGGTTCCGCGGCCTACTTCATGGGCGTCAATCGCAACAAGCGCGGCATGGTTCTGGACTTCAACGACGAGGATGCCCGCCTGACCCTTGCCGGCCTGCTCAAGGGTGCGGATGTGCTGGTTGAAAACTTCAAGGCCGGCACGCTGGAGCGCTGGGGCTTCCGCCGCGACGTGATTGAGAGAGATTATCCCGGTCTCGTTCATTGCCGCATCACCGGGTTTGGCGATGATGGTCCCCATGGCGGGCTGCCCGGCTATGACGCGGCGGTGCAGGCGATGACCGGCCTGATGAGCATCAACGGTGAGCCGGAGAGCGGTCCGCTCAGGGCAGGAGTGCCGGTGGTGGACCTGGTTACGGGCCTGAACGCGGTCATCGGCATTTTGCTGGCCCTGCAGGAGCGGGCCAATAGCGGCCTCGGTCAACTGGTCGATGTGTCATTGTTCGACAGCGGTCTGTCGGTTCTGCACCCTCATTCCGCCAACTACCTGGTCACCGGTGGCCTGCCGGCCAGAACCGGCAACGCCCATCCCAATATTACGCCCTATGACACGTTTGATACTGCAACCGGGCCCATTTTCCTGGCTGTCGGGTCGGACCGGCAGTTTGCGAAACTGTGCGAGATGATCAACCTGCACGGGCTGGCCACCGATGAGCGGTTCACCACCAATGCACGGCGGGGAGCGCACAGGAGCGAATTGAAACGTGAACTCGAGACGGCCCTTGCGCAGTTTGAAGTTGACGACCTGTCCGACCGTCTGATCCGCAACGGCGTGCCATGCGCACCGGTCTTCAACCTGGCACAGGCGCTCAATCACCCGCAGACACAGTATCGCAACATGGTGTGGCAGGAAGACAGCTATCGCGGCGTGGGCGCCCCGATCCGCCTGTCCAGGTCTCCGGCCAGCCTCCGGCTGAAACCGCCGGAGCTGGATTAATGGGTCCTGATCCTAGTCTATCCGCGCAGCGCCCATGTCATCCAGGATCGTGTAGACAGCCGGCACGATAAGCAGAACCAGTACGGTGGTCGCCATCAGGCCGAAGGCAAGGCTTGTCACCAACGGTACCAGCACCTGCGCTTGCAGGGAGGTCTCGGTCAGCAGCGGCATCAGCCCGACAACCGTGGTCAGGGATGTCAGCAGGATTGCCCGGAAGCGTGCCCCGGCAGCCAGTGGTGCTGCTTCGGCAACAGAGTTTGTATCGCCGTGATAGTGCTTGACGAAGTTGACCAGCAGGATCGAGTCATTGACCACGATACCGGCCAGCGCCACGAACCCGAGCATTGACGGCATGGTGAAGTCCAGGCCGAGCAGCATATGCCCGCCAATCGCCCCGATGAAGGCGAACGGGATGATGATCATCACCACGAATGGTTCGATGTAACTGCGAAACTGGAAAGACAACAGCAGATAGACTCCGATCAGGCCGAGT
>JBPCVV010000293.1:0-6054 GCA_051010195.1 Anderseniella sp. | reverse complement strand
CATTAACTCGGACATGCTTTTGTTAAATTGTTCATCTGTTGTCCGTGCGTCGGTTTTTATGTGGACTATTTGTTTTTCTTCATCAACTGCAGCTATAATATGCATTTCACCCTCCCGACCGGCTTTCGTCCTGAAAATACAGGGCATCAAACCATAAGCTTTCTCATCCCGAAACCCCTTTGAGAACAGCACAGCCTGATGGCCGGTTCGAGTTACCGGATGGAGCAGGCCATTCACAGCTTCTTTGCTTCCAAGCGAATTTCAGGGCCTGGAACGGAGTGGTTTCAGGTTTCGATTGAAGTGGCGGCGCTGACCGCCTTCTAAACCGGAAATCTAAGGGTTGCGGCTAGTTCAGCATTGCCCGGCATGTCCGCTTTGCGCGCGCCCAGCACACGCGCGCCCGATGCAATCGCGCGTCCCGCGATTTCGTCGACGATGCCATAGCTCGCGGCACTTTCTGTTTCTGCGAACGCGATGGCGCCGGTGTTGTCATCGACCGTGCCAGGCACAACGGCATCAATATCGACCAATAGCGTCTCTATCGCACCGAAGGTTGAGGCCCTCGCAGCGTCACTCAGATCCGTGGTTGCTCGGCCTTCACCGGAAAGGCTCTCAAAAACGGTTCGGAAGTCGGCAAGCTCCAATTCATAGAGTTCATCCAGAACCGGACGCGCATGATCTGCGAGATTGGCGTCGGTGAGCCGGCTGGCACTGTCCTCGATGTGGCGGTCGACCAGTAAGGCATAGGAACAAACTGACGGAAACAGGGACGCCAGCCGGCCAGTGGCCGCAAGGATCAGGGGCGTGGAGCTGCCATTCAACAAGGGCCGCAGGGTTTCGTCGACGCGACGGGCATACTGGCGCAGGCGGACATTCTGTCCCTCCGAACCCTGTACACGCCCGCTTGCGGATCTGCTGTTGACGCTGGCAGTGCCAACAGCGCTGGCAGCGTCTTTCGGCAGGCCCGGAACCTTTACCAGTGATGGCGGAAGATCCGCATGAACCTGCACGAGTCGAACGCCGTTTTCTGCCAGAGCAAGCACGAATACAGATTGCGGGTATGTGATAGCTCTCAAGAGCGGTTTGAGGTGAAATCGGTCGGATACCTGCACCATCGGAACCAGGGCATTTGCGAGGCGAAATGTGCGAAGAGCATCAGGCGTCGCGAGGATGGCAAGACTGTTGGCCTGGAATTGCCAGAACTCATCATCCTCAATAAGGTCCTCCAACTGCTCGCGAACAAGAGCTATACGGCGCTTTTCAGTGTTCGCCTCTTCAAGCTGTTGAATGGCCTCCCTGGCCGCGTTCTTCAGCTCTGAGCGAGATGCTTCTGAATGCTGGCTGAGTGGTGTGGTTTTGAGATAGATGGAAACACACGCGTCGGACCTGGTCTTATTGAGCTTTTTGAAATCGGTAGGAGTGGGCATATCAATATGAAGCATTGGATGTCACTTTCTTGTTGCTGGTTCACGGGAGGGACTGATGCCGACCAGGCATGCACGACAAGATGTCCTTACACGTGCTCGGCATGCTAGTTGGGATTAGCTGCTTAATCGAGCAGAAAAGCTCTGCAACAAGCATCAGTATGGTGCGATCACAATTTCAAGACAGCAATCTGAATCTATTTGTTTGATGCAAGAAATAGATTGATGAAGCAAGCCGGCTTCGGGCCACAAGCGGACTGTTTGGAATTGCGCCTTGGATGACTGCTTTGCCCCCAATAACGGACCCTTCGTACTGCTTGAGCGGATGGCAGCCATGGGCAGAAAGCGACTGTATCCATGAACCGGATATTCCACCCGACATAAACTTCCCGCCCAGGAACACTGATTGACAATCCGGCACCGGGGCTCCTATAGAGACGGCCATGCGCAACCGTGTCTGCATATTTTCAGGGGAATATTATCTGTCGTCGACATGACGGCGGGCGCATGATTTTGTTCAACCGCTGCGTTCCAGCGGTTGGTATTTGAATTACGCTCGGCATCGCAGCTCATTGGAGAATTGCGATGTCTTTCAAGACTTCCATAAAAACTGTCGGCATTTTGGGGTTCGGGGCTTTCGGCCGCCTGATCGCGGAACACCTGCATCCGTATTTTCAGGTGACGGTCAGCGATCCGGCCGGCGTGTCGGACGATCAGCTGGAAACCGGCATTTCTTTCGGCGGACTGGCGGAAGTCGGACGGGCCGATCTTGTTATTCTTGCCGTTCCCATCGAAACACTCGATTCAACCATCCGATCGCTCAACCCTCACCTGAGACCCGGCACAATCGTTGCGGATGTCACATCGGTGAAGGTTCTGCCCATCAAGATCATGCTGGAACTGCTGCCTGCTCATGTCGAGATCATTGGAACACATCCGCTTTTCGGTCCTCAGAGCAGCCATGGTGGAATTGCCGGCAGAAAGATCGCCATCTGCCCGGTAAGAGGCCGTGCAGCCTGGCGGGTTGCCGCCTTTCTCCGCCGTGTATTGAAGCTGAAGGTGTACATGGCCAGTCCCGAGGAACACGACAGGGAGGCCGCGGTCGTTCAGGGCATCACGCATCTGATCGCAAAGGCACTGCTGCGCATGGAGCCATTGCCGAAGCGACTGACGACTGCAAGTTTTGATAGGCTCTTGCAGGCCATAGACATGGTTCGCCATGACTCGGAGAGCGTTTTCCTGGCTATTGAGCGCGATAACCCGTTTTCCGCTGAGATGCGCAAGCGCTATTTCGAGGTGGCGGAACAGGTGCGCTCAGAGGTGGAAATGCGTGATCCATGAGCCGGCTGTGGGTGTTTGCATGGTCCAGTCCGGTCACAACCCGCCCTGAGCACTTACTCAGCACGGCGTTTTCGAATTGCCCATATGCCCAGGTCCGCGAGCACTTTCATGGTCGCAATGACGATGAGCGCACAAAGCACCGCTTTCGACATTGTCTCCATGGTGCCCTCGATCTGCACGGCGTGGACCACACTGCCGACGACAATGATCGCCGCGAGCACCGTGTGGACCAGGCGCCATGTGCCCGGCCGGATGCGCAACGGTTTGCGCAGCGTGGCAAGAACCGCGGTGATAAAGACTGCCCACATGGCGATCACGCCCCAGGCGGAGAACGGCGTGGGGGAAACGAACAGGAGCGCGTCGATCACATCCGGCGGACTGGTAATCCAGAGACCCGCAACGTGGGTCGTAACCAGCACCACCACAATGCCCCCGATCCCACGATGGATCTGCCGATAGCGTTGCGCAGAAAGGCCGGGCAGATACCCGCCCATCAACAGGGGCTGAACCAGCATCAGGGCCATCGCGACGACGCCCGCGAAGCCTGCAGCTATGTATATCGGATCCCGCCATGCAAGCAGCGGGCTCGACGCTGCAGCTGCCACCGGCACAACAAGGGCACACGCAAGCGCTGCCCAGACCAGGGTCATACGAGTTCGGCTCATCCGTTTCCAGCCAACAAAGATCAGGCAGGCTTGAGTACGAAGTCTGCATTCAGACTTGTGTCTTTTGAGCTCGACATCACCGGGCGCAGAAAGACGGTTTCAAAATCACCGCTATCATAGGCAAGATGACCGTGCGGCTGCCCGAAGGCCGGGACAATTTGAGGCATCTCAAGGCGAAACTTTCCATTTTCGTCGGTGAGCGTGGCGCCATGGCTGTGCGGGTCACGCTCGTGGCCTTCGGTCGTATGCGCCCAGATCTGAATGCGCTGGCCCGCAAGCGCTGCGCCATCGCCGGCGCGGCGTACCGTGCCGGTCATCAGAAACCCGCCGCCACCAATCTTTTCGACAACGGGTGCATTGGGCAGATAATTGTTTGACCCCCCACGCATTGTAGGGGTCGGCTCTAGGCCTTGTGCACGCGCGGCCATGTTCGGGACAATCAGCCCGGAAGCCAGGGTCATGCCGGCGGCGAGCAGGGTTCGACGGTCAAGCAGGACGTTGGTCATACAGATTTCTCCAATCGGCTGTACGGTCGTTTGACCGATCAAAACAGACCGGCAGTTATGCTGACCAGATATAGCGCATTTGAGGCGATTTTCGAGTTGCCGCCGACTGGCAGCAGGATAAATCTCGCTCACCAATTCGTGATCCGGCGACCCGGGGGCCTGTCAGCCGTTCTGGCCAGTATTCTGATCGTACAAGTTTAAACGAAGTTTGTGCAGCATGGTTCACAGCAGGCCTTTTTGGCCGACCAGTCGACAGTTTTACAGGGCCGACAATCCGGTGTGATCAATCCCGCCCCGGTGCAACCGGTTGCGTTACGCCTATCTTGCGTTTGCGGGATCTGAACTGGGCCAGTACGGCGCCGGCTATCACCAGTACCGCGCCGGCAATGTGCTGGCCGGTCACGATGGCACCGCCAAGCGCGGCCAGTACGATAACGTAGAACGGCACCATGTTGTGGTGCATGGCGGCCACGGTTACGCCGACCACCCTGCCCGTCCACAGCCACAGAACCGAAGACAGGCCCACGGACAGGCCGGCCATGGCAACGATGAGGCCAAGTGCTGCCGGGGAAAAATCGACCGAGATCGCTGTTCCCGTTACGACAAAGGCCACCAGGATAACGCCGCAAGGTAGGACGCTGATCATCATACTGACGGCAACCTTGGCTATGTCGGGCACGTCGGCAAAGGCGACCACAAGCTGGCGCGTGTACCAGACATAGGCGATGACGCCCGCGAGGGTGAACAATATACCCGACAGCGAACCCTCCCCGCCTGTGCCCTGAGCCGACACGGTGCTGGTCAACACGCCGCCTGAGACAGTCAGCCCGATGGCCAACGCCAGCTTCACGCCGGGCCTTTCCAGCCCGTCCCACCACCCCATCAGGGCCGAGAAGATCGGCATGGCAGACACGATGACCGCAGCGGAAACCGCATCGATGCGCGACTGGCCGACGATGAAGAACAGGCCTGACAGGGCGAACACGAACGAGATCATCACAAACCGCCGGTTTTTCACCAGATCAAGCATGGCACCGGCCTGTCCCAGCGCCAGCCCCACCGCGGCAACCGTCATGCCGGCCAGCCCCATGCGCACCGGTGCCAATGCAAGCGGGTCCCAGGATTTCAGTATGGAAACCGACAACGGAAAATGCAGCGACCACACGATCATGCAGGCGACCCCTGCCAGATTGCCCCTGATGAGGTTTCGATCCATACGTTCACCCCGGCCTTGCGCAGACGTAAACCCGAGACCATGCCGCCGTCTTGTAATCGTCGGGGGTTGACCAGACTGCCTGCCATCAGACACAAATGATGCGCAAGATCAAGCGTTACACCCTATCCCGCCCTCAGGAGCCCATCCAGCGATGAAACCGTTTTTCGTTCAGATTAAATGTGAACTGGGCAAGGCCTATGAGGTCGCCACCGAACTGGCGGATTCCGAGATTGCCTCGGAGGTGTATTCCACCGCCGGCGGATGGGACCTGCTGGTGAAGTTTTACCTGCAGGACGGTGATGATGTCGGCCATTTCATCAATGAAAAGGTCCACTCCATCACCGGTGTGAAAGACACCTATACAATCGTCACCTACCGTGCCTTCTAGGCGCTGACATGTCTCGTCCGATGAAGCACGCTATTGGCCAGACGGTTCTGGGTGTGCTGATGCTTGACACAAGTTTCCCGCGACCGGTTGGCGATATCGGAAATCCCGGAAGCTTCGATCATCCGGTCATTTATCGCCGCCTGCCCGGTGCTGCCGTGTCGCGAATCGTAACAGATCAACCTTTGCAAGATGACCTGATTGAGCTGTTTGTTCACCACGCCAAAGCACTGGAAGCCGCCGGCGCCACCATGATTACGACCAGTTGCGGGTTCCTGTTTCCGCTGCAGGACCGGTTGCAGGCTGAAGTCGGTGTTCCCGTTGTCACCTCAGCCCTTTGCATGGTGCCGGTGCTGCGGCAAAAGCTGGGCGCAGACACGCCAATCGGCATCCTGACATTTGACGCTGAACGCCTGTGCCGCCATCACATTCCCGGTGACGGCCCGGTTGTCGTAGAAGGACTGAAGGCTTCAGATCATCTTTATCGCGTTATTGCCGACGACCTGGAGGAACTGGA
>JBPCVV010000292.1:0-3603 GCA_051010195.1 Anderseniella sp. | reverse complement strand
TCGTCGTTGCCGTGTTCGTGGTCCGACCAGTAGACGATGGAATGTTTGCCGTTGGTGACGCGCCAGGCAAAACATCCGCCCGGGTGATTGGTTGCACATGATACCGCGGAGTTGCCGTTGCCGAGGTCGATCTCGGCTCCTTCCTCGACATCGTGAAAGTTCATCTTGGCTTTCATGATGTCGAGCGATACCGGCAAATAAGGTTCGCGCATGAAGTCGGAGATGATGTCGCGGGTACAGGGGTTGCCGTTGGTGTGACCGGACCAGAGATGCAAATGCATGCCGGTCTTGTAGACGGGGTAGAAGAACGGCAACCCCATGATGTGATCATAGTGACCGTGGGAGAGCAAAAGGTTTGCGAATTTTGTGCCCCGCTTGAGCAGTTCCGTACCTAGCTCACGAATGCCCGAGCCCGCATCGATGATAGTGATATTGTCATCGATTTTGATCTCAACGCACGCGGTGGATCCGCCAAACTTGAGATGATCAGGGCTGGAGACCGGTATGGACCCTCTGCAGCCCCAGATCTTGATTTCAAAACTCATCGGCAACCCACTCCAATTGAATTGGAAGACAAACTACACCTGCGGCTGGTACTGGCCCAGCCGCTGTGCAGCGTCCTCCATGGAACTGGCATCTACATTTGCAAAAGCGAGCCTCAAATAGCCGTCCTGTTCTGGCCCGAACATTGATCCCGGTAGTGTAAGCACACCACAATGTTGTGCAAGTCCCATGGCAACAGCCCGCGCATCATGGTTCACATAAGGGTGCGCCAGGTAGGCAAAGAAGGCACCGGCGCTGACAATCCGGTAGTTCGAGGCATGGTTTGCAAACGCGGCCTTCATGGCATGCAGCCGATCCGCCATCATCACCCGTTTCTGTTGTTTCCACTGATCCAGGTTCTGCAGGCCGAAAAGCGCCGCCTTCTGCCCGGTATGAGGTGCGCAAATGGCGACGCAGTCGATAATTTTCTCAACAGCCTCAATCATTTGCGGACCTGCGATCAGGGATCCCACACGTGCGCCGGTGAGCGCATAGACCTTGGAAAAGGAATAAAGCTGTACCAGTGTCTCCCCCCAGTTCTCGCGCCCAAACAGATTATGCGGCGGTGAGGCGGGATCCAGGAAATCCTTGTATGTCTCATCGACCAACAGCGCAATTTTCAAAGTCTGACAGGTATCAAAGAATGCATCAAGTAGCTCGGGCGGATAGACTGCGCCTGTCGGATTATTGGGGCTGATCAGCACCACGGCCCGGGTGCGTTCATCGCACATCGGCGCCAGGTCCTGAGGGCGGGGCAGCGCATCGGTGTCATCAATGGTGGCGATGGCGCGTACTTCAATGCCCTGCATTTCCAGCCACATCTGGTTGTTGAAATACCACGGCGCCGCCAGGACGACATTGTCGCCGGGTTTCGCCAGCGCCATGACCGCAGCACAAAATGCCTGGTTGCAACCTGCGGTAATGGCAACGTCGGGGGCGTTCACCGTGCCGCGATAGGCAGCACTCATATGCGCTGCCAGGGCCTCGCGCAGGTCGGGCAATCCCAATATGTCGGTGTATAGGTTGGCGCTGCCGTCCTTGATGCACCTGGCCACGTAATCCGCCAGTTCCGGTGCGGGCAGGTAGCTGGGCACGGCCTGGGATAGATTGATCGGCGGCAAATTGGAAGAATTGCCTTCCAGCCAGCCGGCGGCCTCGGCAATGGGAGGTGCCGAAACTATTCCGACAGACGAGTTGAGATGATAGGTCATGGATGACTGGTTACTATGGCGGCGAGAGAATGAAGTGATTATGATTTCCAAAGACAAGTCCAAGGAACAATAGTTATTACAGCCTGATATGCAAACCATAGAGAACATTCTGACCGGCCGTTCCGCCTTCCTGAAAGGGTCGGGAGGTGACAAGCAGATGGCCGAGCAGCGCCGCGACCTGACGATGGCGGTTCAGCAGAACTACCCGGCCTTCGAGGTGTTGCGGGACAAGCTGCTGGGTATCCGGAGTTCCGAGAACGCCGGGCAGTCCGATACGGCGGGGGCTGCTGTCTCGACAGCAGACACCGAGTTGCTTTTTGATCATCTCTGGCAGCACGAGTTGTTGAAGCTGGACCAGGGTGAAGTTTCACTCAACAATATGGAGGCACGCCGTTTCGTGACCGGTGGCTGGCTGGAAGAGCTGGCCTGGCTTGCCGTCATGGAGGCCGGGGCTCACGAGGCCCACTATTCGCAACTGGTTGGCTGGGATGTGGAAGGGTATACCGGGGAAAACGAAATTGACGTGATTTTTCGCCGCGACGACAAGCTGGGCTTTGTGTCCTGCAAGGCACTGCGGTCCAGCCTGCAATCGAGTGACCGCAAGCATCGCGCCAGGATGATGGATGCCGTACACGAGGCGGACAACCTGGCCGATCACTTCGGCCAACCGGGCGAACGTGTCGGCGTGCTGGTGACGACCGACCTGTTCGATGAAGAACGCGGCGAGGCCCGTTACCAGGCCCTGATGGGAAAGGCAGCCGTGCTGGACGTGCGCGTGATCCCGCTTGAGGACATTCGATGGGACAAGCTTGTGGGTGTCATGGAGTATCTGATGGATCACTGACAGAACGACACGGGCGAACCATCAGAATCTGGGGCAGGGCCCCACAAGGAACAAGACAGGAAACATCATGAAAGCGATCAAGTTTCACCAGCCAGGTGGCCCGGAAGTCATGCAGTACGAGGAGTTCAATCTTGAGGCGCCGGAGGCTGGCGAGGTCAGGATCCGCCATACAGCCATCGGGTTGAACTATATTGATACCTACCATCGCTCAGGCGCCTATCCGGTGCCGCTGCCCAGCGGCCTTGGACTGGAAGCCGCCGGTGTGGTCGAAGCCGTTGGAGAGGGTGTGTCCCATCTTAAGGAAGGTGACCGGGTGGCATATGGCGCCGGTCCGATCGGTGCTTATTCGGATGCGCGCAACATGCCCGCTAACCGGGTGTCCGTACTGCCCGATACGGTTTCGGATGACACAGCGGCTGCCATGATGTTGAAGGGGATGACCGCCAGATATCTGCTGCGCGAAACCTATGAGGTCAAATCTGGTGACACTATATTGTGGCATGCGGTTGCCGGTGGCGTGGGGCTGATTGCGGTCCAGTGGGCCAAGCACCTTGGTGCCCGCGTGATCGGAACAACCAGTACGCCGGAAAAGGCGGCCCTGGCCAAGTCGTTCGGCTGCGATGAGGTGATCAACTATACCAAAGAAGATGTTGCCGAACGGGTTCGCGACCTGACGGACGGCAAGGGGGTGCCGGTTGTCTATGACGGTGTTGGAAGAGCGACACTTGACGCCTCCCTGGACAGCCTCAGCCCGAGAGGTCTCCTGGCCAGCTTTGGTTCGGCATCCGGTCCGGTAACGGGCTTTGACACCGGCACCCTGGGGGCTAAGGGATCGCTGTACCTGACGCGCCCGACCCTGATGACCTATGTGGCAGCCGATGAGGATCTGCAGGCCAACGCGGCCGACCTGTTTGATGTCGTCGGTTCCGGTGCAGTCAAGGTTGAAATCAACCAGACCTACAAACTGTCGGATGCCGTCAAGGCCCACCAGGACCTGGAAGGCCG
>JBPCVV010000291.1:0-3768 GCA_051010195.1 Anderseniella sp. | reverse complement strand
TTTTCAAGTCAGAATCTTGGAGCAAGTTCAGATTTTAATAGATTTATTTTTGATGCTCGAATCTTTGAGAGAGCCGGTAAATCGGGTGTTTTGGCATTTCAGCTTTATTCAGAAAGTGTTTTGGGGGATGTGCCTTTTCAAGCGAAAGCCTGGTACGGAGGTGGTTCAAGGGCAAGAGGTTATTTTAGGGGAAGGTATATTGACGATTTGCTTTATGTGGTACAAGCCGAATACAGACTTAATTTTCATCCGAGATGGAAAGCTGCAGGATTTATCCTTGCCGGAGAAGTTTCTGACAGGGCAGCTAATTTCTTTCAAAACGTAAAACCGAGTGCTGGAGGTGGCATAAGATATAAGTTCACCAAAGATCAGGATACACTTCTTAGATTGGATATCGGAATAGGAATAGACGGAAATAGCGGAGTTTATTTTGGCATCAATGAAGCGTTTTGAGTGTTGGAGGCTATCGATAGACCATCTGGTTGGTCAATACCATTCTCTACTATCGGATGATTTTATTCTTTCTGTTTGTTGTAAATGCTAAAAGCCGGATCCGAATAATTCGAATCCAGCCTTGTAGTTGATAAACTGTTCTGATAAAAGCCTTGATGGGATCTTCCTCCGAAGAAGTAATGACCGCTCATTTCAATATCACCCAAACATGTGTCTATAATTAGAACTAATTTGTTCTGACGAGAATTGAGCCGGAGGAATGTTTTTTTTTCTTTCAGAACTCCTCTGAATCCGTGTATCAACAGAATTAGGTTCAACGATCGCGACCTGAACGCCCAAATTGTAACTGCCTATTGCTTTTTGATATGCCCTTTCAACAAATTGACTGTTGCCAAATTGTTTTTGGACCATGGTAAGCTTTTCCATTCCTTTCTGGATGGCCTTGTTCAAAACGTTTTCAATAAACTTCAGAGATGGTTTAAAAAAATGACTCTTTGCCTTCTTGGTATCGATCACAAGATGCTTGACCTCATAGATATCGATCAATTCATTCAAGTATTCCATATGCTCATCATGTTCTTCTTCGGTTATTTTTCCGTACCAGATTGTTAAAAGTGTTTTTCGGTAAGGAAAGTAGATTACCTGTTTGTACTTTGATAATAATAAAACAATTTTCATAATAGAGATGTTTAAGTAATTAGGTTATGTTTTTAAATTCATAACAAAGATGTGACAATCTTATAAGCATCTGATAATGAAATCACTAAAGCGAATAATTTCTGTGTTTTACTTAGAAAAGCTACGTGAAATACATATAAAATGACAAGGTAAAACCCGATTTGAAAAAATTAGAGATCTTTGAAGAGATTCCGTTCAACAGCGTATAATACCAATCCAGCCACATTTTTACAACCTGTTTTTTCAAGTAAGTTGCGTTTGTGGGTCTCGACGGTCCGTACTGAGACAAATAGATCTTCTGCTATTTCAGGGTTGGTCTTCTCTTTGCAGATCAGATGTAGAATCTCAAGCTCTCGTTCGGTAAGTGCAATCTCATGTACAACCCTACTCTTCTCTTTGGGTTTCGAACCAAAACCATCCATGATTATTTGAGTCACTTCGCCCGAATAGTAATTCTTACCTTGGGCAACTGTCTTAATGGCCTGAATCAATTCGTCCTGAGTACAGTCTTTCAACAAATAACCCAAAGCACCGGCGCTTAGCATTTTTTTTATATTGTAACTCTCGTTCATCATGGTAAGCCCCAATATGTGAAGAGATGGGTGTTTTTTAGTAATATGTTTTGCGAGCTCAATTCCGTCCATCTCGGGCATCATGATGTCGGTTACGACAACATCAACTTCAACTTCATTCAATTTCTCAAGGGCTTCGATGCCATTTTTTGCTTCTGCAACTACCAAGATTTCGGCTTCCTCAAGAAAAGATTTTAACCCTTGACGGATCATACTATGATCATCAACTAATATGATTCTGATTTTTGACATGACATTAATTTAATTTTAATTCTAACAAGATATTTGTTCCTTTATTGATTCGACTGTTGATTTCAAAATAGGCTCCAATCGAATCCGCCCTGGTCTTCATACTATTAATTCCAAACGTATCGTTGATCTTTTTCATATCAAAACCAGCTCCATCATCGTCAATGGACAAATTAACCAAATCACTATACCTTAAAAGTTGAATTGTGCATTTCTTGGCGTTGGAATATTTGATCACATTGTTGATTGCTTCCTGAACGATCCTGTAAAAGGTCATTTCTTCAGATAATTTTAATCGTTCATCATTTAAATTTTGTTCAAAAACAAATTTTGTGCCTGTTGAGTCTTTAATGGCACTAAGTAAAGATTCAATAGCCGCAACGATCCCATCCTGATCGACTACTTTTGGCATCAGGTTATGAGCCAAGGTCCTGCTCTCTTCTATCGATTTTTTAAGAAACTTATAGCCCAAGTGAAATTTATCATAAATCTTTGGATCTTTAAAGTCGATAGACGATCTTACTTTTTCGAAACTCATTAAAGAAGTAGACATGGTCTGCTGTAATCCATCATGAATATCCCGAGCAATTCTGCTCCTCTCTTTATCTTCTGTTTCGAGAATGGCGCTGACTATTTTCTCTTCCTGCCTCATCCGATCTGTGATATCCGACATTGTACCAATAATTCTTGAAGGATTCCCATTTGCCGAAAACTCAACTGTCTTCCCTTTTGCATGAATCCATTTGATTTCATTTGTATTTGATTTTGCTCGATAAATATTATCGTACAATCCACTTTCTTTGACCTTTTCTATTTCAGTGACAAGTGCTTTATGCAGGTCATCCCGGTGAATCACCTTCTTCCAGAATTTAGCTAACTCTTTCTCTCCTTCGATAGGTAAGTATCCAATCATAGAAAAGCACCTTACACTATAGCTAATGTCATTGGTCTCCTGATTCCACTCCCAGATTCCTTCATTGGATACGTCAAGTGCATATTGCAATTGTTGCTCTTTTGCCGCCAGAGCATTTTCGGCTTCCTTTTTTTCCGTTGTGTCCGTAAAGGTTCCCACAATGCGAACTGCTTTCCCTTTTTCGTCTCTTGCAGCGGCTCCCCTGCTACGGAACCATCGCAGATCTCCATTCTTCGTGTGAAAGCGAGCTTCAAAATCCAATAGGTCTCCTTTTTCGATATGATTCCCCACACTCCTCTCAAAAAGATCCAGGTCATTTTCATAAACACTGTCATGGACAAAGCTCAAAGTGGGTTTGATCTCATCGACCTCGTAACCCAATAGTTGGTAGTGTATGTCTGACCAAAAGGCTGAGCCAGACTTCACATCCAGATCCCAAATACCGGCATTGGATCCTTTGGCGGCCAATTGAAATCTCTCCTCACTTTCTTTTACCTTTTCAACCGCAGTTTGTCTTTCCGTGTCGTCAAAAATGCCCCCAACCAAATATTCTGGGATTCTGTCTGATCCGCGAATGGCCTTGCCATATCCGTTTACATTTATCAAACGGCCATCTTTATGAAAGATTCTATAATCAAGTGCATATGACTCATTGGCCGTAATCGCTTTTTGGACCTGCTCTGAAGCCTGAGTACGGTCATCAGGATGCATGATATCTCCAAATTGTCGTTTTGGATTTTTACCCAAAAAGTCTTCCTTTGGGTAACCTGTTATCTCCTCAATCTCGTCCGTAATGTAATGCATTTCCCAAGGATCGTCTAAGTCGCAGTTGTATATGATTCCCGGTATGCTATTGACGAGTGATTCGAACTGCTCTTGACTCCTGGCGAGTTCTTCAGATAT
>JBPCVV010000290.1:0-19223 GCA_051010195.1 Anderseniella sp. | reverse complement strand
TTCGATGTGCTGATGTTGTAATGTGCCGCCAAATATGTGCGTAGCAGGAAGTGAAGTTTCAGAGTCTGGTTCAACATCGCTACGGTGCAAGAGCCCACGGATGGTCAGGCAATCCGCTGGCGGCAGCCCATTGATCACGCTTCACTGCGTGAAGATATCATCCCGGCAAATGCGGAAAAGACTTTTTGCATCTGTGGTTTTTTGTATGGGAACACCTCATGCGGATCCATATCGTGCACAATCAGTGCGTTGTCAGCCTCGAAAACCACCAACTTGCCGTCCCGGTTCTCTGCGCAATCGATGCCGAAATATTCCAGATCTACGTGTTTTACCAATTCGGCGAAAGCCGCAGCATGGCGCTTGCAGAAACCGTTGTCGAACCGCGCCATGAAGAGCTCTTCTTCAGCACGTTTTTCGCCGTCTTGTTCCATGTCAGCATTCAGGTACCAGATTTTCCACTGGTCGGCTATTGCCAGGTGACAGGCGAAAGGAACGCCGTCAACAAACACAATCCTGCCTTTCCTGAACGCTCCATCTTCGCTGCTGTAGTCGATAAAGTCAGAAACAAAGAACTCCTCATCATCACAACGATGCAGATACGACAACACATCCTTGTGACAGGTAAGCTTCTCGAGATTCCGCCCGGCATGAGATCCTACGGGTCGAACCACAACCGGAAATGCGGCTTCAGGAAAGATATCATCTATGTCCGCCTCTCCATTGCCCACTGCCTCAAGTGACCCCCGATCACTGCGCGCCATCCTTGGAACGACGAGGTCAGGCACATCACAAAGCATGTCGAACAACCGATCCCTCTCCAGATTCACAATGCGTTTCGGTTTGTTCAGAACCGGCCTCGGCCAGTTCACCAACTGACGCTCAATCTCATCAAGATATCGTCTTGAGGTGTCTGAGTCTCCCGGTGCGACTACAATTGCCAAATCGTGCTCGGGTATCGGTGCAGGCATTGGCAGGTCAGGAGAAATGTAAAGCGTGGTCAGGCAAATGTCTGATCCTGTCAACAAAAAGTCGATCGGGGTGTTCCCGCCCATCTGGATCGGAGCCGCAAGCGCCAGCAGCTTGAGTTTTGCCTGCCTGGTGGACGTTTGTGTCTTGAATAGCTGACAATGGCTCAGCGCTGCAGACTGAAAATCGAGGCCACCTGCCTGGTTGCCTTTCAGTTGCTCAATTGTAGAGAGATCCATCAACACTCCGGCGTTTGTCGGATCCTGTGCCAGCGCCACCATTAACTTCGTCGCGATTTCTGTCAGATCCTGTCCAGTGAAGGCTGCTCGGGTTAACGCTGCAACACCGATACGTTCCTGGATGTTCTGCTCGCCAACTGTCTTTGTTTTTACTCCTGCCATCACCACACCACTCCGCAAGTCCGGTTCGAAGAAATTGTTTATACGCGCACGATTGGCTGGTGCGAAACTGGACAAGTCGGCCCCGACCGATACCTCTCGTTCACAGCTCTGCGCGGCCAGTTTCGCGCAAGCTCAGGCACTTAACTTTTGCACTGTGCTGTTACGAAACTCAGAAAACAGGGCAAATTCATCATGTTCAATTGTTTTGGAAAACCGGACAACCGGAATGGCAGGTACAGGAGAGAGACCAGGATGTCCGCTGACGGGCAGAGAGCGCTTGTCGACGAGGGCAAGTATAAGGGCCGGCCAGTCAGAGTGTACTCTGATGGCTCGGTGAAGGCAGGCACACGTGACGGCTGGATCCGCTTCAGGACCTTCGACGAGTTCAAGCAACACTTTCAACTAAGCTGACGGCACGCCTTGTGAACTGTCAGGTTCGCGCAAGTTTGAAGCCTTAGGCTTGAGCCGGGCCAAACTGCACGAGCGCTTCATCCATGCTTTCAACTCCTCTCAACTATCGACTGATCTCCGCGGACATAGAAAGGTCGATTGACCTTGTCGCGGCAAGGCCTCAAATCAATCGCGAGGTCGAGTACTATCGGGAAAACATTGGCAATGTGAAGTCGATCGATGACTTCATGGCTGACTCCAGGCTCGTGAATTTTGCCATGGCAGCCCATGGTATGGAGGATATTTCCTATGCCAAGGGCCTGATCAGAAAGGTACTCGAAGAAGGCGTCGACGAAGATACCGCATTAGCGAACAGACTGGCTGACAGGCGCTATACCGAGTTCGTCGAAACCTTCAATTTCGTGCGGTACGAAACCGCGACCACATCTTTTGAAAGAACAACGGAAGGCACTGTAGACAGGTATCTTCGTCAGGCCCTTGAAGTAGACGCCGGCCAGCAGGGCGAAGGCGTACGGCTGGCTCTATATTTCGAGCGCAAGGCTGGCTCCATTGAAAGCGCATATGACATTCTGTCAGACCGGGCACTGCTTGATGTGACCAGAACGGCGCTTGGTCTTCCGGCCTCCATTTCCGCGACCGACATTGACCGCCAGGCCAGTTTGCTGAATGAAAGGCTTGACTTCGAAGACTTCCAATCCCCGGAGAAGGTCCAGGAGTTCCTTGAGCGTTTTGCTACCCTGTGGGATCTGGAAAATCCTCAGTCCGGGCCAGCATCGTCAGTGGCGGCATTGTTCACTTCGCAACCCACATTCGGATTGAGCGAGTCTATTTTGACCGCCATTCAATCCCTCAACTCAAGGCGGCGCTGATATGAGTGTAACTATTGACGTAGCAATTTCAGCGCAACTGGCGCTTCAAAAGCGACTGGATACGATTGCCGACAATGTTGCCAACATCAATACTGCCGGCTTCCGGGCCGAACAGATCAAGTTTGACAGCATAGTCAGCCGGTTCACCAACAACCCGATCCATTTTGCCAACCACGGAGAAAGCTACCTTTCCGCAAAGACAGGGGCTTTCATACAAAGCGACAACCCGCTGGACCTGGCAATCAAGGGCGATGCCTGGCTGGCAATACAAACCCCTGCCGGATTAGCCTATACAAAAGATGGCCGAATGCAGATTACTCCAACCGGCGAATTGCAGACGCTGAACGGGTATAGCGTGCTTGACCCTGGCGGCTCACCCCTGCTCCTCAATCCGAACGCCGGCCCACCCTCGATCGCGCAGAATGGAGAAATTCGACAAGCAGGCCGCCGAATAGGTGGCATCGGCTTGTATGAGTTTCCAGACAACGTCCGCCTGGATCGTCTGGACAACTCTTCCGTTGTAGCCGGACAACCCGCTGTACCCATCCTTGAAGGCTCCAGAGCGAGCGTTCATCAGGGGTTTGTTGAGCGTTCCAATGTCAATGGCGTAGGTGAGATCACCGACCTGATCACCGTGTCGAGAGCATTTGAGGCTGTCACGGAGATGATCAAAAAAGTAAATGACGCCAGAAGAGATGCGATCAGGGACATTGGCGGAGTTTAATGGCCACAGCTCGTTAGGCGGCTCGTCCATGCAGGCACAAGACCGTTCAACTGTGACCGACGCCAGTCGACCAACACGAATAGGCGCCGAGCAGCTGGACCGATTGGCAGCCACACTTCGCGCTGCGCAGCAGAGCAATTGTATCAAGGCGAGTGGCAAGATTTGCAGCATCGAAGCTTCTCAGGTTTTCGCCAGCGGACTCTCAACCATTGCCCAACTCGGTGATCACGTTGAAATCGGCAGCGGCAACACCATGACCCTTGGAGAAATTGTATCGATCCAGCCGGAGCGGGTGACGATCAAACTTTTTGGCGATGAATTGCGCTGCAAAATCGGGGCACGGGTCACAATCTGCGGACAGCACCTGATCTATCCTGATCAAAGCTGGAAAGGCCGCATCATTGATGCGTTTGCAGACCCGATTGACAAGCTGGGGGCGCTGCAAAGCGGATCGCGTGCCCTGCCAGTAAAAGCAACTTCTCCACCGCCTCTAACGCGAAATCGGGTGGGTGCGATGGTGACCACCGGGATTCTTGCGATTGATCTTTTCACACCGGTTTGCGCCGGCCAGCGGATGGGATTGTTTGCCGGATCAGGTGTCGGCAAATCAACGCTCATGTCCATGTTTTCAAAAGCAGACGGGTTCGACACGATTGTTGTAGCCCTGGTCGGCGAACGCGGCAGAGAGGTTCGCGAGTTTATCGAAGATGCGTTGGGCGACAATCTGCACCGCACTGTTGTGGTCGTCGCGACAAGCGATGAAAGCGCATTGAGACGACGATTGGCGCCGCGCACAGCCATGACGATTGCGGAGTATTTCAGCAGCGCCAATCAGAGTGTACTGCTGATTGTGGACTCGATCACCAGGTATGCTCATGCTTGCCGTGATGTTGCGCTGAGTGCAGGCGAACTGCCGGTATCCAGAGGATATCCGCCAAGTACTTTTGCGGAGATCGCCCAGCTCCTGGAGCGGGCCGGTCCTGGCACCGGGGATGAAGGATCAATCACCGGTGTATTCTCGGTGCTGGTTGATGGAGACAATACCGAAGAACCTGTGTCCGACACGCTTCGCGGCATTCTGGACGGTCATGTTGTTCTTGACCGCAAAGTGGCCCAGGAAGGCAGATTCCCGGCAATTGACCTGCTGACCTCAATATCTCGGTTAGCCGACGCTTTGTGGAGTTCCGAAGAGCGAAAGCTAATCGTCAAACTACGTTCAATGGTTGAACGATACGAAGATAGCCGCGATATTCGTTCCATTGGAGGATACAAGCGAGGCACTGACCCCGAGCTTGATGAGTGTGTCGAGTTGGTTCCCAAGCTCTACAATGGCCTGATCCAGCATCCTCACTCACCCAGGATCCAGGATGCATTCGCACATCTGTCTGCCCTGCTTGTGGACGGCCACCAACTGCAATCTGAGCCAGAACCCCTCTAGTGTCTTTGAACCAACTTGTTGCGGACCATATCCATGGTGATGAAATTCAACTGTTCTATAAGAACCTCATGTACCAGCTTTGACTTAAAGCGGCTGTTCACGTTTTTCAGAATGCCTCCGGTGAATTCCGTCAGGTCGTATTTTTCAAGTTTCTCAAAATCTATAGTAGTGCTGCCATAGATAGTCCGAAATGCTTCATCCAGCAGAAACACATCGAGCGGGACCGGCAGGGATTTCTTCTGATGCGCGTCGACTGTGTAGACCAACTGCGCAAGGACATAGCCCTGAACCTTGTTATCCCTGACTATCGGCACTGTTATCGTGGCGGTTTTTACATAATCAAGGCCGGGGAAAAACTCGTCTTCCTCGGCATTGAGAGCGTTGTTTGATGACCACATCAAGCCACCGTAAACTCCACCGATGGCTACCAGGATTGCCCACACACCGATGAACAGATATCGCGCCATTTGAGCTATAGGCCCACAGTATATGTGCCGTCCGACTCCTCGTCGCGAATAGCTTTCTTGATGGTCTCTGAGACGCTGCGCGATGCATCAAGGTGAACCTTCAGCGCCTCACCGTTCAGACTGAGCGCCTCGCGTAATTCCATGATCTGGCCATGTACGACGGAATCAACGGGTATCTCGCCCATCCGACGGGTCATCCGGGATAGTTCCAGCAGATAGAGCGTCTTACTGTTGGTGATTTCGTTGATGTCGGCCAATGGGTCCTTGTTGAGCAGTTCCACCTCTTCTTCCAGAATTTTGCGCAATCCTTTCACCACCCGCATGATGGCTGAAACCTGGGTTGCTGCCGATGCCCTGGCCGCCGCTGGCAAAACAGTGCTTGTGTTGACACGGCCTACTTTGGCAGATGCTTCTCTGTTGTATTCAATGCCGGTTGAAATTTGCATTGTATCTGTTCCATTACATTGATGAGTTGGTTGCACACCGTCTTACCGGTCCGTTGCAGGCAATCTTTCACGGCTTTCCCGTTCCTCACCGAGTATTGCAAGAAAGTTCTGAATTGAGCTGAGCATGGTTGCAAAGTTCACGTTGAGGTGTTCGTTGTCAGCCTCAGAACTTCCGACAAAAGATGCAGGCGTGGCAGCGGGGCCTTGAGCGGCTGCCGCCGCCGGTACGATTTGGTTCGCAATCCCCAAAGTTCCAGATTCGGCAAGTTGCTGACCCAGAACTGTCGCCATCTGTGTCCGTGCCCTGTCAGTCGACATCGCAGCACTGCCTTCGACAGAAGAGTCCTTCGGCAAGATGAACTGCAACATCTGCTGTAGAAAAAACCCTTCCACCTTCTTTGCGGCCGCCAGTTCACGTGATTCCACGACCGCCTTGCCTGACGGATCTTCCCGCGACGCGCTCGCCTGTATCTGAGCGCCGCTGACAGGCGTAGCTGCGGTCCGAACAATGTTGAAGTTACGCTTGACTTTCGGCTCCGACGCCTGGTCCAGCACATGCACAAAACTGGCTGCTTCGACCCGGACGCCGGAAGCATTCTGCTGACCCGCATTATGCGCAATCTGGATTGTTGGTGAGGGATTTGCGACAGCCTGCAAACGGACGGTTGCCTGTTTCATTCTACCTGGATCGGCGCTTTTGATAACGCCTGCGATCAGGTCAACTCCAGTACCAATATTCATGTTTACGCCTCCAGTTTTGTTACACCGATCACATAATAAATTTCCATCGAGCTTTACTGTAATCCATCAAGCTTTCGGGAGGCTTGCGCGTAGAACGCTGGTTTCCGACACCTCATCCCTGTCTGTTTCCTGCCTGTCAGACACCCTTGAACGCACGGCATCAGTGTGTTTCGCCTGTACCAGCTCAAGGCGGGCTGCGTGCTCTCGGACCATTTCGAACTGGTTTTCCAGGAGATTGCCGATGATGGATTTTCGATGCACACAGGAACGCAACATGTCCGTCAGCAAGGCACTGCCAGACATGACACTGTTCTGTCCGCCAGCTAATTGCCCCAGTGCCTGCTTCTCGCGTTGCTGAAGGTTTTCCAGTTCATTTTGCAGAATTACCCGCCTACCCTCTTCCAGGTCGCGCAGAGCTTCCTGAAGTTTGACAAGACGGTTGGTACGCTGGACTCTGTCTGACCTCCTAGCCATTGCGTAACCAGTTTGCAAAGTAGTCTTCGAACAGCACCAGCATCTCTGGAAGAGTGAAATAGGTCAGCAACAATCCTCCGAATATGACAAATGGCATTGAGACAAAGAACACCGGCATGTTGGGTTGCAGCTTGTTGCTGACCCCCACAGCAACATTGACCACGATGGCGTAGACAAGAAACGGTGATGTTATTCGAAGTGTGAGCAGGAAGGCCCTGCCTGCCCCCTCGATGATCGAGACAATGGCAAATTCCTGATCGAACCCGGTTGAAGGCGGCATGGCCGTGTAAGAAGCCAGCAGCGCGCGAATAACCTCCCAATGCAAGTCGAGCAGGAACATCAACATTGTTGCGGCAAGCGACATTATCGTTGCCAACTGCGGAACAGGATCCGCGTCCACTACCTGCAGTCCTGATATCTGCCCCAACCCGATAAAATTTGCAGCAGCAGTTGCAGCAAACTGCAAGGCGCCGAAGTAAAGACGACCCAGGAAACCAATGAAGCCGCCAATCAGGCACTCAGTGACAACATACTGGAGGAAGTCTGTTGAGCGGGCAGCAGTCGCAAGGCTGCGAAGTCCGCCAGGTTCGAGCGGCACCAGAGTTATTGAAAGCATCAAGGCAATCAGAAGACGGACACGCATGGGAACCCGCATGCTGGATAGTCCGGGCATTATCATCAGGCACGTTCCAAGGCGGCTGAAGATCAAGATTGCCATGTTTATATCTGTCGCCTGCCAGGCCATCAGGACAGACTGTCAACCGTGTCAGTCTGAACATTTCGGGCAATCTCGACCTGAGATAAAACCGGCAATGCCGGAAACAGTCGCTCGGTTATCATTCGAACATAGGTTCTGGCTTCCGGTGCGGTTACCAATGCGAATCTGCAGCCTTTGTCCTGCAAGCTTGCAGCCTTGGATTTGAGATCGGCGCAAAACTCCTCAATGTGCGGAGGGTCAATGTCAAATTGCACAACCTCACCCTTGGCATCGCGGCGAAGGGCTTTGTGAAACAGCATTTCCCACTTTTCGCCCAAACGAAGAATGTTCAATGCGCCGTCGGTTGCCAGGTCCCCGCAGATTTGCGGCGCAAGCCTGTTGCGGACCTGTTCCAGGATAAGCTCTGACTTCCGGGTATATGCGACGACCTCGGCAACAGCCTCGAGTATCTGGTTCATGTTGCGGATGGAAACCCGCTCGTTGAGAAGCAGCTTCAATATGGCCAGCAGCCCGGAATTGGTTATGTGGGAGGGGCTGATGTCGTCAAACAGTTTGCGATAGGCAGGTTCCAGATTGTCGACCAACGCCTGCTGATCCTTGAACGAAAACAATTGTCCGAGGTTGGAGCGAATGATCTCACTCAAGTGTGTCAACAAAACCGAGAGAGGATCAATTGTTTGAAGGCCCTCGCGGCTGGCCTCCTTGGCAATAACATTGGGAAGCCACATGGCCCGCATGCCAAATGCCGGCTCCAGCACTTCGTCGCCAGGAAAGTCATGATCCTGGTTCTGATCGAGAATAATGAGCATCTGACCAAGGTGCAGCTGGCCGCGGTCTGCGGGTGTTCCGTGTATCTTGATCAGGTAATTACTCTGCCCCAATTCGATATCATCGCTTACTTTAATCTCAGGCACGACAAACCCGTATTCCTTCGCAAACCTGCGCCGCATCTTTGCGACCCTAGTTGCCAGCTCGCCACCCGGCGTAGCAAGTTTTGCCGACAGATGTTTTCCCAGACAAAGCTCTATCTCAGCAGTCTTGAGCTGATTTTGAATGGAGCCTTCCTTCTCCAGTTGGATTTCTTCATTCGCCCGATCTTCTTGCCTTTGCAATTCATCCACTTCTCGCTTCCGCCGCAATGGCAGCATGTAAGCGATAGTGCCAAGGATTCCCCCGAGGATCATGAACGGCAAGAACGGCAGACCAGGCATGAGAGCAAGTGCGCCCATCAGCATTGCCGACACACCGAGGGCCTTTGGATAGCGTACCATCTGGCCCATCAGCGCTTCTTCGGCAGATCCGCGGGTACCGCCTTTGGAAACCAGCAGTCCGGCCGCCAGCGATACGATCAGCGCCGGTATCTGAGAGACCAGACCGTCGCCAACAGACAGTTTGGTGAATATGTCGGCAGCTCCAGCCAGCGGCAGATCATGCCTTGTCACGCCAATCACGATACCGCCGAAGATATTTACGGCAGTAATGATCAGACCCGCGACCGCATCCCCACGCACGAACTTCGAAGCCCCATCCATGGCACCGAAGAATGAACTTTCCTCTTCAAGTTCCATGCGTCGTCGCTGAGCTTCCTTGTCATCGATCAAGCCTGCCGACAAGTCGGCATCGATGGCCATTTGCTTGCCGGGGATTGCATCGAGAGTGAAGCGAGCACCTACTTCGGCAATACGCGTCGCCCCTTTTGTGATGACCATGAAATTCACTGTGATCAGTATAATGAACACAATGACGCCGATCACGAAATCATTGCCCATTATCAGTTCCGCAAAACCACTGATGATGAACCCTGCCGCGGTCGTTCCCGTGTTGCCTTCAGACAAAATGAGTCGTGTTGTTGCGATGTTCAATGACAGTCGCAACATGGTCGCTATCAGCAAAATCGTCGGGAACGCGGAAAAATCAAGCGGCTTCTTGATCCACAAGGCGACCATAAGGATCACGACAGACAGTGCAATCGAAAATGCCAGCCCAAGGTCAATCAGGACTGCAGGAACCGGCAGAAACAGTGTCGACAATATAATCGTGACACCAATTGCAAGACCAACGTCACTCTTTCGCGACGTCAGAATAGTCAGTTCATGTGCCTTGTATTGATCCGTCATTTTTCTAATCTGAGAAAGAACCAACCGTGAAAGTCGATCCTGCTGGCCGCAACAATCGCCGGCGATTGCTAATTGAAGCCGGTTTCAATTCGGCCATAGGTGAGCTGGGTAAGGGTCTGCATTTGGCTGCCAATGAAAGGGGCTGAAAAAATGATAACCACAAGAACCACAACGATCTTGGGAACGAAGGTGAGTGTGATTTCCTGAACCTGGGTCAGAGCTTGCAACAATCCAATACCGACTCCGACGATCATCGTCGATCCAATGACCGGGCCGGACGCAACAATCACCGTCCAGATGGCTGCCTGAATGAGTTCGAGCGCATCTACCTCGTTCAAACTTGCTCACCCCACAGTTGATATGTCGGCTACATTGAGCGTATTCCCGGAATCCAGGTTGACGATTGTCTGACCAGCGGTCTGGCTAACACTGACAACAGTGCCGGTTGTTTGCCCATCACTGCTGATTACAGATCGGCCAATGAGACCTGCGCCCTGCCCAAACGCCATGGTAGTTAGCAACGAGTCCAGTTTGGCATTGCTCTGTAATTGCTGTTCAACTGACGAGAACGACGCAAGTTGGGAAAGATACTCCGCGGAGTCAGTGGGGTTTGTCGGATCCTGATTTCGCATCTGGGTTACCAGCAACTGAAGAAATGCATCATAGTCCACCGTAGTCGGGGCCGGAGTGCTGGCCGCGGTTGATGGAGAGGTTCCAGTTACCGGATTTGTTCCGTTGACTTCCATAATGTCTATCCTTTTCCTGAAGCTTGTGCGCCGACCGCAACTTCTTTCGCCTGGTCGGCAGCAATCAGATCAGCCGACGAAAATGCAGCGGCATATGTTTCAGCTTCCAGATGAAACAATCCCTTCAGCGAGCGCAGGGCGTCATAGTCTCTTTCGCTCATAACCTCGGCGTCCGCAATCTTCAGGCCATGTTGTATTTGAGGGTCCTGGTAAGCGCCCAGCATTGCCGACGACATGTTGCGATAAAGTTGCATGATGTTGGGCCGGTTCGCCGGATCGATCAGCATGCTCTGAACGACAAAATACAGTTGCCGCAAAGGGGTGGTAACGTCTTCCGGTTGCAGCACATGGGAGCCAAGCAGGAACGTAACGTTGTTCAAGAACTCGATACCGACCTTGCGGTCGACCCGGATGACTGCACCATTGATGAATACCTTCTGGTTGGCTTGTACGGCCAACTTGAAACTCGAATTCAAGACAAGCCCTCCTTGATCATTCTGGTGATATCGATGATCCCCTTGAAATTTTCGCTGTCGTCCTGGCGAATGGCCTCACATTCCTTGATGATCCAGATACCTATCGAGATGAGGCTGGCACGCAATTCTGGTGGCAACAGATTTTCCTTCTTGCTCAGGTCATCTATCAGCATGCACCAGAGTTGGCGTGTGACGTGCAACGCCTCTGCAGCCTCTGTCGACCTTGCCCCCTTGGTTTGCGCTTTTTCCAGGAGTTCCATCGACCGGCCCAGGGCCTCTGCTTCTGCTCCTCTTGCCTGAGCTTCGCAATCTTCAGAGGTTTCGGAGTATGAATGTGAATACATGGATCAGAATGCAGCCTGTTCTAGATGTGAATGTTCAGACATAGTTGAGTAGGCTAAGCGATTGCAGTCGGGCGGTTAGGGAATAAGAGGTCTCGATCTGTGCGGTGAGTTGATTGACCCGCGAGGCAGCCTCGAAGGCATCAACCCCTTCCAGCGCGGCGACATAACTTTCGCTAATTCTCTTGCGGATTGTCATGACGTCGTTCTGTTCTGATATTTGCTGCTGAACCAAGCCAAGCCGTCCGCTGGCATCATTCAGACTGGCCATACCCTCAGCCACCTTGGAGAGGGCGTTTTCGAAAACAACGGCCAGTGTTTCAGCATTGAGGCCCTCGCCGCCCAGGCCCGATACCATGGTCAGTGCAGCAGAGATTGAACGGATACCTGTTTCGTTTGCGTTGATGCCTGTCTCAACCTTTAGGTTAGGGCCGATGCGGCTGCTGATATTTTTGTCTTCAGCAGACGACCAGGCCGCGCTCCACTGGACATCATCTTCAAAAATTGCGGAAAACGCGCCGTCGATAAATGCTTCCATTGCCGCAGGCGTGATTGTGGATACAGCAGGGTCGTCAGGTGCGAATCCAAATTCAGTTGTAAACGCGTTGTTGACTGCAGTTTGCGCGGTGCCAGCCGGGTCGCCAACAAAGTCTGCCAATGGCTTCACATCAGTGTTCACACCGGCAAACAAATACTGGCCGTTAGCAGAGGAGTTTATGATGGTTGTGATGTTTTGAAACTGTGTCACCGTCTGTTCAATCGCGATGCCAACTGTTGCTTGAGAACCAAGCGCGGTGGTCAGGCTGGAAACCACTGACTGGGCGCTGGACGTGACTGCTGCGACAGAAGATTGAATCAGGTCAAGACGCGTAGCCACCAAAGTGTTGGAATTCAGGATACCTTCCAGACGATCCTGCTCCGCTCGCAGGGTAATCGACCCACCCGATCTCGGCCCCAGCGCCAGGTTAACATCAGCGTGACGGCCCGTAGTGACTTCGGTTTGCCGCTGGGCGAGTTCAACCTGCGAGCGCTGCAGAGTGAGTTTTACGTTGTTGTACAGCGCACTCGTGGAAACATGTGAAAGTTCCATGACGTTACCTTATCGAAGTAATCAGGTAGCCGAGCAGTTCATCGACTACGCTGATGAGTTTCGTGGATGCTTGATAGCTTCTTTCGAGTTGAAGCATCTGTGCAATTTCTTCATCCAGGTTGACGCCAGTGGCATTGGACAGAGCTTCATTGGCCCTAATCGCTGTTATATTGTGAAACTCTGCATCTCGTGACGTATCGGCCCTCAAACCACCAAGCCACGACGCGCTGTTGGCCGCATATGACAAAAGATCGGAGCTGCCATCCAGCCCGGCCGCCAGGTCAAATGATCGGGGCGCTTCAATTTCTTCAACCATCTGATCCAGGCGGTCGGAGAACCCGGCATAGCCGTTGGTATTGTATTCAAACGCCGGATTACCAGGATCGCTGATGCTGCCGTCACGCAGCAGCGTTGCAGCATCTCCAGCGCCTGGCTGCAACGTTGCATTAACTGAAATAGAAGACGCAATTCCGACAGAGACAGTTGCCGATGCAGGCAGGCCCGGTCCTCCAGACCATGTAAACAATCCCGCCTGTGCCGCCAGGGTGGGTACGGCAGACTGATCGCTCTCGGCAAACGCTTCAATCAGGCCCCGGGCGATTTCATCCAATTGTGACTGAAAACCTTGCGTCACTTCATCGCGAACCTCAATCAGGCCCGCAATCTTGCCCGTGGTAATTGGCATAGGACTGCCGGGCCCGGTTATCTGTACCCCATCCACATATAGTTGCTGGCCGGGTATTGATGCGTTAAGCAGGTTCGACTGCTGGAATGAGACTTCACGAGGCACCCGGTCATACAGGGTCACACCGCTTTCGGTGTAAATGGTAATATCGTTGTCTTTCTTGATTGACCACGAGATACCCATTTCCTGGGAAAACTGTTTGAGGATCACATCGCGCTGATCAAGCAGGTCAGTCACGTCGTTGCCAAGTTGGGTGCCGGATACAATCTGGCCATTGAGTTCGTGGAGGTCCGCCAGATTCGTATTCATCAGGGCTGCTGACTGGGCGAGACTTGCGTCTGCCTGCATGCGGATTGACTGTACCTGCGAGCTCATGGAATTGAGTGCACCAGACAGTGACAGAGCGCTGGAGATTGCGGATGAAGCAAGCACAGTGTTATCTGGCTGAGATGCAAATGTGGCAAGGCTGTCGCGAAGCTTCCCGATCAGTGCGCCGGGCGACCTGCCCAATTCGGGATCGTTGATCAATGCATCCAGGCGATCCAGCGCATCCAGCACTGTAGAAGTTTCCTCAAACTGCGACGTTGAGTTCAGCGATGCATTGAACAAGCTTAAGTCGACAGCACGCGTGGTTCGACCTACCGTGACGCCTCCGTCGGGCGACGTGACAAGGCTTACGATCTTGCGCGTTGCATCCGGGTTGGAGGCATTGTTGATGTTACGGGACAAGACCCCTGTCTGCTGTCCGAAAGCAGAAAGAGCTGACCGTGACGCATCTAGCGCAGACGATAATGACATCCCCGTCCCCTGGCAGTTAAGCCGTCAAGCATGAACCAGAATTAACGCTTCAGGTTCACTAGAATTTCCAGCAACTCAGACCCGGTCTGGAAAACTTTTGAATTTGCGGAATAGTTTCGTTGTGACTCAATCATCCGGGTCAACTCATCACCCAGATCTACTGTGGACTGCTCAAGGGCACCGGATTGTATTGATCCGAAGCCGGGATCTTGAGGAAAGCCGATCATTATGTCGCCGGATTCAATGTTGGCGAAGAAGATGTTGCCTGAAGCCGTGGACAAAAGGTCTGTGCCATTGAAGGTGGCCAACGGCACCCTAAACACCGTGGACAGCGTTCCATCGAGATAACTGACAACGACCGAACCGTCGTCTTCAATGCTCATTGACTGCACGCCTTCAGGTGCCTGTCCGTCCACTTCGGAGGACAGCACGGAATAATCCGCGGCAAGCTGGCTTGAGCTGGAAAGGTCAAGCGTGAACGGCTGACCATCCGGAATACCGAATGCCAGACTGGTCGGGCCCAGCAACTGTCCGTTCGCGGGGTCGAAGTTTACGGTCGCGGTGGTGAGCGGAGGTCCAGAATAGGGAAACCCGCCAGCGCTCGCCTCACTGCGATCAAAGACCGAAGCCTCCCAGGTCTCATCTGCCGTCTTGGCCCAATACACATCTACAATCTGCTCGCCCCCAAGGTTGTCATAAGCAACCAATGATGTCTTCTGTGAATACTCGCTGGTTGCAGTATTGGTTGACGGCAGGTTTGCCGCCGCAATGGCAACATCCTCGGACGGCAGATTGACAGTAAGCGCACCGGTAGTGGATGCCTGCGCCTGGTATGAGAGATCATCCAGCGCGACCCGCTCGAGGCCGGATGTGCCGTTAGCAACCACCCCAACCTGGCCGTCCACAACGGGGTAGCCCATGAGGTAATGACCAGAAGCGTTGACCAGGAACCCTTCGCCATCCTGAATGAAGGAGCCGGCCCGTGTCATCGATGGAACGTCGCCTGCGTCGGTGACCATGAAAAAGCCACTGCCGTTGATCGCCAGATCCGTCCGCGACGTGGTGTACTCCAGCGTGCCCTGCTCTGAGATGGCGTTGCGCACATGCGTCGACACACCACCGGAATCGTAGCTGCCAGGACAATGAGCTCCGCTGCTTGACAGCAATGTTGAGAACTCCACGCTGACGCGCTTGTAACCAGTTGTATCATTGTTTGATATATTATCGGCAATCGCAGACAGTCTGGTTGACTGCGCCGACATGCCAGATACGCCGGAGCGCATTATTCCATTCAAACTCATTTTGCCGCCTCTCAAAACTCGAATCGCTATGATTCCATTAAATAATTTTGAGCTTGTGCGAAGCTTGTCATTGCGGTTTAGGGGCAATTATGACGAGCTCAGACCGCTAGGCCGACCGGTCGCGAACTTCTGCGGTACAGATTCGGACATCTGCACGGACTTTGGAAGTAGCCGGCTTTAGTGCACCGCGTTCCAGCTGATTAATTACTTGGTAATACGGGGCCGGTAAAGTCGCGCAGACGCAGGACTTCGGTGAAATCTGTACCGAACAGGCATGATGCCGTTCCCTGTGAGCCGATCAGTTCGGCATTCCTTTCCAGGTGCAAAAACAAGTAATCCGAGGCCGCGCGTCCCGGTGTTTGCCGTGCATGTCTTTCGGTCAAAGCATAAACAGATGCAGTCCGCATCGGTCGCTTGTCGGCACCCGTCACCAAATTGTCCCTGCCCAAATGCTCTAAGCTTTGGTGTTCAAGGGCGTTGCATTCAAAGCGAATAGCGTTGCGCAAGATGCATTTCATGCCGGCTGAGTATGGGCCACATTCCAGCGTCAATCTGGCAGGTCGTTTTGTCAACTTAATGAGTAGCAGTTGCGTTTAGCAGGAAGTACCACCATGAACTTTCCGGTTCCTCAAGAAACCTCAGACGATGAGGTCAAGATTGACAACTACATTCTGGACTACTATGGCGAAGACGCGGCCTTCGAGTTCACCGAAAGGCAACCTGAAACCGCTCAGCGCAAACTAATGTCCTGTGAGATTCTGGACTGCTTCAGTACGTTGATGGGCAATGCTTATACAGCAACCGTTGGATCAAGCGTTGCCAACGCGCAAAGCTCAGGCGACGGAAAACTCTCGTTTGCAGATCCTGTGAGCTGCTTTCTGCCTGACCTGCCCGTATCCCTAAAATCACTACCTTCGCACCTGGCATCGGTGTCGAAGGACAAGGAACTGTCACTGAAATTGTTGTCGCTGGAAGCCAAATTCAACTTTGCCATTCAGTTGACCCAAAAATCAACGTCTGCAAACTCGCAAGAATCACGGGAGTTTCTTGCCGATCGCTGGAAAGAAGTATGTGATGGGTTTCTTGGTGCGCTGGAAACCACCTCGGCGATTTCAACTGATCTTGGCATTGTACTACCGGACACAATCACCCTGCTCGACCTGCTTAAAGCCTGTGCCAATGGTGAGTGGCCCTGCCTGGATGACCAGATGGCGGTTTCAATTCCCGGGTGGGCCGAGCGACGTCGCGACGACCGGATCACGTGTGCCATAGCGATCCAAATTGAAGTTGAAGGCAAAGCGGTAGAGGCAACGATCACTGACATTTCGCAGTTCGGCCTCGGGCTTGAGGGATGTCCGGATCTTGATACAGGAGACAGTGTCGTCATCGCCACCTCCAGCGATCATTCGCTGACCGGGCATGTGGCTTGGAGTGTTGGTGAAAGTGCCGGCGTTCATATAGCTGCAGGCATAGCTTCTGGCTGCAAGCTAAGCGATTATCTGCTCACACAGGACGGCGAACAACCGACACCGTGAAAATCCTATCCGTGAGTGCTCCCGCGCGAGCCTGGATCTGACAGGATTGTGATGCCGGAACGGCTCCAGGTAACTAACGCTTCAAGCAATACCCGAGATAACGCTGGCTATCGACGGGATCTTCACCAAGGTGATTGCGGAGCTTCTTCCTGAGTTTACTGATATGGCTCTCAACCACCTGCTCATCGACGTTGTCATCAAAAATTCCGTAGATGGCGTTGAAAATCTGAGACCGGGTAACGCGCCGTCCGCGGTTGGCTACAAGGTACTCAAGAATATGCTTTTCGCGTCGCGGCAGCTGAAGCGATTGACCACCCACAATCGGATCACGTCCGTCAGGGAAAACGAGAATATCAGTATCGCCGTTTTGCACTGCCAATTGTTGAGCACGACTCGCGATTACCCTGATTCGCGCGAGTAGCTCAAGTGAGTGGACCGGTTTTGCCACAACGTCATCCACGCCCGCCGCAAACAAGTCAAGCATCGACCGCAAATTTCGATTTTCCTGCACTGAAATAATGGGGGCACGTGAATGTAATCGGATCGACTTATGACAATTTGGAACGGCGCCACATTCCCCAAGAATGAAGCCCTGAATAGAAACGATGTCAGAGCTATTTGAGCAACTAATCCAGTCAATTAACTCATTTGACTGCATTCCAATTGACGGGATTCCTTCTTTCTTGAACCCCTGAACAAACGCCTCAGCCACACTTTCGCGTTCTTCAATCACAGCAATCATCGTCGCCCTCGAATCAATTGCATTTAAACTATCTGCAACGTTTCGTAATGATTACGCGTTCAGTCAACATAACTTTGTCAAAAAGTAGGCAAACCAAACAATTTTGCAACCTCTAGTTGAATGTCTTTATAGAGAATATTTTGACCGCGTGAACGTCAATGCATGAAAACAAATCTCACCCAAGGTCACATATATGCCACATTTTCTACTTGCAGAATGCTCGCGCCTGGTTGGTCCAAGCACCAAATCCACTTCGCACCAGCTTCCTGATGACGCCACATATGTAACGTTTCTGAGCGGCTCGATTGCGAGTGCCGGCATGATAGATCGCAACAGCCATCGTCCAGGATTTTTCTCTTTCATATAACTGGCGCAGGAACTTAGCAGCGTAGTTCACATTGGCATGCGGATCGAACATGTGCTGGACAGACAGAAATTTCTTGTAGTGCCAATAGTGATTGATTTGCATACACCCGACATCGATCAACTGCTTGCCATTGGAATAGGCTTTCTTGAACCCAGTCATTGCCTCTTGAAGGTTAGCCGGATAAAGGCTTGCACCCTCGATGTTCATCGCATACGGGTTTAGTCGGCCTTTGCGGCCCGACTCATTCAGCGCCACCGCATATAGAACAGCCAATGGCACTGAATGTTTGGACGATGCAGCGGAGATTTCTCTTTCACAAAGGTTTGCCGTCGCATGAGCAGGGCCGCTGCCCGGCGCGCTAGACATAAATCCCAGAACCAGGATGGCGCACAGCTTGGCGCAGTGTTTCTTCATCAGTTGTAGCTTTTTCCGGTCCTGTATCATTGGCTTCCCCATCTCCCTTTGCGTTCGGCACATGGCGAGACTGTTGGCCTTCGCCGTGACCGGAGAACCTCGCCGCTGAACTTTCCTGCTGGGAACCAGCCTGAGTTCCGCTTCCTGTTTCAGCAGTGTTTATGCTGAACCCGCGCACCTCCACGTTGCGTGACTGCAGTCCCCCCAAGACCTCGTCCCTGCCTCTTTCAATCATCATTGCTGTGGTTTCTTTGGCCGTAACCACGTTTACTTCCACTTCGCCTGACGCGGACATCGCAATCTCAATGCGCACGGCGCCAAGGCTGCCAGGATTAAGATCGACCTTGATCTGACTTAACATCGGAAGTTTGCCGGAAGCTGGACTTTCAACGCCAACAGCAGCCTGTGCCTTAAGTCGCGCTCCAACGGCTGATACTTCATCACCGATTGCGTCGATTATCTGGCGCTCAGGTGTTTCCAAGACCGCTGCAAACCCCGGCCCAACAGACTGCAGATTCCCACCGGAAAGCAGGGGCATCATCGGCTGGCCGTTTAATCTGTCATCAATGGTCGGGACATTGGCTCGATTCAAATTGCTTGTGAATTTTGCCATAGTATCCACTTGCCTATCCATTGGATCGATTGCCTCATTGAACAAAGACACTTCGATTTTGCCCGGTGCCGGCGCAACCGGCCCGCTGGAAGGCAGGGTTTTTGCTGGCCGTGTGAACTGACCTGAAATTGAAGTGGCCGATTGCAACGGGACCGCACGAGGTTGAGGCACGGAACCGGACACAGGGGCTGCAGCAAATTGGTTCAACAGGTGCGTTTTTGACAACACGTCTGCAATCGGGGGTGAATTGCTTTTTGCAGCCATGGTTTCAGCCTTGACCGCCACTTGCTCAACAGGATTTGCACTGTCTTTGCGCCGCAATTGCTCAACGGGATTTGCACCG
>JBPCVV010000289.1:0-5889 GCA_051010195.1 Anderseniella sp. | reverse complement strand
CGCAGCTTGCAGATGAACACGTCGATGATCTTGAGTTCAGGCTCGTCCATGCCGCCATATAGGTGGTTCAGGAACATTTCCTTGGTCAGCGTGGTGCCCTTGCGCAGGCTCAGCAGTTCCAGCATCTGGTATTCCTTGCCGGTCAGGTGAACACGCTGGCCGCCAACCTCCACGGTCTTGGTATCCAGATTGACCTGCAGTTCGCCGGTGATGATGACCGACTGTGAGTGTCCCTTGGAGCGGCGGACAACCGCATGAATGCGGGCGACCAGTTCGTCCTTGTGGAACGGTTTGGTCATGTAGTCGTCTGCGCCGAAGCCGAGGCCGCGGACCTTGTCCTCGATGCCGGCCATGCCGGACAGTATAAGGATCGGCGTGTTGATCTTCGCCACCCGCAGTGTCTTGAGCACGTCGTAGCCGCTCATGTCCGGCAGGTTGAGATCGAGAAGGATAATGTCGTAATCGTACAGCTTGCCGAGGTCGACGCCTTCTTCACCCAGGTCCGTGGTATAACAGTTAAAACCGTCCGACTTGAGCATCAGCTCGATGCTCTGTGCTGTTGCCGAGTCGTCTTCAATCAACAGAACTCTCATCCGTAACCCCTTAGTATGCTTGTCCCGCACCGGGCGATGGCCCGGTTGAACTTTCCGCCTGAATTAGCTTGGCCATCGTGACCAGATCAAAACGCCTGATTAACTCTATAGTCACGATAAACGCCAAATGGTTAACAAAACCTAATTCCCTCAAAAATTAGAACCGGTTGGGTTCTTTTGTTCAGACTGCATGTCACTTTTTCAGCTCGCCGTTGCTGATATTGCGGTTGCATGTTCAAAGGTCGAATTCTCAAAAAGCCGTAGTCAGAATCAAAAAACCAGGCACGGTGATTTCGTTTACCGCCCCTTAAGCCTGATCGTTCATCATACTCGTGATAACTGGATGACCCGACGCTAGTTGATTCGATTGAATCTGGCCAGCGGTGGTTTTTCAAATGCCGGTTGTTCCGGTTGATTTTGTTTGTTGCGTTTAATGAGTGAGGCATTCCATGCGGTCAAAAGACACGCTTTTGCGCCTGCACCGTTTCCACGTTGAGGAGAAACGGCGCCAGGTTGGCGATATAGAAATGATGATGGCGGATTTTCGCCGTAAGCAGGACGATCTGGACCAGCAGATTGCTTATGAAGAGCAGAAGACCGGCGTCAGCGATCCTGCGAATTTCAATTATTCAATGACGGCCAAATCCATTCGCAAGCGGCGGGAAAACCTGCTGGCCACCATTGAGGACCTGCAGGCCCAGCTTGACAGGGCCAATGAAGCGGTTGCGGAAGAGGAATCGGAACTGCGCAAGGTCGAATTGCTGGCGGAAAAAGAGGCCAGCCACCGCAACGACATCAAGGTGATCGGTCGCCCGGCGGAGGGCGCTGCCGGCCGCACCAAGCACTAGTTTCCTTCCATGGCGGTGAAAAACCCGCCTGATAGTTCAATCCCGACTGCCCCGGTCCACACATGTAAGTGTGCCGGGGCTGTTGTATTTTAGATCCGCAAGGGCTCTAGGCACCCAGGCGATGCGGGCGCAACTGGTCGTAGATCGGGCGTGCCAGATCGGCGATGCGGGCGAGGTCGGAGCTAAGGGCGGGGTAGTCGGTTCTAGGATCGGCAAAACCCGAAGACTTCCAGACGGTATTGTACCAGTGTTGTGCCCAGACCCCGTCATAGGGTTTGGGACCCGGCTGCCAGGACAGCATGGCCGGCTCAAACGGGATACCGATTTTATCGCACAACATGGACAGGCTGGATGCCGGGTTGGACAGGACATCTTCACAGTCGATCACAAGTGGTGCTTCGCCCAGTTCGTCGGCCACCATGTTGAACAAGTCCAGCTGGCGTTCGAAACCTATGTCGGCGAGCGTGACATCCTCGCGCTTGGCGGAATAGCTGGCCAGAACCTGGTCCGGGCTGCGAATCAGGAACACGTTTGACAGCGCCAGGCACCAGCGCCAGTCCTGGTCGGGCAACATGTGATGGGTCATGTGTTTCTGGTAGAACACCGGCGTTGCCGCATCCGGTTTTGCCAGGCACATGTCCACGACAGCGTCATAGCCGGTTTCACCGGCGGCAACTATCTCGTCGCCGACGGGATGGAGAATGCCGGTTGTCGACAGGTAGTGGGCGTAGAAAGGTTCATCCCAGACCGTGCAGTCCGGGCGGCTGGCGAACGAATACATCATCGCTGTGGAGATATTGCGCGGACCTGACCACATGGCGATTGTCGTCATCGGCCCGCTCTAGCTGGTTACTTTTTTCATCGCGTTTCTGACTGCCTTGTCGTCCGGTGCCAGTTCAGCGGCACGAAACAGCAACTCGGCGGCCTTTGTTTTGTACCCGATATCCATGTGGCACAGGGCCTGGGCCTTGATGAACTCCACATTGTCAGGTTCCCGGGCCGCGAGGTCGTCAAAAATGTTCAGCGCCTCATCAGCCCTGCCCAGCCTGCCGAGGCCGCGGCCTTTGTGATAGAGTGCCTGGGTATTGTCGGGATCCAGATGCAGGGCACCCTCCAGCGCCTTCAGGCCGGCGGCGGGCTGGCCTGCCGATATCTGCAGGCTGCCCAGGTTGATCAGGGCGAGCAGGTTTTCCGCATCCAGCATCAGACATTCTCCGTAGGCACGTTCTGCCTCCTGCGCCTTGCCCTGATTGTGCAGGGTGATGGCCAGCATCAGCCGCAAGTCCGGGTTCTTTGGGCGTAGTTCAACGGCGCGGCGGGCAAGCTTCAGCGCGGCTTCGGGTGTCCTCGACGCGTGCATCTGCTTCATCAGGTCTTCGATTTCCTGAGATCCGGCACGGGTGCCGCTGCCAGACATTGATAATTTGTCGGATTTCATCGGTGCTTGGTTTCCTGCAAGAGCTGCCGGGGACCCTATCTGCAAGGCACAACACCTGCAAGACACAACACCTGCAAGGCATAACACCAGCAAGGCACAGCACCTGCAAGATGCCAGGTTGTCTGAATATGCCAACTTGCCTGAAAACGAAAGTGGCGCGGCTGCCACCCGTCAGGGAAACTGCCACGCCACGATATCTAATACTTCATCTGCCGGAGCAGGGCTATCAGCTTACGCGATAGTCCTGAATACGCGTTGTACGCAGGCCCGCCAGGCCGTGCCGGTCGATAGACCGCTGCCAGCTGAGGTATTCCTCAACCGTCAGCTTGTATCGCCCGCAGGCTTCTTCGAGGCTGAGCAGGCCACCGCGAACGGCGGCGACGACTTCTGCCTTGCGACGGATCACCCAACGATGGGTGCCGGGCGGCGGCAGATCAGCAATCGTAAGCGGACTGCCATCCGGACCGATGACGTAATTTATACGGGAACGCAACTGACCTGAATTACTCACTGACTTCACCTGATACGCTGGTACTAACTGGGATCCAATGTACCGGGGTGGCGTTTATAAAGGTCTAATCAGATACCAACAATTGGCAAACAAACCGGTGAAACTGGATCAAAACGAAACAGTCTGGCGCCAGGGTCGTATGCTTACGGATAAAAAGAAAACTGTTGCAGCGGAGTGCCGGCTGACCATATCTAGGGCTTGGTCCAAGGGTCCCGGTCCGGCGATTTTCATCAACGTCAGGCAATCGGGCCTTCCCAGTCAACCACCGAGGCATGATGACGATCGACGGAGCGATAATTGAGCGGGTGCGCGATTCCATCGGACTTGATCCGGATGGTGGCCGCACGCTTGTGGTTGCCGCAATGTCGGGCGGGGTGGATTCGACGGTTGTCGCCGGGCTGCTCAAGGCTGCCGGGTATGGCGTCGCCGGTATCACGCTGCAGCTTTACGATCATGGCGAGGCGGTGCGCCGAAAGGGCGCGTGTTGCGCCGGGCAGGACATTCATGATGCCCGCAACGCCGCCGCAGCGCTCGATATCCCGCACTACGTTCTGGATTTTGAAAGCCGCTTCAAGGATGCCGTGATCGAGGAGTTCGCCGATGCTTACGTGCGCGGTGAAACACCGATCCCGTGCGTGACTTGCAATCAGACGGTCAAGTTTGCCGATCTCCTGACACGCGCCCAGGCGCTGGGGGCAGCGTGTCTGGCGACAGGCCATTATATCAGGTCGGTCGCCCGGTCTGATGGCAGCGGCGCCCGTGACCTGCACACGCCTGAGGACATGAACCGAGACCAGAGCTACTTCCTGTTCCAGACGACACAGGCCCAGGCTGATTACCTGCGCTTTCCGCTGGGCTCGTTCACCAAGGACGAGACCCGTGACATGGCCCGCGCCATGGGGCTGTCACTGGCCGACAAGCCGGATAGCCAGGACATCTGCTTCGTGCCGGACGGCAATTATGTCTCCGTTATCGAGCGGTTGCGGCCGCAGGCCAGTGAACCGGGCGATATCGTGCACGAGGACGGCCGCGTGCTGGGCCGTCACGACGGCATCATTCATTTTACCATCGGCCAGCGCCGTGGCATCGGGGTTGCCGCCGGCGAGCCCATGTACGTCACCGGTCTGGATGCTGCCGCGGCCCGGGTCACTGTCGGTCCCAGGGATGCACTGGCGCGACGCGTCATCCGGTTGCGCGATGTCAACTGGCTCGGATCGCCGGCACCCGGCAGCCAGGCCTTGTCTGAGCCGGTGTTCGTCAAGATACGGTCCACCCGGCCCGCTGTCGCGGCTCGGCTTGTCTCTCGTGAGGCGGGCGAGGTCCAGGTGATGCTGGATGAACCGGACTTCGGCATTTCGGCGGGCCAGGCCTGCGTCTTTTACGAAGCACAGGGGCAGGGCGCCCGGGTGCTGGGTGGTGGTTATATTGCGGGCACAGTTCGCTAGTACCGTTGGTTTGCGAGCCTGCAAACTAGTGACATTTAACCGAATATATGACATCCCGGTTCAATGATTGACAAAAGTGATCACAAGGATTTGCCGAAGAAGGACGTGGCTGCCGCCTGGGCGGTGCATGCCTTCACGGCGTCTGGCATCGTGCTGGGCTTCCTGGCGCTGGTCGCCATCCTGGAAGGCGACCGGATAGCTGCCTTCCTGTGGCTGGGGCTGGCCCTGTTCGTCGACGGCATTGACGGCACCCTGGCCCGGCGCGCCCGAGTGCGCGAGGTGACGCCGCAGTTCGACGGGGCGACGCTGGACAATGTGATTGACTACTTCACCTATGTGGTAGTGCCGGCCATGATGGTGTACTGGTTCGACCTGGTGCCGGCGGGCTGGGAAACCGCCACCGCGGCCGGCATCATGGCGGTGTCCCTGTATACGTTCGCCAATGCGGGCATGAAGACGTCCGACTATTATTTTGCTGGTTTTCCGGCATTGTGGAACCTGGTGGTGCTGTATTTCCACATCATGCAGACCGATCCGTGGGTCAACCTGACAGTGATCGCTATATGTGGCGTTTTGACATTCGTGCCGTGGAAATATGTGCATCCGTTGCGGGTGCGCGACTGGCGCGCTTTCACCATCCCGATGACGATCCTGTGGGGCGGCACCACATTGCGGCTGCTGATCGTGTCGAAAGAGGACAAGGCGCTCGACGCGTCGCCGATCATTTTCTGGCTGTGGGTGGCCGCGTCGGCCTATTTCCTGGTGATTTGCGTTTTGCGCTCGGTGCGTCCCGAGGCTGGTGCGGAACAGGAATAATAACGCAACCGGCCGGCGATAGGTGGGCAGTGCTTGACTTGTACAGGCCCAGCCTATTATACCGCGCATGTCCTTGCCGGACGCCCAACAATACGTGCCTCCGGCACCGGTTGAAATACCTTGCACACAAGACGATGTCCCGCAAGGAACCGGCATATTGGGGCGGGGTAGCTCAGGTGGTTAGAGCAGCGGAATCATAATCCGCGTGTCGGGGGTTCAAGTCCCTCTCCCGCTACCA
>JBPCVV010000288.1:0-32581 GCA_051010195.1 Anderseniella sp. | reverse complement strand
TACGCCGCCAGCAACGGCATATTGGATAAACTCGCGCCGTGATACGTTCGGCTGTTTCAAAACCCGGTTAAGTCTGTCTTTGTCTGACATGTGAATTTTTCTCCCTATAACACACTGGATCGGACTATTTGCCGTCCGGTGGTCGGGATTGTGCAACAACTCTTACCCAAAAGACCAGAGCTAACCTTCTCGATGAACGAAACTTAACATGTGGTGAATGTCCGGTGGGATTTTGAGGATTGTGCAGGGGGTTGCAGCGCAAACGTATCATTGACAAACTGCGCGCAACAAAAACACCGTTTGAGTTTGGAGGGCAGTCTATGAAAACCCGTGCAGCAGTTGCATTTGAGGCCGGAAAACCACTGGAAGTTGTCGAGGTTGATCTGGAGGGGCCGAAGGCCGGTGAGGTGCTGGTCGAGATCAAGGCTACCGGCATTTGTCACACTGATGAGTTTACCCGCTCCGGAGATGATCCTGAAGGGGCATTTCCCGCCATTCTGGGGCATGAAGGCGCAGGCGTCGTGCTTGAAGTCGGCCCTGGCGTAACCACACTCGAAGCAGGCGATCACGTGATTCCGTTATATACGCCGGAGTGCCGCGAATGTGAGTATTGTCTCAATCCGAAGACCAATTTGTGCCAGAAAATTCGTTCCACACAAGGTGCTGGCCTTATGCCGGATGGCACCAGCCGGTTTTCCTACAAGGGTGAAAAAATCCTGCATTACATGGGCTGCTCGACGTTCGCCAATCACACGGTGCTGCCGGAAATTGCCCTGGCCAAGGTCAACAAGTCAGCGCCGTTCGACAAGATTTGCTATATCGGATGCGGTGTGACGACGGGGATCGGTGCAGTCATCAATACGGCCAAGGTAGAGCCGGGATCAAACGTGGTGGTTTTCGGTCTCGGCGGCATTGGTCTGAACGTTATTCAAGGCTCGCGGTTTGCCGGCGCAAACATGATTGTTGGCGTCGACGTAAACGATGGCAAGGAAGACTGGGGTCGCAAGTTCGGCATGACCCATTTTGTGAACCCGAAAAATGTCGAAGGTGATCTGGTTGCCCACCTTGTCGAACTGACCGGCGGCGGCGCGGATTACTCATTCGAGTGTGTTGGTAATGTCAACCTGATGCGCATGGCACTGGAATGCGCCCACAAGGGATGGGGTGAAAGTATCATCATCGGCGTTGCGGGGGCCGGGCAGGAGATTGCCACACGTCCGTTCCAGCTGGTTACCGGACGGTCGTGGCGCGGTACGGCATTCGGGGGCGCCAGGGGTCGCACCGATGTGCCCAAGATTGTTGACTGGTACATGGACGGCAAGATCGACATCGACCCGATGATCACCCACACGCTGGCGCTGGAAGACATCAACAAGGGTTTTGACCTGATGCATGCCGGAGATTCAATCCGCGCCGTCGTGGTCTATTGACCGCCATCTATGTGGATGCAGACGCGTGTCCGGTGAAAGCCGAGGTAACCCGCGTGGCGGCCCGCCATGGCGTAAAGGTGTTCATTGTCTCAAATGGCGGCATCCGTCCTGATCCCGACCCGCTGGTTGAAACGGTGATCGTGCCGGACGGGCCGGATGTGGCGGACATGTGGATTGCCGACAGGGCGGGCAGGGGCGACATCTGCATTACCGGCGATATTCCTCTAGCGGCAAAATGCATCGAAGGCGGTGCCTGCGTGGTCAAGCACAATGGCGAGGTGCTGGATGAGAAAAACATCGGACAGGTCCTGTCGATGCGCGACCTCATGACAGATCTGCGCGCCGCCAATCCGCTGAACCAGGGCGGCGGCGGAAAACCGTTTTCAAAGCAGGACAGATCACGATTCCTGGATGTGCTGGAACGGGAACTGCGACGGGCAAAGCTGTTATAGTTATGAGTGCCAGCTGACTTGCCAGACTGACAACTATAATGTTTTAAGTTTGAAGTAACCTGTGGATCATTAATGGGTCCTGACCCTAGTCGAATTCGTGGGCTGGAAGTAAGCTCAACCCGAAGTGCAACCGAAAGTGAGCATGCTCACTTGTTCGCGGCGTAAGGCAATTACAGCCGGGCGTTGAAAAAGCACTTTTTCGCTCTGCTGCAAATTTTCGGTATGATTCCCGTTATCGCGGGGACGCCGAGTTGAGCGAGGACCATATGAGAAAACAGCACTTTCATCTGCCCGACGGTGTCATCTACCTGGATGGTAACTCGCTTGGTCCGCTACCGAAGAAGGCCGCGGCGAGGATTGCGCAGACGGTTACGGATGAGTGGGGCGATCTGCTGATCAAGGGCTGGAACGAGGCCGGATGGTTTCATCAGCCGGCAATGCTGGGCAACCGGCTGGCGCCGATCATCGGTGCGCGGGACAACACTGTAGTACTTGGCGACACACTGTCCATCAAGGTCTACCAGGCACTGGCGGCCGGTCTGAACATGCGCCCGGACCGAAAGGTCATCCTGTCCGACACCGGCAATTTCCCTACTGATCTGTACATGGCCGAAGGGCTGATCAAGCTGATCGACGATGACATTGAACTTAAGGTCGTGCCGCCGGATCAGGTGGCCGACAGCCTGGACGACAGTATCGCGGTCATGATGCTGACACAGGTGGATTACCGGACCGGGCGCCTGCACGACATGACATCATTGACCCGCAAGGCCCACGGCGCCGGGGCCGTCGCCTTGTGGGACCTGGCCCATTCCGCCGGCGCACTGCCGGTAGACCTTGAAGGCGGCAAGGCGGAATTTGCGGTCGGGTGTACCTACAAATACCTGAATGCCGGCCCGGGTTCGCCAGCCTTCATCTATACCCGACCCGATCTTGTCGATACAGCCGAACCGGCACTGTCAGGCTGGATGGGCCACGCATCACCGTTCGCATTTGATATGGATTACCGGCCGTCGCCCGGCATAGAGCGGATGCGTGTGGGCACGCCGCCGGTGTTGCAGATGGCGGCGCTCGATGCAGCGCTGGATGTCTGGGTCGGTGTTTCCATGCACGAGGTTCGCGCCAGATCCATCGAGTTGTCCGAACTGTTTATCCGCGAGGTCGAAGATCGCTGTCCGCAACTGAAGCTTGTCAGTCCGCGCGAAGCCGAAGACCGGGGCTCGCAGGTTTCATTCGCATTTGAAGATGGCTACGCCGCCATGCAGGCGCTGATCGCCGCCGGTGTGATCGGTGACTTCCGCGCACCGGACGTGATGCGCTTCGGTTTCACGCCGCTGTATATAGATGCCGATGACGTGATGAAGGCTGTTGTCATTCTGGAAGACATCATGCGCAACAAGAGCTGGGACCGACAGGTGTTCAAACAACGCGCGGCGGTGACGTGATGGCCGATCAACCTTACAACCCTGCCGGAGAGGGGGCTGAGATGAATTTCAGCTCCAGGATGAGCTATTCGGATTATCTGAACCTGGACCAGATCCTTTCAGCGCAAAGGCCGCTGGGCCAGACGCATGACGAGATGCTGTTCATTATCCAGCACCAGACATCGGAACTGTGGATGCGGCTTGTGTTGCACGAAATAAATGCAGCGCGCACGGCCATCCACGAGGACCGTTTTCCGCCAGCGTTCAAGATGCTTGCACGAGTGTCGAAGATATTCGAGCAGCTCAACAGCGCCTGGGATGTGCTGCGCACCATGACGCCGAGCGAGTACACATCGTTTCGCGAAGATCTGGCGCAGTCTTCCGGATTTCAGTCCTGGCAGTACAGGCTCATCGAGTTCGTGGTCGGCAATCGCAACCATGCTATGCTGAAGCCGCATGCCCACCGGCCCGACGTGATCGAGAAACTTGAGACAGAGTTGGCCCGGCCAAGCCTGTATGACGAGGTGATCGCGGCGCTTTTCCGGGCGGGTTTCAGCATTTCCGCAGACGTGTTGAACCGGGATGTGCAACATGCCCACAGGCACGACAAGAGTGTGCAGGCGGCCTGGAAAGCCGTCTATGAAAATCCGCAACAGTACTGGACGCACTATGAACTGGCGGAGAAGCTGGTCGACTTCGAGGATTATTTCCGGCGCTGGCGGTTCAACCATGTCACCACGGTTGAACGGGTTATCGGGTTCAAACGCGGAACCGGCGGCACTGAGGGAGTGTCCTACCTTAAACGAATGCTGGAAGTGGAACTGTTCCCCGAACTGTGGCGTGTCAGGACCGAGCTGTAGAGTGAGCGAATTTCAGATCACAGACTGGGATGACGCATATGCCAACGCGGCGCACATTCCCGACGGCCATCGCTGGCCCGATGCATGGATTGAGCCGGCAGCGCGTTATCGGGCCAACACCAGGTGTGAACTGGATATCGCCTACGGAGACGGTGAGCGCCAGGTCTACGACCTGTTTCTTCCTGATGCCGAAGCGGCCGGATTGCTGGTGTTTGTCCACGGCGGCTACTGGCTCGACTTCGACAAGAGTTACTGGTCCCACCTGGCAAAAGGCGCTGTTGATAGCGGTTGGGCCGCGGCCATTCCGTCCTATGTTCTGTGCCCGCACGCCAGCATCGGTGATATCTGCCGCATGATTGCAGCGGCCATCCGGCATGCCGCAGACAGAATACCGGGTCCGATTGTGCTGACCGGCCATTCGGCCGGCGGGCATCTGGCCAGCTTCATGGTGTGTGATGGATCACCCCTGGCCTTTGATGTTCGCCAACGGGTCGTCCATACGGTGTCAATTTCCGGACTGCATGACCTGCGGCCGCTTTTGAAAACCAAAATAAATTGCCAACTGAGGCTGACTGACAGTGACGCAATGCAGCTCAGCCCGGCATTGAGGCTCCCCGATCCACACTGCAGGCTGACCGCGTGGGTGGGGCAGGCAGAACGTCCCGAGTTCATTCGCCAGTCTGAACTCATTGCCAATATCTGGCGCGGCCTCGGAGCCTGGACGCAATGCGCCGTTGCGCCGCGGCAGCATCATTTTGACGTGATCGACGGATTATGCGACGCGCAATCGACCTTGATGAAGGCAGCCCTAGCCAACCTGCCGTTCGCGCCACCAGACATACAGGCCTGAGGAGATGATGATCGAGATGCCCAGCCATTTCCAGGCGTTGGGTACATCCTGAAACACCAGGTAGCTCAATATGGTGGCGGACACGATTTCGAGATACTGAAACGGCGCCAGTACAGATGCCGGTGCGCGTTTGAAGGCGTGCACGATCATCAGGTGGCAAATGGTGGCAATGACGCCGACGCCGGCCAGCATGACCCACTGCACCGGGCTTGGCCAGACGATGGCCAGAATGGAAATGCCGGCTGCCGTCCCGGTTCCCGCGATCAGCGCCAGAAACACAAACCCGATCACGCCAGAGAAGAACTGCATGGTGAGCGGGTCTTCGGTTGCCGCCAGTTTCTTGGTCAGGAGAAGGTAGGTTGCGAACAGGAACGCAGTCAGAACCGGCAACAGGGACACCGCGCCGAACACCTCATAGCTGGGCTGGATGACGATCAGCGCGCCGATGAAGCCGACAGCAACCGCGCAGCGTCGTCGCCAGCCGATATGTTCCTTCAGGAACACGGCTGACATGATGGTAAGGATCAGCGGTTCGACAAAGAAAACCGCGATGGCATCGGGAACTGGCATCCAGCGCAAGGCGGTAAAGAAAACAGTGACCGCACCGGCCATCAACACAGCGCGGATGACGTTCAGGCCAATCCGGTTGGGCAGGAAAGAGCGCGCGCCTCTCATCCACAACAGGAACGGCAGGATCAGCAATGCTTGAATGCCGAAGCGCCATTGCGCGACCTGGATGCCGTTAATCTCCTTGGAAACGAGCTTTCCCAGAATGTCCATCGACGGCACCACGAGCATGGCAATCGCCATCAGCGCGAGGCCGCGGGAAACTGTTGCCTGGTCACTCGCCAGGGATGTGGATTGAACAGACATGGAAAACCTGATCGTATTCAGCGCGTTAGAGCAATTTTTGGAGTTCACCTGAGGCCATGTTGCTCTGACATGCAGGGCTTGCTGCACGGTGTGCGAAAACGGCGCGGGACGCAAGCATTGACGATGGCGCAAAAATCATGCGGGGTATGCACAAAACGGCATGCTTCAGTCGAACGGGGTGCAACTACATGACCAATCTTGAGATCAAAGGCCGCAATGTGTGTTTCGGCGGCGAGCAGATACAATTTTCACACGTCAGTGATGCCTGCAAGTGTGAAATGACCGCCTCAATATATCTGCCGCCAATGGCTGCGCATACCAAGGTGCCTGTCTTGTGGTGGCTGTCCGGACTGACCTGCACGGACCAGAATTTCGTGACGAAGGCAGGTGCCCAGCGCTACGCTGCGGAACACGGTTTGGCTATCGTGATGCCTGACACATCACCGCGCGGGGACGGCGTTCCCGATGATCCAGACGCTGCCTATGACTTTGGACTTGGTGCCGGCTTTTATGTCAATGCCACCCAGGAGCCCTGGAAGAAACATTACAATATGTACGACTACATTACCGCTGAACTGCCGCAGGTGGTGGCCGGTGGTTTCAATACCGATATGGGCCGGCAGGCCATATCCGGACATTCGATGGGCGGTCACGGCGCGCTGACAATCGCCCTGAAAAACCCCGGAAAATATCTATCCGTATCGGCCTTTTCGCCAATTGTTTCGCCAATGAACTGCCCGTGGGGGCACAAGGCACTATGCGGCTACCTGGGCGAAGACAAGGATGCCTGGGCTGCCCATGATGCCTGCGCGCTGATTGCGCAGGCGGGAGAGAAACTGCCGATTCTGATCGATCAGGGCGATGCGGACGATTTTCTTGACGAGCAATTGAAACCGCGATTGATCGAAGAGGCCTGTGCCAAGGCTGATCATCCCCTGACCTTGCGCATGCAACCAGGCTATGATCATTCCTATTACTTTATTGCCAGCTTCATAGGCGATCATGTGACCTGGCACGCCCAGGCGCTGACACGCTAGAGCGCTTCTGTTGTCGGTGTCTGCCGAAAACGCTTGAACCTGATTGGAGTCAAGGCACTGGTTAGCAACTTGTAATGTCGTAGGCAGCTTGATCCATGGACTTGACGCCCACGTTTGCCTATACCAACTAAGAGATACCGGATGTCGGCGGTTTGCAAGGTCGGCAACAGGCTCAAAGATAAGGATACAAGCATAATATGCCATGGAATAAGAAGGGTGGCGGCGGCTGGCAAGGCGGCGGCGGAAACGGCGGAGGCGATGGGCCGTGGGGACAAAAACCATCCGGCGGCGGTGGACCGCGAGGTGGCGGCGGACCGGGAACACCACCCGATCTGGAAGATTTGATACGCAAGGGCCAGGACCGGCTCAAGACCGTGCTGCCGCAGGGCGGCGGGGGCAAAAGCCCCTGGATCATCGGGTTGATAGCCGTTGGTGCGCTCTGGTTTTTCAACAGTTTTCATACGGTTGAGGCGGAAGAACAAGGCATTGTACTTCGTTTGGGTGAATACAATCGCACCGTGCTGCCGGGCCTGAGATTTGCGGCCTGGCCAATCGAAACGATGGAAAAACTGCCGGTGGAAAGCGTCAACCAGATCGACTTCGGTGGCAGCGACCGCAATTCCAACAATCTGATGCTGGCGGGCGACCAGAACCTGATCAATGTCGAGTTCAAGGTGCAGTGGAAAATAGCCGAGCCGCAGGAATACCTGTTCAATGTGCGCGAGCAGGAGATGCTGGTGCGCACCGTGTCGGAAAGCGCGATGCGCGAAATTGTCGGCCGGACTCGGGCCGAAGCCTTCCGTACCCAGGGCCGTCTGGATGCACAGGCCCAGGTTCGCGAACTGATCCAGGCCGCCCTGGATTCCTACAAGGCTGGTATTTCCATCCTCGGCGTCCTGCTGGAACGAGCCGATCCGCCGCCGCAGGTGGCTGATGCATTTGAAGAAGTGCAGCGTGCTGAACAGAACCAGAACCAGTTCATTCGTGAGGCCGAGCAATACCGCAACCAGGTGTTGGGTAAGGCACGCGGTGAATCATCCAAGATCGTCGAAGACGCAAAGGGCTATACGGCTCGCGTTGTCAACGAGGCGGAAGGTGAAGCGCAACGCTTCAATTCAATTTACCAGGAGTACTCCAAAGCCAAGGACGTTACCCGCAAGCGACTGTTCCTTGAGATGATGGAAGGCGTGATGTCGAATACAAACAAGGTGATCGTGGAAGGCAATTCCGGCGGTCAGGGCGGAACCGGCGTGGTGCCATATCTGCCGTTGCCGGAGATCCAGAAACGCCAGCAGTCGGCAGGGGGTAACCAGTAATGGGTATTTTGAAGTCATTTGGCGCCATTGTTGTTGCCGCAATAGCATTTCTTTTGTGGACGTCTGTGTTTGTCGTCGACGAGAGAGAGAAGGCTCTGGTCACGCAGCTTGGTGAAATCCAGCGCGAGATCAATGAGCCCGGTCTGTATTTCAAACTGCCGTTTGTGCAGGAAGTCATTCCGATCGAAGACCGGATCGTGTTCTTTGAAAGCCCGGACAAGGAAGTTCAGGTGGTGGACAGCCGGCGCTATGTCGTTGACACGGTTACCATGATCCGCGTGAACAATCCGCGCCTGTTCCGTGAAACAGTTGGTGCATCGCTCAACCGCGCCAAGGATCGTATTGAAACCCGTCTCGATGCAGCGTTGCGACAGACCTATGGCCGCAGATCATTTGACGCTGCCCTGTCGAAGGACCGTGCCGCCATGATGCGCGAAATTCGCGATCAGGTTCGCCTCGAAGCCGAAGCGCTTGGTATCGAAGTGGTTGATGTGAAAATCCGCCGTACCGATCTGCTGGAGCAGGTTCTGAAGGACACCTATGCCCGCATGAACGCAGAACGGTTTGCAGAAGCTGCTGAACTTCGCGCCATCGGTGAGGCACAGGCAACACGGATCAAGGCGGAAGCGGACAGGCAGGCGGTTGAACTGATGTCGAAGGCGCAGCGTGAGTCCGAGATTCTGCGTGGTGAAGGCGATGCCACCCGCAACAGGGTGTTCGCAGAGGCATTTCAGCAAGACCCGGAATTTTTCGCATTTTATCGTTCCATGCAGGCCTACACGAAGAGCCTGTCGAACAGTGATACGACCCTTGTGTTGAAGCCGGATTCTGAGTTCTTCAAATATTTCGGGACCCAGCAATCCACTCCGGGCAAGTAGTGAACGAGTTTGTTATGGCGATAGGGCTGGTCTTTGTTATCGAAGGCCTGCTCTACGCTATAGCACCGGGTCGTCTGAAGGACCTTGCCGAGATGGCGTCCCGGTTTTCAGAAGACACACTGCGGAATTTCGGGCTGGCCGCGATTGGTTTCGGTGTCCTGATTGTCTGGATTGCACGAAGTTTTCTGGCGTAGGTCCGGATTTTGACGAGGTTTTCGGCGTGATATCGATGTGGTTATTTGCGGGACGGGTTTCACGGCGCGCCGGGTCACGCAATCGTTACGATCCGTGCCGGGCGCTACTTGCGCAAAAATGCTTATGATGTCCACAATCAGGCCTCAAACTACAGCCCAGAATTGCAACTACTACAGAACGTCCGTTACGACACGAATTCACTTCAGGAGAGTATGTACTCAATGACCGGCAGAGCGAGAACAAAAGTAGCAGCACACGACGCCAACGTGGCGATGCAAATGATGGCGCGGGTGACACTGTTCGCCTTCCTGGTGCTGGCCATCTGGGCGCTTGGTGTACAAGCAGCGCGTGCTGAAGGACCAGCGCCTGTTGCGGACCTGGCCGAGCAACTGTCGCCGGCTGTGGTCAATATTTCCACCAGCCAGAAGGTGGGCGGTCCCGATGGTGTGCCGGTTCCCAACGTGCCGGAAGGAACCCCGTTCCGGGAGTTTTTCGAAGAGTTCTTCAAAAAGCAGGAGGAACAGGGCCAGACACCGCGCAACCGGCCCAACCGGCGTAATGCGAATTCGCTCGGGTCGGGTTTTGTGATCGATGCCAAAGGTACGGTAATTACCAACAATCACGTGATCGACGGGGCTGACGAGATCGAGGTGATCTTCAACGATGGCCGCCGCCTGAAGGCAGAACTGATCGGCAAGGACGCCAAGACAGATATCGCGGTGTTGAAGGTAAAGTCCGACACACCGTTGCCGTTCGTCGAATTTGGCGATTCATCCACCCTGCGGGTCGGGGACTGGGTGATGGCGATCGGCAATCCGTTCGGGCTTGGCGGCACTGTGACGCTGGGTATCGTTTCGGCAATGAACCGCAACATCAATGCCGGTCCTTATGATGACTTCATCCAGACCGACGCATCGATCAACCGGGGTAATTCCGGCGGCCCGCTGTTTTCGATGGATGGCAAGGTGGTAGGTGTCAACACGGCAATCATTTCGCCGTCGGGTGGATCAATCGGTATTGGTTTCTCGGTACCCAGCGCCACGGCGCGCAATGTAATTAACCAGTTGATTGAATTTGGCGAAACCCGCCGCGGCTGGCTCGGTGTTCGGATTCAGAACGTGACCGAGGATCTTGCCGAAAGCCTCGGGCTGGACAAGGCCCATGGCGCGCTGGTCGCGGACGTCACCAAGACCAGTCCGGCCGAGAAAGCCGGCGTCAAGGCCGGTGATGTTGTGGTTACCCTTGACGGCAAGGAAATGAAGGACAGTCGGCAATTGTCCCGTGCTGTCGGGCAACTGGCGCCGGATACAACCGTCGTCGTAGGCGTGCTTCGCAAGGGCAAGCCGATGGATATCGAAGTCACGCTGGGCCGGCTTGAAACCGGTGAAAAACTTGTCCAGGCCGCCGACCGCAAGAACGCAGAGGCAGCAGGTGCTGCTGATGTTGAGATCCTGGGCCTCAAGGTTGATGAACTCAGCGACGAACTACGCACCAAGTTCAAGGTGCCGGAAAAAGTCCAGGGTGTGATCGTGACCGAGGTGAGTGCGGACGGCGCAGCCGCTGACAAGCAATTGCGGCCTGGTGACGTAATTGCCGAGGTGGGAGATGTCAAGGCAACCTCGCCCGCGGAATTGACCAAGGCGGTTGATGAAGCGGTCAAGGCCGGTGACAACTCAATCCTGATGCTGGTGTTGCGTGCGCAACGCAACTTTGACCCCCACTTCATAGCTTTGCGTCTGAAGAAAAAATAATCGGCACATACATTGATGAAACATGGCGGCCGGGCATTTTGTCCGGCCGCTCTGCGTTTGTGCGGCAGCAGCTATAGTGCCGCCAAGTACGTTTTCAATTTATTGAACCCGTCTTGATGGAATCTCCGGCCTCCGGATTTGCATGCCCTGTTTGACTGACCACAGCGGATTCCATCGTTGTGATGAGCGTTGTTTTTTCAGGGATTGCCTTTGAGATTTGCGGCAGTTCAGGGATGTACAGGATGCATTGACCCTAGTGGTGACGGGCAAATTCGTCGCGGGTGAAACCCTGCAGGTAGAGCAGGGCGGTCAGGTCGCCGTGATCGATCTGAATGTCGACTTCCTGTTTTACGGTGGGCTTGGCATGAAGCGCCACGCCCGTGCCGGCGGTCTGCAGCATGGGGATGTCGTTTGCCCCGTCGCCAACAGCCATGGCCTCATCCATTGAAAACCCGAACGTAGCAGAGATGCGCTGCAGGGCAGCGACCTTGGCATCGCGGCCCAGGATGGGGTCGGCGACTTCCCCGGTCAGCAGGTTGTCGCTGATGATCAGTTCATTGGCCTGGTGTTCGTGAAACCCCAGTTCGGCCCCGACAAACGCGGTGAAGTGGGTAAAGCCACCTGAAATCAGCGCGCAATAGACACTGTTCTGGCGCATTGTCGCGATCAGTTCGCGGCCACCGGACATGAAGCTGATGCGGTTGGCTATGACGTCGCCAATGACACCGGACGGCAGGCCTTTCAGGGCGGCAACCCGTTCGCGCAGGGCATCTTCAAAGTCCAGTTCGCCGTTCATGGCCCGAACGGTTATGGCCTTAACCGCATCTCCTGCACCGGCGGCGTCTGCCAGTTCGTCAATGCATTCCTGCTCGATCATGGTTGAGTCCATGTCCGCGATGAGCAGTTTCTTGCGCTGGCGTGCTGCCGGGACAACATTCACGTCAACCGGCCAGCGGGCGGCAGCCTTGCGGACGGTGCTGAGCACAGCTTCCGGTTTGGTGTCGAATTCCACCTGCCAGGCGTTTTTCTCGTTCAGCCACTGACCGGTGCCCAGTTCCGTGCCGAGCTTTTCCATCAACTTGCACGCAGCATTGATGTGCTTTGTCTGCAATGAAGACTTTTGCGGACCGGCAATCAGCGATAGGACATGAGACATGGGGAATACTCGATTGAAAACCGCCATTCTTATTGCAGGCCCGACTGCCAGCGGCAAGTCGGCAGTGGCCATGGACGTTGCCGAGCGTCTGAATGGTGTCGTGATCAACGCCGATGCCATGCAGTTGTATGCGGAACTGGACGTGCTGACATCTCGCCCGTCGCGCGCAGATGAAGCCAGGGTTCTGCACCGGCTGTTCGGCTGCGTGCCGGCCAGGGATGCCTGGTCAGCAGGCCGATGGCTTGAAGCAGCGGGCGCGGAAATCTCAGCGACCTGGCAGGCCGGCAAGGTTCCGGTCATTGCCGGCGGCACGGGGTTGTATTTCAAGGTGCTGGAAGAAGGCCTGTCGCCGATACCGGCGGTGCCGGGCGATGTTCGTGATCATTGGCGGGAACGATTGCAGCGCGAAGGGGCAACCGTGCTGCACAGCGAGCTTGTCCGGACAGCGCCTGCCGATGCGGCCCGGATAAAACCGGCTGATGGCCAGCGTGTGGTGCGCGCGCTGGAGGTGATGGACGCAACCGGCAAAACGCTTGCGGAGCACTTCGCGACAGCCCGGCAGACATCCGTTCTCGCCAAGGCAGACACGCGGCGGGTGGCGCTGACACCACCGAGGGAAGAACTGTACAAGTCATGTGATCAGCGGTTTGAGGCCATGTTAGAGGGCGGGGCGATGGATGAGGTTGAACGGCTTGTGGCGCTGGATCTGGCGCCGGATCTGCCAGTCATGAAGGCAATCGGGGTTCCGGCGCTGGCGGCTTACCTTGCCGGTGAGGTGGCGCTGGAAGATGCTATCGCCCTGGCGCAAAAGCAGACGCGCAATTACGCCAAGCGGCAGATGACCTGGATTCGAAACCAGATGGCAGACTGGCCAAAGGTTGAAACCCCAAAGCAGGCACTCGAGGTTTTACTCAGATGAATGAGATCGTTGATGCCGGACCGGAAGACGCCGATGCCCTGGCACGGGTGCATGCGGCAAGCTGGAAGGCAACCTATCGCGGTATCCTGCCGGACGCCTATCTGGACAGCGAAGTTGACGGCGAGCGCGCGCGATACTGGCGCACTGCAATGGCTGCCGCCAAATACCCGATCGTGAAACTGGCTTGCGAGGCGGGTTCGGTGGTGGGGCTGATTGCCCTGCATCACGACCCTGATGATGAGACTTATGACTTCACTGTCGAACACCTGCACCTTTCGCCGGACAGCAGGGGCCGCGGCCTCGGCCGGGCACTCATGAAAGAGGCGGCGGCTGCCGCGCAGGCCGGCGGCGCCCACAGCATCTGCCTGTGGGTCTTCGAGGACAATACAGCGGCAATCGGTTTTTACGAGCGGCTGGGCGGCATCACCGATGCCTACGGCACCGACAAGTTCGCCGGGGGCGATGCTCCTGACAGGCGCATTGGCTGGCGTGACCTGGATGGCCTGATTGGCCGCTGCGGAGGCAGGTGAAATGACACGCCAAGTCCTGCTGGCAGAAATCATGCACGAAACCAATACCTTCAACCGCATCGCCACCGTGAAAGCCGACTTCGAAACCCGCTACTGGCATGAAGGTGCGAAAGCTGCATCTGCGCTTGCCGGCACCAATACCGAGATTGCAGGTTTCATCGAGGCGGCGCAAAGCTATGATTGGGCACTTGAAATCCCGCTTGCTGCATCCGCCAGTCCATCCGGGCCGATGGCGGCCGGCGACTGGAACCAGGTAAAACAGTTGATCCTCGAGCCGTTGCAGCGCGGACAGCGGTTCGACGCGGTTGTGCTGGTCCTGCACGGATCGATGGTTACCGAAACGACGCTTGATGCAGAAGGTGACCTGCTGCAGGAAGTGCGGGCGCTGGCGGGAGCAGACACGCTGATCGCGGTCACCCTCGACATGCATGCCAATGTATCACCCGCGATGATTTCGGCGGCTGACATGATGATGGCCTACAGAACCTATCCGCACGTGGACCAGCACGAGCGTGCCCTGCACATGGCGCGGCTGATGGAAGCAGTATTGAGTGGCGGGCCACGGCCGCGACTGGTCATGGCGCGCATGCCGATGATGGATGCGGCCAATCACGGTCAGACGGCGGATGGACAGCCGATGCCGGACCTTCTGAAGCTGGCAGATACACTGGAACAGCGTGACGGGATTGTCTGCGCATCGATCCAGATCGGGTTCCCGTGGTCGGATGTGCCCGACATTGGTCCAAGTGTGGTGCTGACGGTAACCGATGAGCAGGCTGGGTGGGCAGCGGCGAAAGATCTCATGCGGGCGGTTTGGAAAAGCCGCCATGACACCCAGCTTGAGTTTGCCACGCCGGTCGATGCCATTGCGCTGGCGAAGCGCGGCAGGGCCGGTGACAAACCTCTTGTCCTGGCGGACTTTGCCGACAACCCCGCAGGTGGTGCCTATGGCGACAGTCCGAACCTCCTGCGCGCGATGATTGCCGAAGACCTGGAGCGGGCGGCCTTTGCCACCATCAGCGATCCGGCCAGTGTTGAGCAGGCCGTGGTTGCCGGTGTCGGCGCGAGGGTTCAGTTGCCGCTGGGTGGCAAGGGCGCGCCTGACCTGACGCCGCCTCTTGAGGTTGAGGCGGAGGTGGTCAACCTGACGGACGGCGAGTTTATCTGTGCCGGACCCATGTGGCGGGGCGTAACGTTTTCCATGGGTACAACGGCAGTGATACGGATCGGGGACATCGAGGTGATTGTCTCATCGGTGCCGACTGCTGTGATGGACCTGAACGTTTTCAGATCGGTCGGCATTGAGCCAATGCAACTGACCACAATCGCTCTGAAAAGCCGCAATCATTTCAAGGCGGCTTACGGACCGATTGCCCGTAAAACCATGCTGATCGATGCCGGCGGCATCGCATCCATGCGGCTTCGCGAATTGACGTATGGTAATATTCCGAGGCCGATATGGCCGCTGGAAAATTCAGACCTTGTTAAGGATTTGCTCACAATGCAGCCATAGAATCCGGATATTTCCGAATGCCACAGGGGCGTTTCCATCAGAGGAGCGGAGATCGTGTATTCAACAGCCTTGAAGTCTTTGGTCGTGGCGACATTGGGTGCCACCGTATTTATGACCACGATTGATACTGCATCAGCCCGCGATGGCCGCTGTCATCGCGAAGCCAAGCGCTATGCGGACAGCCGCATTGACCGCGGCCAGGACGCACTGGGTACAGCGGTTGGCGGTGCTGCAATCGGCGCCATAATCGGCGGCGTGCTCGGCGGCGGCAAAGGCGCTGGCAAGGGCGCCATAATCGGCGGTTCAACCGGCGCCGTCGGCAGTGCTGTCGGAACAGCCGGCCCATGGCAGCGTCACTATGATCGCGCCTATGACGACTGTATCGACCGCTACGAGCCTGTCCGTGCGCCAGTGCGCGAAGAGCCGGTTAGGCGTTACGATAATGATGCAATCGAGCCGTGGACCGACGAGTGGTACGACTATTGCCGTGCCAGGTATCGTTCGTTCAATGCGCGCAGCGGAACCTATACCGGATATGACGGCATCAAGTATTTCTGTCAGGCTCAGTAGGCCGTTACGGCAGTAAGTATTGAGCTTTGCGGCGGCCAGGGAGACCCGGCCGCCGCTTTTTTATGGCCGCTATGGCAACGACCTGTCATCAGTAGGTTGTGCCGTCCTTGCGGGTAAACTGGACGTGTTTGTAGCGGTTCGGCTTGCAGTGCAGGTCGACATCAGGATAATTGCCCTCGTCACGGTCGTCGCGGCTGCCGACCTCCAGTATGGTTGCAGGCCTGCCGGACCTGTTTTCGATGCAGTGCCCGTCTTCCACGCCGGCGGGAAATCCGGCGCACATGCCCCTGGTCAGAACCTGAGTGCCGCTGCCGGTCACCAGGGTGACCTCGCCGTCCAGCACATAGATGAACTCGTCTTCGTGGGAATGCCAGTGTCTCAGCGACGTGGCGCTGTCGGGATCAATTTCTGTGATGTTGACACCGAACTGACTGAGGCCCAGTGCGGCGGTCAGCATCCTCTTTGCCCGGCCTGCCGTCGATGCATTGAAGGGGGCAGGATATCCAGATCCGATCTTCGCCTCGATCAGGGCAGGGTCAAGGGCGGGTGATTTCAGCATGTCGGTTTCCTTGTACAGCGAACGCTGCGGGTCGTCTGATGGTTTCTGAATTAGTTGGCGTGAGTGTGTGACATTGGCACGGGTTGTACTAACGTCCAAATCTGGATTGGTTTTACTTGAGAGAATAGCGTGGGAGTTCACACTTGGCCGATGTAGTAAAAATCGTGCGTACCGACCGGGAGCTGGAATGCCCGCTGATCGATGGGCATTTCCGCGACAGCGGTGCTGACCTGGTGCTGTTGCCGGATGACGTGAGTGAAGACGAACTGGTTTCCGAGACACAGGACGCAGACCTGCTGCTGATGTGTTATACGCCGATCACCGAACGGGTTTTTCGCACCGCCACACGGCTGAAGGGTGTCGTCAAATACGGGGTCGGCATCGACGCCATCGATTTTGCCGCAGCAAATGCTGCGAAGGTGCCAGTGGTCAATATTCCCGAATATGCCGAGGAAACGGTGGCCGAGGGCGCGTTTGCCCTGATGATCGCGCTGGCTAAAAAACTGATGCCGCTGCAACGGACCATGCGCCGTGACGGTTGGGCCTGGCCGGAAAGCGCATGGCTTGGCAATGACATTGCCGGCAAGACTGTGGGGCTGGTTGGCGTGGGCCGGATCGGCAAAAGCATGGCGCGGATGGCGGGCGCCGGCTTCCGTGCCCGGGTGATCGGCTATGATCCGTCCGCGAGTACGGACGAGATGGCGGCGGCCGATGTGGAAAGGATCGATGACCTGCATGGCATGCTGGCGCAGTGCGATTTTGTGTCTGTCCATTGTGTCCTGAAGCCAGAGACCAGCCATCTTATCGGCGAAAAGGAGCTGCGCTGCATGAAGCCATCCGCAGTCCTGATCAATTCATCACGCGGGGCTATTGTGGATGAGAGGGCACTACTTGCAGCGCTGAAGGACAACCGCATTGCCGGGGCCGGGCTTGATGTGTTCTCCCAGGAGCCGCTCAGCCTGAAGGGCCATCCCCTGAGTGAGCTTTTTGCCATGGACAATGTGCTGCTCAGCCCGCATCTGACGTTTTATACCCATGAGGCGATGCAACGGCTGGAACACGAGGTGCTGCAGCGCTGCGCCGAAATCCTGGACGGACAGCCGGTGCTGGTGAAATCCCGTGACGCCCGCCTGAGGTCGCAGACGCACGGTGTGATGTTCGGCGGGTAGAGGGCGCGCGAAACTTGCCCGGGCTTGAGAATAAATCCCACTGGCAGGTTGACGCCGGCAAAATATTACGCTTATGGTCGCGCCCATGAAAAATATTCTAGTAGTGGTACGAACGCGCTCCGCCGGGTCAGTCTGAACTGACCTGAATAAGGTGGCGCGCGTTAATGGCTCCCTCGGGGGCCTTTTTTATTATCTGAAGCGAGCCTAAAAGAGAACCTGGAACGATGAACATAACAGCAGAGTCCGAGACCATGACAGCCAACGCCCAAGAAGCCGAGATGATGACAGGTGCCGAGATCGTGCTGCGGGCGCTAAAGGACCAGGGCGTGGAGCACATGTTCGGATATCCCGGCGGGGCCGTGCTGCCGATTTATGACGAGATTTTCCAGCAGGAAGATGTAGAGCATGTTCTGGTGCGCCACGAGCAGGGTGCGACCCATGCTGCGGAAGGCTATGCGCGGTCTACAGGCAAGTGCGGTGTGGTTCTGGTAACCTCCGGACCCGGCGCGACCAACGCCGTTACCGGGCTGACCGATGCCCTGATGGATTCGGTGCCGATGGTTTGCATCACCGGCCAGGTGCCGACCCACCTGATCGGCAGCGACGCGTTCCAGGAGTGTGACACGGTTGGCATTACGCGACCGTGCACCAAGCACAATTATCTGGTCAAGGACGTCAATGACCTGGCGCGCATCATGCACGAGGCATTTTATGTGGCGACACATGGCAGGCCCGGCCCGGTCGTCGTCGATATTCCGAAGGACGTGCAGTTTGCCACCGGCGCCTATATCAGGCCGGACAATATCGAGCACAAGACCTACAAGCCCCGCATGGAAGGTGACGCGGCTGCCGTTGAAGCCGCCGTCGAGTTGATGATGAATGCCAAGCGCCCGGTCTTTTACACCGGCGGCGGTGTCATCAATTCCGGTCCGGATGCCGCCAACCTGTTGCGCCAGCTGGTGCGCATGACCGGATATCCGATCACCTCGACCCTGATGGGGCTGGGCGCGTATCCGGCGTCCGACCGGCATTGGCTGGGTATGCTGGGCATGCACGGCACCTATGAAGCCAACATGGCCATGCACGATTGCGATGTGATGATCTGCCTGGGCGCCCGGTTCGATGACCGTATCACCGGCAGAACCGATGCGTTTTCACCGGGCTCGACCAAGATCCATGTGGATATTGATCCTTCGTCCATCAACAAGAGCATCAAGGTGGACATTCCCATTGTCGGGGATGTCGGTACGGTCATGGCGCAGATGATCAGGTCATGGAAAGCCCGCAACGGCCAGGCTGACGAACAGGCCATGAAAGCCTGGTGGAACTCGATCAACACCTGGCGCAATGTCGAGTGCCTGAAGTACAAACCCAACAAGCATGTGATCATGCCGCAATACGCCATTGAGCGGTTGTATGAACTGACCAAGGATCGTGACACCTACATCACCACCGAGGTTGGCCAGCACCAGATGTGGGCGGCACAGTTCTACAGGTTTGAAGAGCCGAACCGCTGGATGACATCGGGTGGGCTCGGGACCATGGGCTACGGCTTGCCCTCGGCGCTGGGTGTGCAGGTCGCGCATCGTGATGCGCTGGTCATCGATATAGCAGGTGATGCCTCGGTCCAGATGGTGATCCAGGAAATGTCGTGCGCGGTCCAGTACGATCTGCCGTTCAAGATTTTCATCCTGAACAACTCGCACATGGGCATGGTGCGCCAGTGGCAGCAATTGCTGCACGGTAACCGGCTGTCGCATTCCTACACGGAAGCGATGCCCGATTTCGTCAAGCTGGCGGAAGCCTATGGGGCAACTGGTATCCGCTGCACCAAACCGGACCAATTGGATGACGCCATCCAGCAGATGATCGACACACCCGGTCCGGTGATTTTCGATTGCGTAGTCGCCAACCTGGCCAACTGCTTCCCTATGATCCCGTCCGGCAAGGCGCACAATGAGATGCTGCTGGGTGAAGACGTATCTGACGAAGAGGTTGGCTCGGCCATCGACAAGGAAGGCAAGATGCTGGTCTAAAGAACCGGCAAGGACACCTCGTATGGCGCATCGACTTCCAAATGCCGGTGATTATGGATTGCTGCTTTTGCTGGCGGCGATCTGGGGATCGTCGTTTGCCTTCATCAAGATCGGGGTCACGGAAGTGCCCCCGATTACACTGACCGCGGTGCGCCTTGGCCTGGCGGCGGCCTTCCTGCTGCTGGTGTTGGCCGTTACACGGCGGGCTTTCCCGACCGGCAGGGCCCTGTGGTCGATGATGGTGGCAAGTGCGTTCATCGGCAATGCACTTCCGTTTTGCCTGATTGCCTGGGGCCAGCAGTCAATACTCTCGGGCACGGCGGCCATCCTGATGGGTGTCATGCCGTTGATCACCATGGTGCTGGCGCATGCCTTCACCGACGATGAAAAGTTGAACTCGCGCAAGGTGGTCGGCATGGCGGTCGGCCTGTTTGGGCTGTGCGTGCTGGTTGGTCCGGCTGCTTTGCAAGGGCTGACGGCCAGTTTCGTAGGCATGCTGGCGCTGCTGGCTGCTGCAACCTGTTATGGTTTCAACGCGGTCCTGATACGACGCATGGATGCGCCAGACCGCACCTCTGCCGTGACAATCATCATCCTGCTGTCGGCGCTGATCGTGGCGCCATTTGCCTTTGTGCTGGAAGACCCGCTGGTGGTCACGGCCGGCCTGAAGGCCTGGTCGGCAGTGATGACCCTGGGCGTGCTGCACACTGCCATAGCCACGTTGTTGATGTTTACCATCATCGGCCGGGCGGGGGCGAGTTTCTTCAGCCAGTTGAATCTGATCGTGCCGATCGCCGGCGTCGTCTGGGCAGCAGTGCTGCTGTCGGAAATTCCGGGACTGAACGCGCTGGCAGCGCTTGGTCTCATCATATTGGGTATATTGATAGCGAAAGGCGGGCTGGCACTTGGAACGCCCGGCCCGGTCGCTGAAAAGGGAGCTTTGAAACCATGAGCACACAACAACCCGCTTCGGCGTATTTCCTGGAAGACAACAAGGATCCGATCGAAAAGCACACCCTGTCTATCGTGGTGGACAACGAACCCGGTGTCCTAGCCCGGGTTATCGGGCTGTTTTCAGGGCGTGGATACAATATCGAGAGCCTGACGGTTTCGGAAACCGAACACGAGGCGCACGTCTCGCGCATTACCATTGTCACCTCCGGCACGGCCGAGGTGCTTATCCAGATCAAGGCGCAACTTGAGCGCATGGTGCCGGTGCACTCGGTGGCCGACCTGACCGTGGTCGGTGAGGCAATCGAACGGGAACTTGCGCTGATCAAGGTGGCAGGCGAGGGTGAACACCGTATGGAAGCCCTGCGCCTGGCAGATGCGTTCCGGGCGCGGGTGGTCGATGTCACCCAGAATTCGTTCGTGTTCGAAATCACCGGCAAGTCACGCAAGGTGGAACAGTTCATTTCGCTGATGCAGCCGATCGGACTGACGGAGGTTGTGCGGACCGGCGTGACGGCAATTTCACGCGGACCCGAAGCCCTGAAAATCTGAGGCGGCCCCGTGGAACTGGGAATTCTCGTGTCCCTGATCGGCTTTGCCTTTGCGACCTCTGCGACACCGGGCCCGAACACCCTGATGCTGCTGGCATCGGGTGTAAACTACGGGTTCCGCAGGACCATCCCGCACATGATGGGCATCGGCTGTGGGTTTCTGGCCCTTCTGCTGTGTGTCGGGTTTGGACTTGGGGCGCTGCTGGAGCAGATGCCGACCTTATACCTTGCCCTGAAGTTTACCGGTGGTGCCTATCTCGTTTATCTGGCCTGGCGCATTGCCATGGCGAGGTCATTCGGTGAAGGCGGCAAGACCGGTGCACGGCCGATGAGCTTCGTTGAAGCGGCCGCCTTCCAGTGGGTCAACCCAAAGGCCTGGGTGATGGCAATTGCGGCCATGGCAACGTTCACCAGTCCCGACAATCTCACCTTGTCCACCGTGCTGGTTGCACTAGTGTTTTTCTTCGTCAACATTCCGTCTGCCTCTATCTGGACAGTGTGTGGCGCCATGTTGCGCGAATGGCTGAGCCATCCAACCAGGTTGAAGGTGTTCAACATCTCGATGGCAATCTTGCTTGTTGTCAGCTTGTGGCCGATGCTGCGCTGATACCTTAGGTATAGTCTTGATTACGGATGAATACGATGACCACCAAACTGTCCGTTAACGTCAATGCCATTGCCCAGTTGCGCAACCGGCGCGATCTGCCGTGGCCGTCGGTTGTGGGCCTGTCGAGGATCGCGCTGGACGCCGGTGCCTGGGGGATAACCGTGCATCCGCGGCCCGATGAGCGCCATGTCCGGCGTTCAGACGTCCAGCCGCTGGCCGATCTTGTTGCAGACTACCCTGACGCGGAGTTCAACGTCGAAGGCTATCCCGATGACCGGCTTATGGAAATTGCGCTTGAGGTGCGTCCTGACCAGGTGACCCTGGTGCCCGATGATCCGGCGCAGGCCACGTCTGACCATGGCTGGGATTTCAGGTCGCAGCACAATTTTCTCAAGCCCCTGGTGGCCCGGCTCAAGGGCGAGGGGATGCGGGTGTCGCTGTTTGCCGACGCCGAGGCGGACACCATCGCCATGGCAGCCGACACCGGAGCCGACCGGGCCGAATTGTATACCGGGCCCTATGGCGCCACCCATGACGATGCGGCTGCCGCGGCCAGGGAACTCGACAACTTGCAAGCCGCAGCCGAGGCCGCTCGTGCTGCCGGGCTCGGCCTGAATGCCGGCCATGATCTGACCGTTGTCAATCTGCCACCACTGCTGGCGTGCGCGCCGTGGATTGCCGAAGTCTCGATCGGGCACGGTCTTACTGCCGAAGCGCTCGAGCACGGAATGGCGGGCGCGGTAAAGCGCTTTCGTGCTGCGTGCGGTGAAGAGACGTTTACCTGATGCTTCAGTTGTCAGACCCACTGTGGTGCAAGCTCAACACCGCGTACGGATTCGCCAAGGACGTTCCACTTGGACTTGTGGCACTGGCAGAGCACTGGGACGAGGAGGCCGCACGCGATTTGATGCATGGTGAACTGATCCACCAGGAAACATGCTATGGCGCAACATATGCTACTGCGCCTTATCTGCTGAAACTGGCGCAGCCCGACAACAACATCGTGCAGCGCATGGATATTGCGGTATTTCTCGGTAACCTTGCCTTATGTGCGTTCAAGCGACCGGGTAAAGATGTTCCTGCGAACGGCAATCTGAACGGTCTCGCCCTTACCCTGGAAAGCTGGGAAGAAACGCGCGATCCTTACCGCTCAAAACCGGGGAAGGGGACGGGGCAGCCGATGTCCGCAGGACACTGTGAGATCATGGACCTGGAGCCGCCCAGTGACGATGAACTGCGAAAATTTGAAGATATACGTGACAGCTTTATATCTCTGCTGCCGGACATCGGATCATTGTGCGAACGCACGTTCCAAGAACATTCAGATGACGAGTATATTCCGAGATATCTGCTGAGCGGCATCGCGGCAGCCGGGAAACTTACTGAGCTTGCTCGGCTGCTCGACAGTGGCGAGGATGGCTCGTTTAAGTGTCCAGCTTGTGGCGCCGGCGTCGACTACATCCTGTTCGGTGATTTGATGGCGCTGTATTTCGACAACAGTGAGGGTGGGCCCGCCCACACCCAGGAAGCCGACCGTGCCGTGCTCGACTGGCAGGAAGGCGAGGCCAAGCGCGCTGATGGCCTGGTGAAGGCACTTGATGATCACGAAGAACAGAATGATCCGGCCGTAGCCAGGCTAATCAGCCTGGCCGAACGGGCTGAAAACCCCAGTTTGGAGCTCCTGCTGCGGAATTTTCTGGGAGAATACAGGTGCTCGCAATGTGACGAAACATGTCAGGTTTGCGCGCCCGCCAAAGCATGATCAACGCCATACATGCGTCGAGCTCGCTCCGGTATTGCAGTCAAACAAACCGCCATTCCTGTGCCCATCGGGTGTTCTGACGCTACTGGCAATGACCTTTCATGACTGCTAGCCTTCTCTCGGTGCGGGCGGCGCGCTGGATGCGGTTTGGCTTTTATGACGTTGGAACAACTCACTGTTTTCGGGATTATCGCGATTGCGATGGCGTGCTTCCTGTGGGGCAAGGTGCGCTACGACATTATCGCCGTCATGGCCCTGCTGGCCGGCGTTTATGGCGGGGTTGTGCCGCCGGACAAGGCGTTTCAGGGATTTGCCCATCCAGCCGTGATAACTGTTGCCGCCGTGCTGATCATTTCACGCACCCTGCAGAATTCCGGTCTGGTCGACTATCTGGTGCGGTTCCTGTCACCGACCCGCCGGACAACCACTTTGCAGGTGGCCGCCGGCAGCGCACTGGGGGCGTTTCTGTCCTGCTTCATGAACAATGTCGGGGCGCTGGCGCTGATGCTGCCGGTGACACTGCGCAATGCCCTGAAGGCGCGACGGTCGCCATCGCTGGTGCTGATGCCGTTGTCTTTCGCCACGCTGCTGGGGGGCATGGTGACGCTGATCGGCACGCCGCCCAATATTGTCATTTCGAGCTTCCGCCAGGACCTGACCGGCCAGCCGTTTGCCATGTTCGACTTTGCGCCGGTCGGACTGGCGGTGTGCGTCGGCGGTGTCATTTACGTGTCGCTGATCGGATGGCGCTTCCTGCCGACCCGCATCGCACCGAAGCTGACCAGTGCCCTGACCCGGGTTGAAAGCTACACATTCGAGACCTCGCTGCCGGAAGGATCGCCGCTTGTCGGAAAACGGATCAGCCAGTTGGAGGCGGAATGCGAGAACGAGGTGACGGTGATGGCGATCGTGCGCAACGGCGTGCGCCGCCAGGCACCGGCCGCGCGGGAAAAATTCAGGGCACGGGACACGCTGATCCTGGAAGGCGACCCGGTGGTGATCAACCCACTGGCCGACGGCAAGAAACTGTCCAAACTCGGCACGCCCGAAGCAGCCCCTGCCGGTTTCAGGACCGAAGCCGTGCAGGTCGTCGAGGCGGTGGTCATGCCCAACTCCATGCTCGAGGGCAAATCCATGCGCGGTGTCAGGCTGCACGCGCGTTATGGCATCAACCTGCTGGCCCTGTCGCGGTCCGGAGAACGTCCCATTGCACGGCTGCGCAACATCAAGTTCCGCACCGGCGATGTGCTGCTGCTGCAGGGCGAGGCGGAACAGATGGAAGTGGCGCTGGAATCGCTGGGCTGCATGGTGCTTGAAAGGCGCGGCCTGCAACCCCTGCACGGCGGCACGCGGGCGGTTCTGCCGGCCGGCATTTTTGCCATTGCCATCCTGGCGGCATCATCGGGGCTGGTGTCAGTGCCGGTGGCGTTCGTGACAGCGTGCGTGGCGATGATCCTGTTTGCCTGTATTTCCATCAACGAAATTTACGACGGGGTTGAGTGGCCGGTGCTGGTGCTGCTCGGAGCCATGATCCCCATCGGCCAGGCGCTGGATGCAACCGGCGGAACCGACCTGATTGCCAGCTCCATTGTGGAGAACGCCGGTTCCATGCCGGTGTGGGCAGTGCTAGCGCTGCTGATGATGGTGTCCATGTGGATGTCGGACATGGTGCCGAATGCGACGACGGCGATCCTGATGGCGCCCATCGGTGTCCGGGTTGCCATCGGCCTTGATGCCAATCCGGATGCCTTCCTGATGGCGGTGGCCGTCGGCGCTGCGGCGCCGTTCCTGACACCGATCGGGCATCAGTCCAATACGCTGGTGATGGGCCCGGGCGGATACCACTTTACCGACTACGCCCGCATGGGGCTGATCATGGAAGTGCTTGTGGTGGTGCTGGCCGTGCCGGCGATCATGCTGGCGTGGCCCATGGCCGGATAAATCGCTCAAAAAACCTGTTGCATGTCCGAACATATGTCTCTAAACACGCCGTACTGTACCGTACGGTACGGTGTAATGGAGTGGGTATATTGGCAGTTGCAGAGGCAGCACCGGTTGGTCAACACGAGGGTGATGAGGGGTTTTCGCCGCGCCAGCGCGAAGTGCTTGATGCCGCGCTTGAACTGATACTGCAGGCCGGTGACGGCCTGACCATGGCGTCGGTGGCGCGCCGGGCAAGCTGTTCCAAGGAGACACTCTACAAATGGTTTGGCGACCGTGACGGTCTGCTGACTGCAACCGTGCAGTGGCAGGCATCGAAAGTGCGGTTGCCGTCGCTGGACCGGGAAAACCTGGATGTCCGGTCGCTGCGGCAGGGGCTGGCGGATTTTGCCGAGAGTTGGCTGTCGGTGCTGACAGGTGAGATATCCATCGCGCTGAACGGGATGGCCGTTGCCCACGCTGGTTCTGCAAAAAGTGGGCTCGGCGGCATTGTGCTGGACAATGGCCGGTTTGCCATCGGGCGGCGGGTGAAACCGGTGCTGGAAATGGCCCGCGATGCCGGCCTGCTGGCCTTTGATGATACCGAGGAAGCGTTCTGCACCTTTTTCGGACTGGTGGTGCGCGATGTGCAGATCCGCGCACTGCTTGGCGACCGGCCACTGCCGGAGCGCTCGGCAATCAGGACGGGCGCGGCCTGCGCCGCACAACAGTTTCTCACGCTTTACGGCGTGCCGGAAAACCAGGGCTGACAGCCCGCACTGAAACGCAATTTTTGAAAGGAAAAATCCGATGCGCGTTTATTACGACCGTGATGCAGACGTCAACCTGATCAAGGGCAAGAAGGTCCTGATCGTCGGCTATGGCAGCCAGGGCCGTGCCCATGCCCTGAACCTCAAGGATTCCGGTGTCAAGGACATCGCGACCGGCCTGCGGGCAGGCTCGGCCACGGCCAAGAAGGCGGAGGCCGACGGTGTCAAGGTGATGACCGTTGCCGAAGGCGCAGCCTGGGCCGACCTGATCATGATGGCAGCACCCGATGAGCTTCAGGCTGAAATCTGGAAGGCTGACATCGAAGCCAATATCACGGACGGGGCGGCCATCGCCTTTGCCCACGGCCTGAATGTTCACTTCAATCTGATCGAACCCAAGGACACCATTGACGTTGTCATGATCGCGCCCAAGGGCCCGGGCCACACGGTGCGCGGTGAATTTCTCAAGGGCGGCGGTGTGCCTTGCCTGATCGCCATCGATCATGATGCATCGGCCAATGCGCATGACCTGGCGCTGTCCTATGCCTGTGGCGTTGGCGGCGGCCGCTCCGGCGTTATCGAAACTACCTTCAAGGAAGAATGCGAAACCGACCTGTTCGGCGAACAGGTGGTGTTGTGCGGCGGCCTTGTAGAACTGATCCGCGCCGGGTTCGAAGTGCTGGTTGAAGCAGGCTATGCACCTGAAATGGCCTATTTCGAGTGCCTGCACGAAGTTAAGCTGATTGTCGACCTGATCTATGAAGGCGGCATTGCCAACATGAACTACTCGATCTCCAACACGGCTGAATGGGGTGAGTATGTATCGGGTCCGCGTATCATCAACGCTGACAGCAAAGCGGAGATGAAACGCGTGCTGCACGACATCCAGTCAGGCCGGTTCACCTCTGAATGGATGCAGGAATGCAAGGCCGGCCAGGCCCGTTTCAAGGCAACGCGGCGCATGCACGATGCCCACCAGATCGAGGAAGTCGGAGAGAAACTGCGTGGCATGATGCCATGGATTTCGTCCAACAAGCTGGTCGACAAGGACAAGAACTGAGCCAGTCTCAAACCACACACGGTTCCAGGGCTGCGGATATTTCCGCAGCCCTTTTCGGTTTGTGCATCGCTGTCATACCCAAATAATAGGTCAGCAATATTGACATAAATTCGTGATGAGCGCAGCATCCTGCTTTCGTTTTCAACCGGAGGCCGCCATGACCGACACGCTGAAGCTGGCAACACGTACCTCGCGCATGCACGCGTCGGAAATACGTGAACTGCTGAAACTGCTCGGCCGCGCGGATATCATCTCGTTTGCCGGCGGCATTCCGGACCCGAACCTGTTTCCGGCAGATGCGTTTCGCGACGCGTTCGATGCCATCATGTCGGGGCCTGAACAGCACGCGGCCCTGCAATATGCGCCCAGTGAGGGGTACAGGCCGCTCAGGGAGTGGCTGGTTCAATACATGGCGCGGATCGGTGTACCGTGCGAGCTCGAGAACATTGTCATGATGTCGGGTTCGCAACAGGCGCTGGACTATCTAGGCAAACTGTTCCTGAACCCAAAAGATACCGCCCTGGTCACGTGGCCCACCTATATGGGTGCGTTGCTCGCCTTCAACCCTTATGAGCCGTCCTATGACCGCCTGGCACTGCTGGGCAACCGGTCCGCCAGTGATTTTCAGGAAAAGGCCAAAGCCGCCGGAGGGGAGTTGAAATTTGCCTACATGTCGTCTGATTTCGTCAACCCGACCGGCGAAACCCTGACCCTGGCGCAGCGCAACCGGGCACTGGACCTTGCTGAGGAACTGGATATCGCCCTGATCGAGGACGGTGCCTACCAGGAGTTGCGCTATGACGGAGAGGCCATCCCGCCGATCCAGGCGCTGGATATCGAGCGTGGTGGAAGTGTTGACGAGGCCCGCACCATCTATTGTGGGACGTTTTCGAAAACCCTGTCGCCCGGACTGCGGGTGGGCTGGGTATGTGCTCGCCGCGACATCGTCAATCGGCTGGTGATGATGAAGCAGGCAGCGGACCTGCACTCGGCCACCATCAACCAGATGGCGATCAACCAGGTTGCCCGGGCCTGTTTTGACGACCAGGTCGCAAAGGCCAACAAGGTGTACCGGGAACGCCGCGATTGCATGCTGGCGGCTCTGGCGAAGCACATGCCCGACGGTGTGTCGTGGACGAAACCGGAAGGCGGCATGTTCATCTGGGTTACACTTCCTGACGGCATCGATACCGCAGATCTGTTGAGCCGCTCGCTGGAAACCGAGAAGGTGGCGTTCGTGCCGGGCCGCCCGTTCTTTGCCGACGGCAGCAATGCAAACACGCTTCGCCTGAGTTATTCCTGCATGTCCAACGACCAGATAGAGGAAGGCATGATCCGCCTTGGCCGCCTGCTGTGCGCTGCCATGCCTATCGCCGATTGAGCCCGGTACTGCGCAAAGCTGCCGGCACGGATGCGGAGGCTTTGGGCGACCTGTCGTTTCGCTCAAAAGCATCCAACGGCTATGACTCAGACTTCATGGAAGCCTGCCGTGATGAACTGACCGTGACCGCGCATACCATCGCCGCCGGCGAGGTCTGGATAGCGGAAGCAAACGGCAAGCCTGTTGGTTTCTTTGACATCCGGCTGGAAAACGAGGCGCTTGAGGTTTATTCCTTGTACGTCGACCCCGATCTCAAACGCTCAGGCGTGGGACGGACACTGTGGGCGGCGCTGGAGGAAAGGGCGGTTGCCATGTCGGCCAAGGCGATAGAACTGGATGCTGATCCTGCCGCTGTGAAGTTTTACACGGCAATGGGGTGCGGTGTAATCGGTGAAGCACCGTCAGGATCCATACCGGGGCGGATGTTGCCGCGCATGCGCAAATGGCTGTAGCGCGTAAAGTCGCCGAGGCCCAATCGGAGATTGTCCGCGTCCAGTCATGTGACCTGTCGGTGACTGAGACCCCGTGGGCGTGGGCTGAAGACAATGCGGCTGCCGTCAAGCGGTTCTGGAACAAGGCGATCGTCGACAAGCCGGCCCTGTTCAATGGCCAGGTGCTTGTCATGGGGCAGCACACGCTCAGCGACGGTTGTCTGACCGGCGAGGTTTATAAAACCGACTTTGCGTCTTTTTTGTACTGCAAGGACAAGGGCCTGCCAGCAGAAGCAGGCATACGCAATGTGTTCGGTTGCGCGGTTGTGCGTTCCTCGGAAGGCCACCTGCTGTTTGGACGCATGGCGCCCCATACCGCCACCAGCGGCCGGGTGTATCCGATGGCCGGCACGCCGGACCCGCAGGACATCAAGGATGGCAAGCTTGATATCGAAGGTTCCATGCAGCGCGAACTCAGTGAGGAAGCCGGGCTGTCCACGGCGGATGCGTCACGGCAGCCGGGCTACATGCTGATCGAAGATGCCGGCATGAGTGCGCTGTGCGCGGCATTTGATTTCGATGTCCCGTCACGCGATCTGAAAGCCCGCATGATGTCTTACATTGACCTGCAGGAGCAGCCGGAACTGGACGAGATCGTCATTTTCCGCCGTGCCGGTTTTCATGTCCATCATCGCATGCCGGGTTTCGCGCGCACTCTGGTGCAGCACCTGCTGGATTGAATGCCCTTAACGGGAAAAATGATCTTATGGGCGAGAATTGCAATGCTGATAATTTCTGACAACCGTTCGGTGCCCTTTTCACGATGGCCAGGCAAGGGTCAGGACAGGTTGTCCACCTGAAGGGGCAAGTGCCTCTGGCGTCATTGCGCACCATACCTTAGGCATCAATGCCTTCATGCGGCCGGAGGTTTCCGCAATCAGCGGATAAGGTGCAAAGCAGGGCAGATCGATGCCATCCAGAAATACCAGGGTGATTTCCAGTCCGCCGTCGAGAAGAAACGGTTGTCGTTTTCCCATGGGCAGGTCGTGGCGGTATTTTGCCATGATGTACTCTGCATGTGGTAGTAGGTTGCAATTGCGGCGGAACATGTCAGGCGGCCGTTCACGAAAATATGGGGAAACTCGCACTGGAGAACCCGCCAGTACGCGTTTGCAACAGGACCTGAAGCAGTCATCTAGACTTGTCACCCTGACAAAACGCGCATTGATCGGCTCTCGATTTTACGTCAGCAATACTGGCCTATCACAACCATCATGGGAGACTCCGGACAATGCAGTATCCGTTTCACACGCTGGATGTATTCACGACGCAGACCTTCACCGGAAACCCGCTCGCTGTCGTGCTCGAAGCCCAGTCACTGGACGATGCGCAGATGCAGAAAATTGCCGCTGAGTTCAACCTGTCCGAGACGGTGTTCGTGTTGCCACCTGAAGATGAGGCGAACACCGCAAAGCTGCGCATATTCACCCCTGCGCGCGAATTGCCCTTCGCGGGGCACCCGACCGTCGGTGCCGCCATCCTGCTGGCCGACCTGTTCGGAATCAAGGACGAGGTCAGGCTGGAGGAAGGTGTCGGCCTGGTGCCGGTTGCGCTTGAAGACCGCGAAGATGGATTGTTCGCGCAACTTTCTGCCGCTGTCATGCCCGAGCCGTGGACCAATGTGCCGTCTGACAAGAAGATTGCCGCTGCGATTTCGCTGAAGGATCACCAGATCGGTTTCGGTACCCATCGCGCCAGCGTGTTTGATCCGGGCAATCATCCAGTGCTGTATGTTCCTCTGAAGGATCGGACCGTCTTGAGCGAGGCCAAGATCTCGATGGCCAGCTGGCCCGACCTGGGCGCGGCCGGCGCTTTTTTGGCCTATCTGTACTGCGAGGGAGAAACCGGCACCGGCATCGACTATCATGCCCGCGCCTTTGCGCCCCTGTCCGGTATCCCGGAAGACCCGGCTACCGGGTCGGCCGCGGCAGGTTTGCCGGGCCCTTTGCTGAGTTATGAAGGGCCCTGGGAAGGGACACGGGCATGGATCGTCATGCAGGGCGAAGACATGGGCCGTGCCAGCCGTATCGAACTGGAAGCAGACGCGGCCAAGGGCGGCCTGACAGGTGTTCGCGTCGGCGGCCATGCTGTCAATGTCAGTTTGGGCAAGCTCGATCTGGCATAGATCCCGGGCGAGTCAGCATTGTTCCCGTAAAGCTCTTTTAACCTTCGCCCGGCATCTTCGGTTGTCGTTGGGATTCCTGAAAGAACTGGCGAAAATTCATTGCCTGACCGCGAGAACGAACACTGGTATCGATGCCACGGCCTGCTGGTGCGGTCGACGTTCGGCATGCCGCAAATGCTGGCAGCGGCAAGTCCGGGCGTGCCGGACATTCGCATTGAAACCGGCCCTGACGCGGCGCGCATGGTCGCACAGGCGCGAGCCAGGCCGGATGCCGGGCCTGGCGTGGTCTGGAAATGCCTGGAAGGTGGCTTGTGCTTCGCCGTGGCCGACGTCGGTGACTTCTGGATACCGGACGGACATAGGATCAACATAACCCCCGATGGTGCTGCAGACAGTGCGACACTTGCCCTTTATACAATGGGCAGCGCGCTGGGGCTTGCGCTGTTGCTGCAGGAAAGCCTGGTGCTTCATTGCGCGTCACTGGCTATCCGCGGCAATGCGATTCTGCTGCTTGGTGAATCAGGGGCAGGCAAATCAACCCTGGCCCAGCATATGTCAATGAACGGCTATGGTGCGCTCGGCGATGACACGTGCGCCCTGTGGAACGCAGGAGATGGATCTGCACTTGTGGCTTATCCGTCCGGGACTGCTTTCAAGCTGTGGCGCAATGCACTTGATGCGGCCGGTATTGATCCCGCCGGCCGGCAATCGGTTGGTGAGCGGCTGGACAAGTATTTTGTGGCCAATGCCCATGCGGCGGATGATCGGCCGCACCCGGTAAAACGCATTATCGTGCTGGAGCAGGTCACCGGCAGCACCTGTCGGCCGATGCTGGAACCGCTGCATGGGCTCGATGCCATGCAGGCGGTCACCGAGCATGTCTACCGGCCGCAATTTGTCGGCGCGCTCGGTCTCTGGGACGGGCAGTTCGACCAGATTGGCAAGCTGGTGGCCGGGACACAGGTGATGCGCCTGACCCGCCCGTGGGGACATGAGTTCATGCCGGCAGTCATTGACCTGCTGGCCGGTCGAGAGGTGTAATTTTGACTATATCAGGTCGAGTTCGGTTTCGCCTGGTACATAGGCGAAATTGAAGCTGTCTTCGGTCAACGTGTCGGTGAAATCCTCCAGCCGCATTCTGGCGCGGCCGATTGCGACCAGCGTGTCGGATCCGACCTGACGGATATTGAGGTCATCAAAGCTCAGACCGCTCGAAGCCTTGAACAGGATCGTGTCACCCTCTGCGACATTGAAATCGGTAATGGTATCGCGGCGTCCGAACACGAACCAGTCAGCATCCTCTCCGCCGGTCAGCGTATCGCGTCCGCCGCCGCCGTTGAGAAGGTCGGTTCCGGCTCCGCCGTTCATCGTGTCGCGGCCGCCACGGCCATACATGAAGTCTATACCGTCGTCGCCATCCAGCGTGTCGGCGCGCCGGCTGCCTC
>JBPCVV010000287.1:0-3150 GCA_051010195.1 Anderseniella sp. | reverse complement strand
GTCACACTTTTGCAAACCGAACAGTGGCACGTGTGGTTATCGACCGGATCCTGGTCCGAGTGGGTGTGTACGTGATCGCACCCTCCAGCATACTTATGAGACATGTCTTCCTCCTTGTTAGATGTTTTCCTTTCCGCCGTCGGCTCAGAACTTGCTTGCAGCAAGTGCCGTTACGATAGACTGAAATGCCGCCTTCCGGCGACAATTATTTGGCCGAGGCCTGGGAGACGACAGGATGCACGGTGAGTTTTCGACATTTTCAGAGGCCGGACTACGCCGTTTGGATCCGGTAGAATTCGACCCTAAAGGGTCGCTCGCCCTATTTGCGGATTGCCAGGTTGAGGTTGCTTGCCTCGTCTTCCAGGTTGCTGTCGGCAACACCAACCAGGTCTTTCAGCTTCGCTGACGCAACGTCGGCATTGGCGAAGTTGGCACCTTTGACACGGGCTCCGGTGAGATCCGCGCCACCCAGTTCGGCGCGCATCAGGTTGGCGCCTTCCAGTATCACGCCCTTCATCGATGCAAATTCGAACCTGGTTCTCGACAGGTTGGCATTGGTGAAATCGGACCCTTCCAGGTTGGTCGACGCCAGAACCCCGCGCATAAGGCCCATGGACTGGTTGCGCATGTCGGCACTCAAATTTGCGCCGACAAATTTTGCGTTCTTCGCACTGGCACCGGTCAGGTCACTGGCAATCAGCGCCCCCGACAGGTCAGCGCCATCAAGTGTCGCCTTCAGCAATTGCGCCTGGAACAGATTGGCATCTTTCAGGTTGGCATCGGTCAGATTGGCTTCCAGCATCCAGGCCTGGTCCAGAACCGCCCCGGCCAGGTTTGCGCCTGCCAGGTTGGTCTTGTTGAGCCGTGCTGAGCGCAGTACCGCTTTCTTGAAATCGAGACCTGACAGATCAAGGCCCGACAGTTTCCGGCTGGTAAAGTCCGCAGGCTGGTCGTGACTGGCCGCCGCCAGTACGGCAATGACCTCTTCGCGCGTCATCTCCGCCTGCGTCATGTCGGGCGACGTCAGGTCCACATGCTGGAGCGGGCTCTGGGCAAGCGCCAAGACAGACGATCCGGTGAGTACAGATAAAATCAGCACAAGGTGTTTCATGGCGCTTCCCGTACGGTGTAAGCAGAAGAGGCATCATTTACTCGTGATATGACTTGAATAGGGCAACGAATACTGTCCGATAATGGAAGAATAACGCCATGATGGTTGTTGCCACGCCCCGGAAAACCATCGCATAATCTTGGTGTGTCGCGTCTGATGGAGTGCCACCTATGAAGCGGGCTATGAAAGCCGCCAAAAGCGCCGCCGGCATGCCTGCCGGTTCACGGCGGGTTGCCCTGGCCGCAATGGCCGTCGCCATCATTGTCGCACTGATCTGGCAGGCCGCCAAACCAGAGACCACCATTGCGGCAGACCTGCGCAATGGCGATTATTCTGTCGCCTTTGAACGCCTCAAAGAGAAGGCAAATGCCGGTGATCCCTGGTCTCAAAACCAGCTCGGCAACCTTTACTACCTGGGACTGGGCACCCCGGTGGACCTCAAACGGGCCGGCGAATGGTACCTGCGATCCGCCCTGGGAGACTGGCCGGATGCCCAGATAAACGTTTCTCTACTGTATCGTTATGGCCGCGGGTTGCCGCATGACCCGGCACGCGGCTTTGCATGGCTCCGCCACGCCCGCTCCAACGGCAAGGAGATTGCCGAGACCTATCTGTCATGGATTGCGGGAAGCCTGGAACAGACGCCATCACAGATGCAGGAGGCAAAGCGCAAGTACGCCACGCTTGCTTCGCTGCGGCCCGAGGGCTTCAAGTAGACGATGACGAAAAACAACCGCAGCTACATTTTCCTGCAGATCTGGGTGTTGTTGGCTGGGATTTCGGTTTTCGCCTGTTATGTCGCATTCGATCTGGGCTATTTCGCCCGCATCATCGAAGCAGATCAAAGCAAGCTTTCCATCCTGATTGCCGGGCTGTTCCTGGGCGCAACCTTCCATGCGGTATGGCATATTCTGCGCGTCACCCGTCAAATCGATGCGGCTTATGCCTGGTTGTCCGAAGATCAGGAGATCAAGTCCGATCCGGACAACGTGGACCTGTCGCCGTTCCAGACACCCGACCAGTTCGTTTCCGGTTACGTATCGCAGGTGATCGAGGCTCGCCGACTGTCAAATTCCGACAACCAGGACGGCGGTCTTGTATTCGAGATTTATGCTGACCGGCTACGGGCTGCTGTGGAAATTGGCTGGTACCTGGTCGACATCCTGATCCGGCTCGGGCTGATCGGCACCATCGTTGGCTTCATACTGATACTCGGGGCGCTATCTTCCGGCCCGGCGCCGACACCAGAGAACATCCAGACCCTGCTCATTTCCATGAGCGGCGGCATGGGGACAGCTCTTTACACAACTCTTGCCGGTCTGGTGACGGCAATGGTGCTGGGCGCGCAATACATGGTGCTTGCCCGTGGCACGGAAGAACTGATCGGAAAACTGGTGCGCATTCGTGATCAGGCAGGCGCATCATGACAATCCAGCTCAAGGGATCATCGTCGTCCGCCCATGGCCGCCAGCCGGCCGATGCGTTCACCGACCTGCTGTTCAACACGCTTATCGGTTTTGTGTTCCTGTTCTTCATCGCGGTCATTTTCATCAGTCCCGCCAAGGATGCAGGCAAGGTTGTCCTTGATGCGCAATACCTTGTTACCGTGACCTGGCCCGACGGCAGCCAGGAAGACATCGATACATGGATCGAGGATCCGCAGGGAAACGTGACCTGGTTCCGCAACCGCTCGGCCGGCCTGGTTCACCTCGACCGAGACGACCGCGGCATGCTCAATGACAAGATTGAAGTGGAAGGCAAGGTTATTGAGAACCCGTTGAACCAGGAGGTCGCCGCGGTTCGCGGCACGGTGCCCGGCGAGTACACGGTCAACCTGCACTATTACGAAAGTGTTGAACAAGCCACCGTCCCGGTGACCGTCAGGGTCGCCAAGGTCAATCCGGTCTACAAGATATATTTCAACGACACGATCGACATGCGACGCAAGGGAGAGGAGCGCACGGCTCTTCGGTTCACCATTTTGCGGGACGGCAAGATCGGCCGGATAAACCGGCTGGAGAAGAAACTGGTCACGTTCT
>JBPCVV010000286.1:0-4037 GCA_051010195.1 Anderseniella sp. | reverse complement strand
TCGGCTTGTTGGAAGACGGCACGATGTGCACCTCGACCTGCGGCATCGCATCGATGCGCAGCGGGGTGTAGCTGTCGTAATTGCCCTGTTCCACTTCGCCGTTCACCAGCGTCAGTTCTTCCGCCAGAATGGAGCCGAGGCCGAAGCCGGTGCCGCCTTCCATCTGCGCCTTGACGGTGTCCGGGTTGATGGCGGTGCCGCAGTCGACAGCAACCGTGACCTTGTGAACCACCGGTGTGTCACCGTCCATCGAGATCTCGGCGATGTGGGCTACCACCGAGCTGAAGCTCTCATGGACCGCCAGACCACGGAAGCGGCCTTCAGGCGCCGGCGTCGTCCAACCTGCCTTGTCGGCTGCCAGTTTCAGAACTGCCGCATGGCGCGGATGGTCCTTCAGCAGCTCCATCCGGTAGGCGTACGGGTCGGCGCCGATCTCGGCGATGACCTCATCAAGGAAGCTTTCCACCGCATAGGCGGTATGGGTGGAGCCAACCGCGCGCCACCATAACACCGGCACCTTCACATCGGTCGTGGTCAGGCCGACATTGATGTTGGCGATGCCATAGGGAATGTTTGACGCGCCTTCAACCGACGTGCCGTCCACGCCATTCTTGATCAGGCCCTCAAACGGAGTGCCGCTGACAATGGACTGGCCGACAATATGGTTGTGCCAGGCAACCAGCCTGTTGTCCTTGTCGAGGCCTGCCTTGAACGAATGCACATAGGCCGGACGGTAGCGGCCGCCACGCATGTCGTCTTCACGTGTCCACTGGACCTTGACCGGAGCCCTGTAATCGATGGCCCTGGCAACCGCGACTGCTTCGGAAACCACGTCACCGTCGGCAACCGCACGCCGGCCGAAACCACCGCCGGTCTTCATGACATGCATGGTCACCTGTTCCGGTTTCACGCCGGCAATCTTGGCCGAGATACCCTGATACAGATCCGGGATCTGATGACCACCCCAGACGTCCAGTGTGCCGTCGGCATTCTTGCGGGCAACCGCATTGAGCGGCTCCATGGCGGCATGGGCAAGATACGGAAACTCGTAAGTTGCCTCGATAACCTTGGTGGCTGAGGCAAGCGCGGCTTCTGCATCGCCTTCGCTGCGGGCCTTGGCCTGCTGTTTGTCACCGGCCCTGGACTTGTAGTCGGCCATGATCTCGGCGCTGCCGCGGGTTTCAGCTTCGGCTTCGTCCCATTCAATCGTGAGCGCCTCGCGGCCCTTTATCGCCGCCCACATGTGTTCGCCCACCACCGCAACACCGCGCGGGATTTCCACCACGTCCGTGACACCGCGCACTTTCAGCGCCTCATCGGCGTTGAATGATTTCACTTTGGCGCCGAATTTCGGCGGATGCGCCACAACGGCGGTCAGCATGCCGTCGAGTTTCACGTCTATGGTGAAGTCATGGGTGCCATTGGCTTTTGCAGCGCTGTCGAACCGGCGCAGGTCTTCGTTGCCGATCTGGGTCCAGTCGGCCGCGTCCTTGAGCTTCACATCAGCGGGCAATGGCATGGTGGCAGCCTTTGCGGCCATCTCGCCGAAAGTGGCGGAATTACTGGCACCATCGCTGAGCTTGCCGCCGGTGACAGTAATCCCCGACGCATCAACGCCCCACGTTTCAGCTGCGGCTGCGACCAGCATTTCCCGTGCCATGGCGCCGGCCTGCCGGTACCGGTCAAACGATGTTGCCATGGATGTGGACCCGCCGGTGCCCTGCACGGCACCGCCCCACAGGATGTTGCCATAAAGCTTGGTATTGCCGGCTGCGCCCTTGACGTCGATCTGTGACCAGTCGGCGCCCAGTTCTTCAACCACCAGCGTGGCCAGGCCGTGATAGGGGCCCTGGCCCATGTCGAACTGTGACGACAGGATGGTCACCGAATTGTCGGGGGCTATGTGAATGTAGCCGCTCAGTGGGTTGGCGGCTTCTGAGGTTGTGTCTGACGCTGCGATTGCAGGTGCAACCTGCAGGCCGACCATCAGGCCGCCGGCAACGGCGGATGCGCCAAGCAGGAATCCACGGCGGCTGGTTTCGATCCTGGTCGGGTTCAGTTCGGGAATGATCTTGTTCAGCATGGGCTCAGGCCTCCAGGCGCTTGGCGGCTTCATGAATGCCGGCGCGAATGCGTTGATAGGTGGCACAGCGGCACAGATTGCCGGACAGTGCATCATTGATGTCTTCATCGGTCGGTTTCGGCGTTTCGCTGAGCAGGGCAACAGCGGCCATCACCTGGCCGGACTGGCAGTAACCGCACTGCGGCACGTCAAGGTCGGCCCAGACTTTCTGCACCGTTTCCGCCACCTTGCCGGTGACGCCCTCGATGGTCGTGATGGTTGTGTCCACCGCATCCGAGACCTGCAACTGGCAGGAGCGGGTCGGTACCCCATCAACATGCACGGTGCAGGCCCCGCACTGGGCAAGGCCACAACCGAATTTGGTGCCGGTCAGCCCGGCTACGTCGCGGATGACCCAGAGCAACGGCATGTCATCGTCGACATCAAATGATTTCTGCTCGCCGTTAATATTGAGATTGTAAGCCACGTGAAGAACCTCTCTGTTTAGCCCAGCGCCTTGACTGAAAACGGAACCGGTGTAGGGGCGGATTGATTTGCAAACTTAAAAGTCTGTAATGGCCGCATCTCCGGAAAGCTTGTTCCGCGCACTTGTTCTTTTGCGTAAAACATTCCGGCCGCGGTCAGTGCTGACGACTATGATACCGGATACTTGGGCACGGGCAGGGCAGATCGCTTGCCGCATCCTCCGGAAAACTTGCCTATTCCTCTGAGCCGTCCGATTTTGGGGTGATTGGCGCGCCGCAACTACATATATCTGTGTGTTCAAAGGATCCTGCTCATGAAACTCCGCGAACTTGCCGAACACGTGGAACGCCACGCCCTGAAACACCCGGCTTCGGATCAGCCGATACCGCTGCCGGTGGATGGTATGTCGATCTTTCGACAAACGAGCTGCACGACGTTCGAAGCCATGCTGTACCAACCGGTTGCCTGCCTGATCCTGCAGGGAAGTAAGGAGTCAGTGATCGGTGACCGGACGGTTACATATGGCACAGGCGACTCGCTTGTTGTCAGTCATGATGTGCCGGTTGTCGCCCGTGTCACCGAGGCCAGTACTGCAAAACCCTACCTGGCCGTCATACTCGAGCTGGATCTGGGAATCATCCGCAGTCTCGACGACGAGATAGGAAGCATTCTGCCGGAAGGCGATGTCGCGCTGTCGCTGGCTGTCAGTGCATCGGACGAAGCGCTGATAGACGCATTTGGCCGTTGCATTGCCCTGGCAGACCGGCCGGTGGAAGCCACCGCGCTCGCCCCTCTCATCATCAGGGAAATTCATTTCCGTTTGTTGATGGCACCCCACGGCGCAATGTTGCGCAGACTGCGGTGGCGCGACAGCCACGCCAGCCGGGTTCAGACCGCCGTTGTGCACATCCGCCAGAACTACAAGTCGGTGCTGGCCGTTGCAGATCTAGCCAAACTTGCTGGGATGAGCACGTCATCATTTCACGAGCATTTCAAATCTGTTACCGCCACGACACCGCTGCAATATCAAAAACACCTTCGCCTGATGGAGGCAAAACGCCTGCTGTCGGAAGGAAATCATCCGGTATCAACCGTAGCGTATGAAATCGGATACGAGAGTCTGAACCAGTTCAGCCGCGAATATGCCCGCAAGTTCGGCGCCTCGCCACGAAACGATATGAACAACTCGCCGGCTTCTGGTTGAGCTCTCATAATTTGGTCGAATACGTGAAAATTGTGATTAAATATCATTAAAACAATATCTTAAAATGTTGGTTTGATTCAATTGGTCAATCGTTCTCGTGGTCAGCCCGGTCCAAGCGCACGCAGGGGCGGGACCGCAGTACAGCGGCCCCGCCGGCATGTTGTCGAACGCTACTTGATCTTGCCGGGCAGGCTCAGGTCACCGGATGCGATGTCGAAAACGTCCGCCACACAAAGCAATGGCGCATGTACATTGGCGTTCACTTTGAGCGCCGAGGTGACGCCG
>JBPCVV010000285.1:0-3918 GCA_051010195.1 Anderseniella sp. | reverse complement strand
TGGATGCGAATTGTTGGACATTTGTTGTGGCACCGGCGATCTCGCGGCGATTGCCGCAAATCGTGGTGCGCGAGTGACCGGAATAGATTTTGCCTCGACCATGGTCGAAATCGCCGACAAAAAAGTTCCAGTCGCCACCTTTGAAACAGGCGACGCCGAAGCCTTGGCGTTTGCCAACAAAAGTTTTGACTTCGCCACATGTGTCTTCGGTCTTTGGCATTTGGCCGATCCGGACAAGGCTCTTGCAGAAGCGGCTCGAATTCTCAGGCCGCAAGGCATGTATGCCTTCACGACCTGGCTTCCTCCACAGCAAGGCTGGGACATGTTCGATATCTTGATCCGCGCGATCAAACAGCACGGTACGATGGATGTTGAGCTACCTCCGGCACCTCCGCCTTTCCGCTTTTCTGACGAAAAGACAGCAGCGGATGTTCTTGGCAAGGTAGGCTTTCAAACAACGTCAATCTGCAAGCACGAAGCCCTCTGGACTGGGACCGATGGAGGGCAACTGCTTGATCTTTTGTACAAGGGCATCGTACGAGCCCCGATGTTGATAGAAGCTCAAGAAGCTGAAGCGCGCAATTTGATCAAAGACACAATTCGAGCCGAGGCAGATGCAATGAGCGTAGATGGCGAGATCAAAATGCGCTGGCCATATTTGCTAGCAATAGCTCAACTGCCTTGATGGCGACCGACTACGTACAGTTCTACGCCAAACACAAACATGGGCTTGCTGCGCAAGTGGCATCATCGGAAGTCTTGCATCGAACGAATGAACAGCATCGAAGGCAGGTGAGCGTGACATCATCTCCCAGCCGGTGGTTTGACCATGACCACTATGTGTTGAGCATGGTTTTTCTCAAAAATTCGATCTGCCTATCAATCGCTTCGGCGACCAAACAAATCATCGCTGAATAGCGCTCGCCCCAAAGTGCGATGTCGCCGCATCCGCCTATCAAGCACCCATATTCTGATCGGCACCAGATTAACACGGCACACTGAGCCCGCTCGCTGAAAGCTGCCGGATATGCATAATGTCATGTTCGGTATTGGTTAGGGGGCCCTCCCGGGCATGGAGAAATCTCAGAAACCTGACGTCACTGCTCAGGCCATCGATGGAAACGGCAAGCAGGTGATAGCAGCGGCAGGCCTGTTGTGTTTCGTGCTGGGATCGGTGCATGCCTTTTCAGTTTTTCTGGCGCCACTTGAAACCATATTTTCAGTGTCACGGGCGAATGTGAGCCTGATCTACTCACTGTCACTGATCTCGTTGACAATCTCCGTTTTGCTCGGCCCGAAATTCTATTCGCGGCTGCTGCCCGGCTCTATTCTGCTGGCATCCGGTCTTGTAGCAGCTGCCGGGACACTGATTGCAGCTTTCGCTCCCGGCTTAAGTGTCGTGTTGCTCGGCTATGGCATATTGTTTGGCGCGGCCAATGGCGCAGGCTATGGGTTTGGCCTGCAGATTGCCGCTAAGGCCAATGCCGGCCGCGAAGGCATGGCCATGGGCATCATAACGGCCTGTTATGCCATAGGTACCATAGTGGCACCGTTTGGATTTCAATGGGCCCTGTCGCATGGCGGTTTTCGCCTTGCCATGATCGGATTGGGCGTCGCCTTGGTCGCAGGCGGTTTGTTGAGCGCGTTGATAATCCGCAACACGGCTGTGAGAATGGACCGGCCCGATGCACATGAAAATGAAGCCATCACCCAACCAGGTGAGACTGCTTTGCTTTGGGCAGCCTATGGTAGCGGTGTGTTTTCCGGCCTCATGGTCATAGGCCATGCCGCCGAGATCGCCAGATCCGACCAGCTGGCAAGCCTGGTCTGGATGGCACCAGCGCTTATCGCCGGATTCAATCTGCTGGGCAGTCTGCTGGGGGGCTATCTCGCAGATGTCATGTCGTCACGGACCTTGCTTCGCGGCTTGACGGTCATCGCATCCGCAGTTTTGACCGGGTTGGCTTTAATAACGCCCGGGCCAATTGTTCTCGCAGGACTGGCAGCAATCGGCTTTTGCTATGGGGCGACAATATCGATCTATCCATCAATCATTGCAAAAAGGTACGGCATGACCAACGGCCCGCGCCTGTATGGTCGCGTGTTCACGGCTTGGGGCGCCGCCGGCCTGGCCGCCCCCTGGCTGGCAGGTTTCCTATTTGATATTGCCGGCAATTACTCGACCGCATTGCTTACCGCCGCCGCCCTGAGCCTGGCCTCTGCGGTGATCGCGCACGTGGTATTTGGAGGTGAACCGCCCCGACATTCGACCAGGACGGACGGCCGATAACCGCAGCGACAGTCATTCCATATCACCTGGTGGCGGATTGACATGCACTTGAAAGCAGACGTTTTCATGATACCGGTATAGAGTCTGCTTTGTGCCATTAGCAGCCGTCGTGATAGCTCTCACTGACTCCATAACGATCGCAAAGAATGTGATAGAAAGGAGGGTCAAAGGCATCGGTCAGATAGTCGTTCGAAAATTCTTCACCAATTTCGATATCTCGCGTTGCTACCAGGGCATACCGGACATCAAGAAGCGCCTTGGTCACATTTTGGATATAGTGGATTGACGTCACATCAAGCGATATTCCGATGGCTGCGGTATTGTTGGTGGCCAGGTTCGCATCGCTCGAATGATTGATCAGCACGCCGTCGTCAAAAACCCTGATAAGGCAACCCGGCAATTCCTTTAGTCCAAATACGTGCTTTAGCTCATAGACGACATCGGCGTGCCTCATTTTTTCGATCGCGGCTTTAAACGTTCGCTCGTCGTACACAATGTACTGACCGGGAACATGGCGCCAGACGATGCTTCCCTGCTTGATCGTTTCAACCGCAAATACGCCCAGACCCTTATCAGTTGTCTTCTTGACCTCGTACGGGAAGCAGAATCCGTTTTCTTTGTCGGTCACCCTGCCACCTCCCGTGTTCAGCCGATCTCCTGCCAACAATGCCGCTGCGATGCATCGCCGAGACAGATCAGGGCGCTAAGATACCGAGCAGCGCAAATGCCCATACTGTTTAAGGGATCATAACAACAAACCTCGAAAAGGAAGTAGCGACTTCCGTTCAGGGTCATCAACGGTCGTCACGACATACTTCGACCGGCGACCGCTCTACCTCCGAAAGCAGATGTTCGTTGCTGGCAATACCGAAATCGCTTATCCGTCTCAAGTGGCTATGGCTTGCTGTCAGAGGTGTTCGGATCAACCAAGGGTGTCTGGACTCGACTGGAAATCAGGTGTCTAATAACAAACTATCCCTGCCAAAATCTGGTACTGGGAACGTTCCTGTTCGTTGCGTTCTGTCTCTGCAATCACGCCGACCCTTCGGCAGATGTGTGTTGGCAATAGTCGGCACCGCTTCTGCCTAAACCTTATACAAAGCGGAGTGAAACAATGACTAGAAGCCATAAAACCATTCAATCTGAGACCCCCGACAAACCGGCAGATGTGCCAACCGCCATGGCGCTACTTTTCGGTTGGAACATGGAATTGTCGAGATTTTATCTGCATCGATACCAGCAGTATTGCGCCTTACCAACTAGTTTTCTGTCGTGTCGTTCATTGGAAGATTTGCGCACCAGACAAGCCGAGTTTCTCAAGCAACTGATGGACGAATATCGTATCGGTTCACAACGTCTGTCAAAGATCGCAAACGCAGACGAGGCAGTTCTGAACCTGGATACTGACTATGCAGCAAAGCTGTTGAAAGCCCAAGACGATGCAGCTGCTATAATCGATCAGGCTAAAGTCCAGGCCAAACGAATCCTTGAGTCAGCAGAGAGACAAAACAAACCAAGTCAGACGGAAACTGAACAGACTGCGCGCAAGAGACAAGCATAAGCTGTTCGTCTCGGTTCTGTGGCTGATGTGATCACAAAGCTGATTGGCCCTTTCGTGTCATTTCCCT
>JBPCVV010000284.1:0-16318 GCA_051010195.1 Anderseniella sp. | reverse complement strand
CTGGCTGACGCCTGATGGATGCCATGGCGTTCTGTTTGAAACAGATCATTCCACATTGATGACCTGCCCGGTTGCAGCACCCTCGACGCTTTTGGCGTATGCGAGGCCCACCCGGTTTGACGAACCCGGCCAGCGCACCCTTGGCTGTCGCGCCGCCGCTTCTTCAGGTGCCCGGCATGTGCCAGCAATCCTTTATGCTTCGCAGGTCTTTTCTTGAGTGATGAATTATGGTCCCGTCGAGGCTCAACGTTTGAGCAGGCGACAGGTCGATGAAAATCAGCGAAGTGCATGTCTACCAGAAGGACCTGCCTGTCAAGCATGGCCCCTATACGATGTCGGGACAGATCATTAACCGGCTCGACACCACCATCGTCCGGCTGGTTTCTGACTCCGGTCTGGTCGGCTGGGGAGAGGTCTGCCCGCTGGGCTCGCTGTACGCCCCGGTGCAGCCGAGTGGTGTGCGAGCTGCGTTGCGCGAAATGGCGCCGTCTCTAATTGGCGTTTCGGTTCAACCCCTGACTGTCCGCAGGGCCCTTGATCAGGTGGTCAATGGACAGGTTTATGCCAAGGCCGCCATCGACATTGCCGTTTATGATCTTTGGGGCAGACAGCTCGACATGCCGGTGTGCGGGCTTCTGGGCGGCGCCGTTACGGATCGCGTGCCTTCCTATTTTGCAACCGGCATCGGCGCGCCGGACGAGATTGCCCGGCTGGTTGCTGAAAAGATGAAACAGGGTTATCCGCGCATCCAGATCAAGATTGGCGGCCGCCCGGTCGAAGAAGATATCGCAACAATCAGAAAGGTCTGGGAGGTGGTCGGGAACGCTGTTCGCCTGGCAGCAGATGCGAACCGGGGGCTTACTTCACGGGACACTTTGAGGTTGAGCAGGGAATGCGCCGAAGTGCCGATCACAATCGAACAGCCCTGCAACTCGATCGAGGAGGTCGCGGCAATCCGGCATCGGCTCGCTCACCCGGTTTTCCTGGACGAGAGCATGGTCGACCTCAACACCATCCTCCGGGTGATCGGTGATGGCATAGTGGATGGTTTCGGCATGAAACTCACTCGGATTGGCGGATTGCAGCCGTTCTCTGTCGTCAGGGATATCTGCCAGGCGTGCAGCCTGCCGCATACCTGCGACGACAGTTGGGGAGGCGATATCAGCGCTGCTGCCTGTGTCCATATTGCTGCTACAGTCAATCCGAAACTGCTTGAAGGCGTCTGGACAGCCACATCCTATATGGACGGATCATATGTGCCTGATGATCCGGTCAGCGTAGACAATGGTCACATCAATCTGCCTGTCGGCCCGGGGCTGGGTCTGGAGATTGATGAATGCCAGTTCGGTGACCCGGTTGCGAGCTTTGGGTGACACTGCACGGGCTCTCAGTTGATGGTGGCAGGCCGGCTTGCGCGCGGGTCACGCAGCTTCGCGGCGCAGTGGCTGGCACATGCAGTGAACGCCGCCACCGGCCCAGGTGAACATGGTCATGTCCGGGTCGTAGACCTCAAATCCGGCAGCCCGCATCTTCGTATTCAGGTCGCTGGCGCCCAGTGTGGACAGCACCTTGTCGCCCCCAAGTGCCACCACATTGCAGCCCAGCGCCATGGTTTCCTTAAAGGTGGCCGGAATGATCTCGATTTTCTTTTCCTTCAGCCAGTCAACGATGTCGTCCGGAGTCGTGTCGAGACACACGGCCGCACAACTGTCGTTGAGCATGCACACCATCAGGTCGATGTGGACATAGAACTGGTCGATTGGCGCATACTTGATTTCCCAGCCTTCCGCTTTGAACCAGTCCGCCACCTGGTTGGCGCCAACCTCTTCGGAGCGGTGGTCGGTATAGCCGACAAGCGCCACGCCGTGACGGATGATGTTGAAGTCCCCACCTTCGAAGTTGCCCGCCGACACCATGTCGTAGATGGGAATATTGTTTTCCAGGTAGAAGCGCAGCACCGGCGCATACTCGCCGCGCCTGCGCGGGCTGGCAAGCTGGCAGATCACCGCGCCATAGGGCGACATGAAGGATGAATCGCGGGCATAGATCTGGTAGGGCACCTGCTCGTCGGCCGGCAGGAAATGACAGGTGACGCCGGCACTCTCGTAGGCATCGACCATTTCGCGGTGCTGGCGCATGGCAAGCTGTTTGTCGAACCGCAAGCCGCGCCGCAGCGTGTCGCGGACCAGAGACGACCAGGCGGCATTTTCCAGCCCGAGCCAGCGGAAAGTTTCGGCAGGGCCCAGCAGCACGTCGCGCAGGATGCCGGTCTCGGACTTCAAGTACCAGTCCGACATCTCCGGTGTGCCGCCACCCTCCACGCGGGCGCGCAAGGGGCTGGTGTCTTTGCTCATCACATCACTCCTTCAGATTACGGACCAGGGCCGCTGGACAGCATGATGTGACAAAAATTCTCATACAAGTGAAATCCGGACTTAGATTAGTGACAAAATTTACCCGATACGCATCACTCTGCCGCAACCGCCATGCCGTTTTCGAGCAATGCGGCGATCTCTGCTTCGGAGAACCCAGCTTCGGTCAACACTTGCGCCGTGTGTTGGCCAAGCCGCGGCCCGCCCATGCGGTATTCGGCAGGCGTGCCGCCGAACCGTGCCGGCGTCCTGGCCTGGCGAATGGGCCCGGCATCGGGATGGTCGTGTTCAACGATCAGCCTGTTGGCCTGTATCTGCGGGTGCCGGATCATCTCGCTGCGGGTCATGACGGGGGCGTGCGGCACGTCATACTCGTTCAGCCGTTCGATCCATTGCGCGCTGGTGCGCTGGAGCAGGGCATCCTGGGTCATGGCCAGCCGGTCGTTCTTGAATTCCTCCAGCCCCACCGACGTCAGGAAGCGTTCATCGGTTTTCCATTCGGGCCGCTCGCAGGCGTCGGCCAGCTTTTCCCAGTCTACCCGCCGGAACGCGGCCACCGAAATATAGCCGTCGGACGTCTCGTAGATCAGGTCGATGAAACTCTGGGCGGTTTCGGTATCCAGTTCGTCGCCGATGAAGGTGTGGCCGCCCATGTCAGAAGACCACAGGAAGTGCACAACGGTGTCCAGCATGGATAGCTGGATGTGCTGGCCAGTGCCGGTTTGTTCACGGGCAAAAAGCGCCGCACATATGGCTTGTGCCATGGCGAAACTGGTCAGTTTGTCCGGAACGATAGTGCGCACCAGGGCAGGGCGCACGTCATCGGAACCGGCCTGCACGGTGGTCAGCCCGGACAGTGACTGTACAAGCGGATCGAATACCGGTTTGTGGGCATAAGGACCGTCTTCACCGAAGCCGTTGATGGATGCGTAGATAATGTCGGGCCTGACCGCCCTGGCATCTTCATAGCCGATGCCCAGCCGGTCCACGACACCGGGGCGGAAATTCTGCAGAACCACATCCACCGTTGCGATCAGCCGTTTCAGAGCGTCCTTTCCCCCCGGTTTTTTCAAATCGAGGACAATGGACCGCTTGTTACGGTTGTTGTTCAGGAACGATGCGGAAAACCCACCTCTGCGGGTCGCCACGGCGCGGGTTGAATCACCGGCCGGGCTTTCCACCTTGATGACGTCGGCCCCCTGGTCCGCCAGGATCATGCTGCCGAGTGGCCCCGACACCATGTTGCTCAGGTCCAGAATACGAACACCGTCCAGCGGTCCGGCCATGATTATCTCCCTGTAGAATTCAAAAATGACGCCTGCCAACGACGAGTCACTTAGCACGAAGTTGTCTGGTGTCGTAGATCACAACAGGTTGAGGATAGATCAGGGCAGGCTCAGCTGGCTCATGCGGCCGCCATCGACGGTCCACACCTGGCCGGTGACGAAGCCTGCCTCCGGTGACGCAAGCCATGTCACCAGGGACGCGACTTCTTCCGGCGCGCCTGTTCTGCCGACAGGATGGATAGTGCCGATTTTGGCGCGAAACTCGTCCGGATCGCCCAGGTTCTCGATGAAGTTCAGGTTCAGATCCGTGTCGATCCACCCCGGCGCCACGGCGTTGCAGCGCACCCCGTCCGGCCCGTGATCGACGGCAACGGCACGCGTCAGGCCATGCAGGCCCGATTTCGAGGCGCAATAGGCCGGGTGGCGCGGGTTGGACCCCAAACCTTCGATTGACCCGATGTTGACGATGTTGCCCTGGCTCGCGATCAGGTGTGCAAGTGCGTGCCTTATGCACAGGAACGGCGCGGTCAGATTGACCTGCAGCGTGTCGGCCCAGTCGCCGAGTGATGTTTCCCGTACGGTTCCTTCGCGCATCAGCCCGGCATTGTTCACCAGCACGTCCAGGCGTCCGTGACGCTTCAGGACCGCCTGGACAACCGTTTCGGGCGCACCCGGATCAGTAAAATCGGCCTGGATGCATTCAAAGATTTCGTCTTTGCCGCGCTGTGCGGTCATCACATGAGCGCTTTGCGCCGCAAATGCCCGGGCGCAGGCCTGGCCGATGCCGCTACGGCCGCCAGTGATCAGCACGACCCTGTCCTTGAAACGGCTCATTGTATCTGTTTCCCGCCATTTACCTCGATCAGGGAGCCGCAAATATACCGCGCGTCATCGGATACGAGAAACACCACGACATCGGCGATGTCTTCCGGTTCGGCGATCCGGCCCAGCGGCACCGAGGCGTTCAGTTCCGCAATGGCTGTATCGGGATCAAGACCGCGTTGTGCAAAGCCGGAACGGATCATCGGCGTGTTCACTTCATTGGGGCATACCGCGTTCACCCGGATGTTCTGATGCGCATGGTCCATGCCCAGGCATTGCGTGAGGGACGCCACAGCCGCCTTGGACATCACATACAGGGGATGGTTGGGGCCGGGATGCACACCCCAGCACGAGGACGTGTTGACGATTGCACCCCCGCCTGTTGCAGCCATGATCGGCATCGCGGCCCGGCACAGCCGGAACGGCGCCTCGACATTGATGGCCATAGTGCGCCGATAGTCATCATCGCTCGCCTCGGTAATGGGACCACGGGTTATGATGCCGGCATTGTTGATCAGGATATCAAGGCCGTTCATTGCCTCGCCTGCCCGACCGGGCAAGGCATCGCAATAGTCCGCATTCATCAGGTCACCGTCGAAACTGAAATCCGTCGCGCATGGCTCCTGGTCGGCGCCTGATACAATGATACCTTCGGATTTCAGACGGGCGACGATTGCCTTGCCGATACCGCCGGCGGCCCCCGTCACCAATGCCTTTTTACCCTGCAGGCTGCCCATGTCAGTTGTCCCTCCCGTATGGCTCGACCAATACCGTTGTGCGGTGCAGATTAACAGCAGGTCTGGAATTTCATCGCTTCGACAAATGGAATATTGATATTTGTATACAATTTGTATATTAAATTTGTCGGCAGAGGACAACCGATATGAAATTTAACAAGAAACAGGCGTGTCAGGCTGACTTGAGGCAGCGTATCTTGACCCTCAACATTGAGCCCGGGTCCGTGCTCGACGAAACCGTGCTGTCGCAACAGTATGAATTGTCCAGGACGCCCTTGCGTGAAGTGTTTCAGCGCCTTGCCGGTGAGGGCTATCTGACGCTGCAAGAAAACCGCGGCGCCAAGGTCTCCTCAATGGACATCGCCAGCATGCGCAATTTCTTCCAGTCCGCGCCGTTGATTTATGCGGCTGTTGGAAGGCTTGCGGCTGAAAATGCCACGCCTCAACAGACTATTGCGCTCAAGAGCGCCCAGCGCTCGTTCCGCAAGGCCAGCGAAAGTGGCGATGTGCTCGGCATGGCGATGTTCAATCATTCCTTTCACCACACCGTCGGAGAAATGGCAGGCAACGCTTACCTGACCCCGAGCCTCAGTCGCCTGCTGATCGACCACACCAGAATGAGCCAGCTGTTCTACAACCCGAAGAACGACCGGGAAGAGCAACTGATCCGGACCGCGTGCGACCAGCACGAACAGATGATCGAGGCAATCGAGAAAAATGAACCGGCCGTGGTTGTCGACCTGACCCTGGAGCACTGGTCGCTGTCGCGCAACAGGTTGGAGAAATATGTCAGGCCGGATCCGTTGCCGACCGATCTGGACATGGAGCCATATGAAAGCAAGAAGCATGCGCTTTGAAGGCATCTACACGCCGCTCGTCACCCCATACAATGATGACTTTTCATTCAACGAGAAGGCGTTTGGCGAGGCCATCGAGCACCTGATCGGTTGCGGTGTTCACGGCATCATTGTCGCCGGCACGACCGGGGAATACTACGCTCAGTCCACCGAAGAGCGTATCGATCTCATGGGGATCGCCAGCAAGATTATCGGCAACCGGGTTCCGCTGATCATCGGCACAGGCGCCATCCGGACCGAAGACAGTATCATTTTCGCCGAGGCCGCCAAGAAGATCGGCGCCGATGCCCTGCTGGTTGCCACGCCGCCCTATGCCTATCCGACCGGCCGGGAAATCGCCCTGCACGCCCTGGCAATAGACCGGGCGGCCAACCTGCCTGTCATGCTGTACAACTATCCCGGCCGCATGTCGGTCAACATGGACGAGGAGACCCTCGACCGGCTCGGCCGTTCACCGAATTTCTGCGCCATCAAGGAAAGTTCCGGCGATCCCAACAGGCTGCACATGCTGGCGCGCGACTACCCCCACATCCAGCTGTCGTGCGGCATGGATGACCAGGCGCTGGAATTCTTTGCCTGGGGCGCGCGCTCCTGGGTCTGCGCGGGGTCAAACTTTGCACCGGAAGCTCATCTTGCCCTGTACCGGGCCTGTGCCATTGACGGCGATTTCACCAGGGGACGCGCCATCATGTCCGCCATGCTGCCGCTGATGCGGGTGCTGGAGCAGGGTGGCAAGTTTGTCCAGTGCATCAAGCACGGGCTTACCCTGCGCGGCATTGACTGTGGTCCGCCGCGCCGCCCGCTGCAGCCGCTGAACAAGGATGACAAGCGCGAGCTGGCCGAAGTTGTTGCCACCATGAACACCGCCATTGCGGCGATAGAGAAGGAAGCGTGACATGAGCGATCTTCTGACGCGCGCTGAATATGCGGCCATTGCTGCAGGCCTGGACTTCCCCAGGGCAGCGTTCATCGACGGCAAATACCGGGCCGGGCGCGGCGCCAAGCTCAAGACCCATAATCCGGCCACCGGCAAGGTCATCTGTGAAATCGCCGCCTGCAACAAGTCAGATGCTGATCTTGCCGTGTCAAAGGCACGAGAAGCCTTCGACCAGCGCCACTGGGCAAAACTGCATCCGTCTGAACGTAAGGATGTTCTGATCCGCCTGTGCAAGCTGATTACCCGCAACCGCCGCGAACTGGCCGTCATGGAAAGCCTCGACAGCGGCAAGCCAATCCGTGATTGCGAGCTGATCGATATCCCCGAGACCATCCACACCATCAAATGGCATGCCGAGGCGGCTGACAAGCTCTATGACCAAACGGCACCGGGCGGAGATGATGCCATCGCCATGATCGTGCGCGAGCCGGTAGGCGTGGTCGCTGCCGTACTGCCGTGGAACTTTCCGCTGCTCATGCTGGCCTGGAAGATCGGTCCCGCCCTTGCGGCCGGCAATTCGGTGATTGTCAAGCCGGCCGAGCAAACTTCGCTGACCGCGCTGCGCGTGGCGGAACTGGCGGCCGAAGCGGGCATCCCACGCGGTGTGCTGCAGGTGCTGCCAGGCGATGGCCCTTCGGTTGGTGAACCGCTGGGCCTGCACGGCGGTGTAGACATGGTCAGCTTCACCGGCTCTACCGAAACCGGCAAACGGTTCCTGCGCTACTCCGCCGACAGCAATCTCAAGAAGGTTGTTCTCGAGTGTGGTGGCAAGAATCCGGCAGTTGTGCTGGAGGACGCTGAAAACCTCGACCTGGTGGCGGAGCACATCGTCAATGCCGCGTTCTGGAACATGGGTGAAAACTGCTCGGCTAACTCACGCCTGATCGTGCATGAGGCGGTCAAGCAGCCATTGTTGAAATGCATGCTGGCCCGGGTGCGGGACTGGAAGACCGGCGATCCGCTTGATCCGCAAAACCACCTCGGTGCCCTGATCGACAAAGCCCACTGCAAGAAGGTTGCAGGCTACCTGAAATCCGCCAAAGGCAAATTGCTGGCCGGCGGTAAACTGGACGGTGGCTTTGCCGTCCCTACGATTTTCGATGACGTGAAGCGCAGCGACAAGCTGGCGCGCGAGGAAATATTCGGACCCGTGCTGTCGGTCATCACCGTGCGCTCGTTCGATGAGGCAATGGAGATCGCCAACGACACCGACTATGGCCTGGCAGCAAGCGTCTTCACCGCCAATGGCAGGACAGCGCTGCGGGCTGCGCGAGCCATAAGGGCCGGGACCGTTACGGTCAATTGCTATGGTGAAGGCGACATCTCGACACCATTCGGCGGTTACAAACAGTCCGGTTTCGGCGGCCGTGACAATGGCATTCACGCCCACGACCAGTACACCGAGATCAAGACCATATGGATCGACCTTTCCGATCCCGCAGCCGGAGACAATGTGGGATGAACACGGTCGATGAGGCGCCGCGCACCCGGCGCGGCGGGCGCGGATCAAGGCGTGAACTGCGTAGCGCGATAGACACGACCATGTTGCCGGCACTCAAGCGGAAACTGCCGCTTGTTGAACCGATGGATGCAGACCAGATGGAGCGCATCGATCGGGCGTCTATGGACATTCTCGAGGACGTCGGCGTCATCTTCCGAGATCCGCAGGCCATTGCCGACTGGAAGTCGGTGGGCGCAGATGTGCGCGCTGACGACAGGGTTCATTTGGATCGAGGCCTGGTCAGGGAGCTGATAAAATCTATCCCGGAGACCTTCAACTATCACGCCCGCAACCCGGCAAACAATCTGCCATTCGGCACGGATCACTCGATTTTTGTGCCGATGACCGGAGCGCCTTACCTGCGCGACCTTGAAGACCGCCGCCGCGGCCCGACGCTGGATGACCTGGCCAATTTCCACAAGCTGTCGCACATGCTGCCGGCGATCCATTCCTCGGCCCATCATATTGTCGAGCCCATGGATCATGTCGTGGCGCATCGGCATTTGCGCATCACCTATTCATCCATCAAGCATTCCGACAAGACCTTCATGGGCATGACCACCAGCCCGAAGAATGCCGAAGACGTGATGGACATGTGCGCCATTCTGTTCGGTGACGAGTTCATGGAAACCCATCCCGTTGTCACCGGCAACTGCAACGGCAATTCGCCGCTGGTCTGGGATGAAACCATGCTCGGGGCCATGCGTGCCTTCTGCAGGCGCAACCAGCCGGTGCTGTGCTCTCCGTTCGTGCTGGGCGGTGCCAATACGCCGGCTTCCACGGCGGCTGCAGTGGCGCAGCTCAACGCCGAAGCGCTGTCGGCCCTTGCCTATACCCAGGTGGTCCGCAAAGGCTGTCCGGCAATTTACGGTCACTATTTGTCCACCGTGTCGATGAAGTCCGGAGCACCCATGGCCGGCACGCCGGAGATCAGCCTGATGAACTTCATGATCGGGCAGATGGCAAGGTTCTACGAAGTGCCGTGGCGCACGTCGAATACCCTGGGCGGTGCCAAGACATTTGATGCCCAAGCCGGTTATGAAAGCGCGTCCACGATGATGGCGGTGCTGATGGCAGGCGCCAATTACATTTGGCATTCAGCCGGCTGGAACGAAGCCGGCATGCACTGCTCGATGGCCAAGTTTGTCGTCGACGCTGAACAATGCGCCATGGGCTACCGGATGGCTGAAGGCGTGAAGTGGGACGACTTCGATGAGGCGCTGGCGGCGGTGCGTGACATCGGTCCCGGCGGCCACTACCTCGGCCACCCGCACACCCAGGCCAACTTCCAGGAGGCGTTCTTCATGCCTGAACTGTTCGACAACAACTCCGTCGAGCAATGGATTGCCGACGGGTCGCAGGAGATAACCGAACGTGCCTTGAAGCATGTGCACAAGCTGCTGGCATCCTATGAAGAACCAAAGCTCGATGACGCCGTGGACGAGGCCTTGCGCGACTATATCGCACGGCGCGAACGTGAGATCCCGGCCGTTGATGCCCTCAACAATGAGCATTAGGTATCAATGACAAGGATAGAGGTAAGCCACATGGCACGAGACCCCGGCGTGCCTGCCTGGGATGCCATATTGCCGCCTGTACCGGCTTGTCCTGGGCTGGAAAACGATTGCCTTGCCGACTGGCTTGTGATCGGTGCAGGCTTTGCCGGCCTGGCCGCGGCCCGGCGCCTCAGACAACTGCATCCAGGCGCGTCGGTCGTTGTGCTGGAAGCCCGCCGCGTTGCCGAGGGTCCTGCCGGCCGCAATTCCGGTTTCATGATCGATCTGCCGCACAACCTGGCATCCGATGACTATGCCGGCGGGCTGGAGGTCGATCGCATTCAGACGGCCATGAACCGGTCAGCCATCAGCTTTGCCCGCGACGCCGCAGGTGAGTATGAAATGACCGACGAGGCATTTGTTGTCAGCGGCAAGACCAATGTCGCGGCGTCGGCCAAGGGTGTGAGACACAACCTGACCTATGCAGACCATCTTGCCACACTTGGCGAAACCCATGAGCTTCTGGATGGCCGCCAGATGCGGGAAATGTGCGGTTCAGATTATTATCGCAGCGGGCTTTACACGCCCGGGACAGCCATGTTGCAGCCGGCACTGTTCGTGCGCGGTATGGCGGCAGGCCTTGTCGCTCAAGGTGTAAAGGTTTTCGAGAAGTCTCCGGTTGTCGAGCTGAAGCGGGTGGCAGGGGTGTGGACCGCGAAAACCGGCAAGGGGTCGGTTCAGGCGCCCCGGGTCATTCTGGCAGTGAACGGCCATGCGGAAAGTTTTGGTTTCTTCAGGCAGCGGCTGATGCATGTCTGCCTGTATGCCTCCATGACAAGGCCCCTGAGCGAGGATGAGCAGCACAGGTTGGGCGGCGAGCGTGTGTGGGCGTTCACGCCGGCCGACCCGATGGGGACCACGGTCAGGAAAATTGCCGGCACCGGCGGGACCCGGATTATCGTGCGCAACCGTTTCACCTGGAATCCGGACCGATCCGCTGATGACTCAAGATTGAGTACGTTTGGCAAGGCTCACGAAAAGACTTTCCGCGCCCGCTTTGCCATGCTGGACAATATCGAGATGGAACACTGCTGGGGTGGTTTCTTATGTCTGAGCCGCAACAATGTCTCGGCGTTTGGCGAGGTGGACGAAGGATTGTTTTCCGCGTGTTGCCAGAACGGGCTTGGCGCGGCAAAAGGCACTCTGTCGGGTATGTTGGCCGCCGAACTGGCAAGCGGCGAGGAGAGCGACCATCTGCATTACATGCTCGGCCAGCCGGAACCCAGCCGGCTGCCGCCGGAACCGTTTGCATCGATTGGCGCCAACGCCGTCTTGCGCTGGGGTGAATTCAGGGCGGGCGCGGAGTTGTAATTGCCCTCAACGGCCAGTTTTGCGGCAGCCGTCTGCTCGCGGCGGCGAATCCCACAGTTCACCACCGGATATCGTCAAAAACCCGAAAAAAACATGCAAAATTGCCGTTCCGCGCCATTGTATTCTGTATACAATTTGTATTACGGTGCCGGGCTCCATGAGCCGGGATATGAGTGCAAGTCTCCGGAACGGATCAGGGAGTGATAAAACCTATAAAACGAAAACGGGTGGAAATTGAAATGGATGATAAGAAACTGCTGAGCAGGATCCTCGACGACAGCCGCACGACCAGAAGGGAGTTCATGGTTGGTGCAACGGCTTTGGGCCTGACGGTTGCTGCTGCCTCCAACATGTGGAGTGAAGCGCACGCGGCCGAGCCGAAACGAGGCGGCCACATGAAGGCCGGACTGAACGATTCAAACACGACAGATTCCCTTGATCCGGCAAGCTTCAACGCGACAGGCATGATCACCATCAGCCGTGCATTCCGCGACAGCCTTGTAGAGGTTGGGCAGGATAACTCTGCTGCTCCCGGCCTTGCCGAGAGCTGGGAGTCTTCAGCCGATGCCAAGACCTGGCGCTTCAAGCTGCGCAACGGCGTCACCTTCTCTGACGGCAAGTCTCTGACCACCGAAGATGTCATCAACTCGATCAATGTGCATCGCGGTGAGGATTCAAAATCCGGTGCCAAGGGCGTGTTTGCCGGTATTACTGATGTAAAGGCTGACGGTAAGGATGTGGTTGTGGTCACACTGGCCGAAGCCAATGCGGCCTTCCCGTACCTGATGACCGACTATCATATGAATATCGTACCGACCAAGGACGGCAAGGCAGACGTAATCTCGACCGCTGGAACCGGTTGTTATCTGCTGAAAGAGTTCGATCCCGGTGTTCGTGCCACATTTGAGAAGAACCCCAATGCCTGGCAGGGGTCTGACTTCGGCTATGTCGACAGTGCCGAAATCACCACCATTCTGGATGACACAGCCCGCCAGACGGCTTTGAGCACGCAGAATGTGGACATCATCAACCGTCCGGCCCTGAAGACGGTCGGGCTTCTCAAGCGGCTGCCGCATGTCAATGTCATCGCGGTCAAGTCAAACCTGGCGTTCACCCATCCCATGCGCATGGATGTGAAGCCATTTGACAACGCAGACTTCCGCATGGCCCTGAAGCATGCCCTGCCAAGGCAGGAGTTCGTTGACAAGATATTGTTCGGCTACGGTTCGGTCGGCAATGACCAGCCGCTTGGCCCTGCCTTTGCATCCTACGATGGCGAGTTGCAGACCGAGTACGATCTCGACAAGGCCAAATCGCTGCTCAAGAAGGCCGGCATGGACGGTATCAAGATCGACATGCATTCGGCAGAAACCGCTTATGGCGGCGCGCTTGATGCAGCCCAGCTGTTTGCCGAGCATTTTGCCAAGATCGGTGTCAACCTGAATGTTATCCGTGAAGCCAAGGATGGCTACTGGAACAACATCTGGAACAACAAGCCGTTCTGTTCCTGCTATTGGGGTGCGCGTCCGGTCGAGGACATGATCCTGTCGATTGCCTATCTCAGCGATGCTCCGTGGAACGACTCCGTCATCAAGATGGACAAGGTCGATCAGCTTGTGAAAGCAGCCCGCGGTGAACTGGATGATGCCAAGCGCAACACCATGTACAAGGAAGTGCAGATGCTGATTTCCAGGAACGGTGGCACGCTGATCCCGGCATTCGGCCAGGACGTTGCCGCGACCAACAAGAAAGTCGGCATCGGCCCGAACATCGGCGGCGGCTGGGAAATGGACGGCGGCCACTTCGTGAAACGCTGGTGGCTGAACGCCTGATTGCCTTAGTGGCATGAGTGAAACATGACGACAAGCGGAGCGGTTCCCCAGGGGACCGCTCTTTTTGTTGGTCGAACAGCTTGTCCTCGCTTCACTGGGGCTGTTCTTCATGTTTGAACAACCGTTCCTGCCATCGTCATTGCCGCGAACGCGGGAATTCATACCTGGCTGTATACTCGCTCACGCAGGCAGGTTAGACGTGCCTGCCGGCGCCAGCTTACAAATCCTGCCTGTCTCAACCGGCAGCAAAGACAACCGCCGCATTCCAAGGGGAAACTGGACGTGAAAATCACCCGCATTTCAATCTACCAGGTCGACCTTCCCATGAAGGAAGGGTCCTACAGTTGGTCCACACAGTCGTTTTCGGCATTCGACAGCACGGTGATTGCCGTCGAGACAGACGAGGGCATCACCGGTTACGGTGAAACCTGCCCGCTTGGCCCATCCTACCTGGCGGCCTATGCGGAAGGCGCGCGCACCGGCATTGCCAGGATTGCGCCGGACCTGATCGGCCAGGACCCGACCGAGCTGGACTGCATCAATGATCGAATGGACCTGCTGCTGAAAGGTCATCCTTATGTCAAGTCTGCCATCGACATGGCGTGTTGGGACATTCTGGGCAAGTCGATCGGCAAACCGGTGTATTCGCTGCTCGGCGGCAGGCGGCAGGATCAGGTCAAGCTGTTCAAGGTGATATCCCGCACCGACCCGGATGTTATGGCCGACCGTGTCGGCGAGTACCGCGACCTGGGTTTCAGCCAGTTCCAGATGAAGGTGGGCGAGGATCCGACCACCGACATTGAGCGCTTCCGCAAGGTTGCCGCGGCCATGCGGCCCGGTGAAGTGATGGATGCCGATGCCAATACCGGCTGGCGCCAGCACGATGCCATCCGGGTTGTTGATGCAGTTCGCCCGCTGGCCCGAGAACACGACATCCGCCTTTACATAGAACAGCCCTGCCTGACCTATGAGGAATGCCTGGTAGTCCGCCAGCACACCGACCTGCCGATGATCCTTGATGAGTGCATGGAAAGTCTTGCCGTCTTGATCAGGGGCTACAATGACCGGGCCATGGACCTGATCAACCTCAAGATCAACCGCATGGGCGGGCTGACCCGTGCACGCCAGGTACGTGACCTGTGCATGTCGCTGGGCATTGTCATGACCATCGAGGACAGTTGGGGCGGCGAGATTGCAACCTCGGCCATCGCCCATCTGGCCCAGTCGACACCGTCAGGCTTCCACTTCCAGTCATCGGCGTTCCATGACTATCACACGGTGGCCATAGCCACCGGCGGGCCCGACGTCAGCGGTGGTTTCATGGTAGCGTCCGACGCCCCGGGACTGGGCGTCGAACCGATAAAGGATGTTCTGGGCGAGCCACTGTTTACGACTTGACGGTGTCAGCTCTGCACGCCGGCGACATACCAGTCCATCTTGAGCATTTCCTCGTCGGTGGCCGTGGCACCGGCGGCATACTTTTCCATGCCCTTCTGATCCTTGATCGGACCGGTGAACGCGTGCAGCGTGCCGGCGATAATACCCTTGCGCACTGCTTCAGCGGCGTCGACCACGTCGGCCGGGATTACCGCATTGTAGGGTGAAAGTGCAACTTCGCCTTCCTTGAATCCGCCCCAGAATGATGCCGAGGCCCAGGTGCCGTCGATCACGTCCTTGGCGCGCTTGATGTAGTACGGCCCCCAATTGTCGAGAATGGAGGTGAGGTGCGCTTTCGGGGCGAACTTCGACATGTCTGATGCCTGGCCGAAGGCATGGATGCCACGCTGTTCCGCAGCCTGCAGCGGCGCCGGTGAATCGGTATGCTGGGTGATGATATCGCAACCCTGGTCCATCAGGGCCTTGGCGGCATCTGCCTCCTTCGGCGGGTCATACCAGCTTGACACCCACAACACCTTGGTTTCGAATTTCGGGTTCACTTTCTGCGCGGCCAGCGTGAAGGCATTGATGCCCATGACCACTTCGGGGATCGGGAACGAGGCGATGTAGCCGGCAACGCCGGTTTTCGACATGTGGCCTGCAATGGTGCCGATGACCGCCCGGCCTTCATAGAAACGGGCATTATAGATCGACATGTTGGCAGCCTGCTTGAAGCCGGTGGCGTGTTCAAATTTTACATCCGGGAACTGCTTGGCGACCTTCAGCGTCGGATCCATATAGCCAAACGAGGTGGTGAAGATCAGCTTGTTGCCGTCCTGGGCCATCTGGCGGATCACCCGTTCGGCATCCGGGCCTTCCTTGACGCTTTCAACGAACGACGTTTTCACCTTGTCGCCGAGTTCCTTTTCCACCATCAGGCGGCCCTGGTCATGGGCGTAAGTCCAGCCATGGTCACCGACCGGGCCGACATAGACGAAACCGATTTTCAGCGGTTCTTCGGCAAAGGCAGCCGCATCAAGCATGGCCAGCGCGGCAGCAGAAGCGCCGGTCAGTTTTACAAAGTCGCGTCTGTTGAATTTACTCATTATTGTCTCCCGGAATACGTCCTTGTCCCTGCAACAGGTTATGCCGCGCAGGTTAGCATGCAAGTTGAATGTGGCAACCGTCCACGCCGGATTTCAGGCGTTTTATACGGATATGGCGAGTTTTTAGGCGAGTTTAAACGTAAGTGCCGCCAGATCACTCAAATAGGGTAGTCGCTGGCGCGCTGCTGTCACCCGGGAAGTCTCCAGGGTCGCCGTGATCAGTTGTGGCTGGCCGTCAGCACGTGCTACGTCGCGTCCATCTGGACCGACAATGCAACTGGCCCCTGCGTAAGTGATATCTCGCTCGCTGCCGGCATGATTGGCATACATCGCATAACAGCCGTTTTCAAAGGCGCGCGCAGGCACGACCCGGTGGGCAACCTGATCCCATTGCGCCCCGAGCGCGGTTGGGACGAGGACGACTTCGGCGCCAGCCAGACAGGCCGCGCGAACGGTTTCGGGAAACTCCACATCATAGCAGATCACCAGCGCACACTTCACACCGGCAAGATCAAATCCCGTGAGCTGATGGCCTGAAGCAAACACGTTTTGCTCGAAACCCGGAGGAATGCAGAGCTTGCGATGGTTGGCAAGTCTTTCACCCGATTTCGACACAACCAGCGC
>JBPCVV010000283.1:0-4907 GCA_051010195.1 Anderseniella sp. | reverse complement strand
CTGGTCCATTTTAGAGCGCTATGAGGTTAAATTGATACATTTGACCGTGGCGATTTTGGTCGCTGGCTAGACGGATTGCACGCCGTGGTGTCACCCCACCACAAGTGCGATCCAACGACGCCAGCGGGCAAAATCGCCCGGCCCATGCACCAGCGTTTTCAACATTTTCGTATTTATCGGGGTGGGGAAAATCGGTCCATCGGCGTCGTTGCGCCGCTGGCCCGATGCACCACATCGCGCTGCGCGACGCGCCTAGCCGAGTGAACGGATTTTCCGCCATCAAATGCATCAATTTAACCTCATAGCGCTCTAGATTTCAACCTCGCGAATGCACGCAATGTCCTTGAAGAACTCCGAAATCGCCTGCAGCAGCATCAGCAATATGCCGACGCACATCACCGTCTTGATGGGCCACATATAGGGCCGCCAGATGGTCCGGCTGCGTTCCCAGTACTCGATGGAATAAGCCGTGCTTTCTATGGCGCCGTACAGCAAAACGCCCAGATAGGTGATCAGGCACATGATGGTGATGGCGTCGAACCAGGCCTTCTTCTTCACCGACCATTCGCCGTAAAACAGGTCCATGCGAACATTGGAGCCGAGCTGGATCGAATATGGCCCGCCGAGAATGTAATAGGTGACCATGGCAAACTGGGCCATCTCGAGCGTCCACAGCGACGGCAGGCCGGTGGCCTTGGAAAACGACGACCACAACAGGATCGAGATCATCACGAAAATGAAATACATGATGATGCGCCCGAGCCGCCTGTTCACTCCATCGACAATGCGCACATATGACCTGACGAATTCCGGCATCACGCGTCATGGCCGGGGATCGTGATCCCCAGTTCCCTCAGACCTGAGATAATCCATCCGGACAATGTGGCTGCCATGGCTTCCTGCTCGCGTTGTGTCTTGATCAGGTCGTTCCTGATTTCGATCATGACATTGTGCATGCCGGTAGGAACAGCGTTTTCACGCAGGGTGTGGGTCACGCCGTCTTCGGGGCCATAGGGTTCATTGCGGCGCACCTCCAGCGAGGTGTGCCAGTGGGTATTCATCAGCATGGCATCGGCCAGGCGCGCATCGACGTCATGCAGGATACCCAGCTCAACGTCGCGGGCCACGCCATCATACACAGGTGTAAAGCTGTGAACGGTCACCAGGACGGCCGGACTGTTGGCCGCGGCAATGACGCTCGCCAGGCTTGCCCGGAACGGTTCGTACACCAGCGCGACCCGGATATCGCGCTCTGCCGGGCTCAGATCGCGGTTACCGGGGATATCGAATATTTCACTTCGCTCAGGCACGGCCCCGGCGGCACCTGGCGGGCGATTGCAGTCATAAACCAGCCGGGAGACCTGGCTGGCGACCAGCACCGCGTCGAGCCTTGTGCTGATACCTTCGGCAACCGCCATGGCGCCGGGATCCCACGCGATGTGGCTGTTCAGCACTTCGCCATCCAGGCCCAGCGAGTTCAGTTCCGCAGGCACGAAACAGGACGCGTGCTCACACACCACGATCACCGGAGAAGCACCATCGCGATTGGCCACGAGTGGCTGAGGCACAGTAAATGCACCTTCTGGAGCCTGCACTGCCGCTTGCGTCACGTTCAACCCTCTCCCAAACTGAAAAAATTTTTACATACCGTGCAGCTTTGTCAATGGAATTTCTGAAAATATTTCTTCTAATGCAATTGGCTTGTGTTTAGATTTTCAGAACCGGAGGTCGGAATTTGGTTCAGAAATCGGCAAGCGTCACAGATCTGCTGACAGAAAAATTTGACAGCTTTACCCGTGCGGAACGGCAACTGGCCGGATCGTTGCAGGAAAATTATCCGGTTTCAGGCTTGGGGAGTATTACCAGCGTCGCCAGCAAGGCCGGCGTTTCCGCCCCGACAGTTGCCCGGCTGGTCCAGAAACTGGGGTTCGCCGGCTTCGCCGAATTTCAGTCCAGCCTGCGTGACGAACTGGAAGCGCGCATCTCCAACCCGATTGCCAAGCATGACAGCTGGGCCGGCAAGGCACCGACGGAACATATCCTCAACCGGTTCACCGATGCGGTGCTGGACAATATCCGCCAGTCGCTGGCCCAGATCGATCACCAGGCATTTGACCGGACATGCGATCTGCTGGCCGACACAGAGCGGCACCTATTCATCGCCGGGGGCCGTATTACCCGCATGATGGCGGACTATTTTTTCCTGCACATGCAGGTCATCCGCCCAGGTGTGACGAACATCCAGTCGATCTCAAACGCCTGGCCGCACTACCTGTTGAACATGAAGCAGGGCGATGTGCTGGCGCTGTTCGACATACGCCGCTACGAAAATTCTACGCTGCGCCTTGCCGAAATGGCGAAAGAGCGTGGCGCTCATATCATCCTGTTCACCGACCAGTGGCGCTCGCCGGTCGACAAGATTGCCGACCACAGTTTTGGCGTGCATGTGGAGGTGCCATCGGCATGGGATTCGTCGGCCGCCACCCTGCTTTTGATCGAGACCATGATCGCGTCCATTGAAACCCGCACCTGGAACGACACCAGAAGGCGCATGCAAACCCTGGAGGAGATGTTTGATCGCACCCGCTTTTTTCGAAAGTTCAAATAGGGTCCGGACCCAGGCTCACGCAAATATGATCCCACAATGCGGAAGCCATTTGACTTTTTGAGGGGAAGCGGGCACACATTGCCGCACTTTCGTACCACCCTGCGGGAGAGACCGGACTGAAATGCCCGGCGCCGAAGGAGCAACCGCCCCGGAAACTCTCAGGCAAAAGGACCGCAGGGACGGACCATCTCTGGAGAGCAGTGGCGCAAATGCCACTCACCGAAGGGCGTAAGCTGGCCAACACAGCCAGTGAAATCTCTCAGGTAACGGACAGAGGGGGCATGTGTGAGCGACAAAGACGGTCGTGACGCATATGCAACCTTTGAGAGCGAGCCGGGAGATGGAATTTGTCTGACAGTGAAACACCACAAGACCTGAAAACCACACCACTGGCCGAAGAGCATGAAACTCTTGGCGCGCGCATGGTGCCGTTTGCCGGCTACCTGATGCCGGTGCAATACCCAACCGGCATCCTGGCTGAACATACCCACACCCGCGACAAGGCCGGGCTGTTCGATGTCTCGCACATGGGCCAGGCATGGCTGAAAGGCCCCGACCATGAAACCACCGCCGCAGCGCTGGAAGCCCTGGTGCCCGCCGATATCAGGTCGCTGGAGCCCGGCCGGCAACGCTACACGCAATTGCTGAACGATGACGGCGGTATCATCGATGACCTGATGGTATCGCGATCCGCCTATCCCAACACCGAAGGACGTCTGTACCTGGTGGTCAACGCGTCTCGCAAGGCAATCGACTTTGCCCACCTGAAATCCCGCCTGCCCGGCAACATCACCATTGAAGAACTGCCGCAGTGGGCGCTACTGGCCCTGCAGGGCCCGAGGGCAGAGGCAGCGCTGGAAACGGTTGTTCCCGGCGTTGCTGCACTTGAGTTCATGCAGGGTGCCCCGTTCGAATTCGACGGTGCCGAAATCTATGCCACCCGATCCGGCTACACCGGCGAGGACGGCTATGAAATCACCGTGCCCAATGACAAGGCGAAAGCTCTGTGGCAGGCCCTGCTGGCGCACCCGGACGTCATGCCGATCGGCCTTGGCGCCCGCGATTCCCTGCGTCTGGAAGCCGGCCTGTCGCTCTACGGCCATGAGCTCGACGAAACGGTTTCGCCGGTTGAAGCCAGCCTGTTGTGGTCGATCCCGAAACCCCGCCGCGCCGAGGGCGGGTTCCCCGGGGCTGCACGCATCCAGCGCGAAATCGCCGAGGGTGCTGCACGCAAGATTGCCGGCATCAAGCCGGAAGGCCGCGCACCTGCGCGCGAAGGCACCGTCATCATGTCAGATGGCAAGGAAGTCGGCGTAATCACTTCGGGCGGGTTCGGCCCGTCCGCGGGCGGTCCCGTCGCACTTGGATTTGTGCCACCCGACCTGGCCAAGGCCGGGCAGGTGCTCGAGCTCATGGTGCGCGGCAAGGCCCTGCCGGCACAAATCGTCAAACTGCCCTTCGTGGCCAAGTCATTCAAACGATAGATAAAAATCAAACTGGAGGAATATCCTATGAGCGATGTGAAATATTCAAAAGAGCACGAGTGGATCAGCGTTGACGGTGACGTCGCAACCATTGGCATCACCAAACATGCAGCAGAGCAGCTTGGCGACCTGGTGTTTGTTGAACTGCCGGCGGTCGGCAAGACGGTCGCCCCGGGTGACGAGACCGCCGTCGTGGAAAGCGTCAAGGCGGCAAGCGAAGTCTATGCGCCGCTGTCGGGAGAAGTGGTCGAGGTCAACTCGATGCTGGAAGGCGAGCCGGGCAAGGTCAATGAAGCGCCGGAGGGCGAAGGCTGGTTCCTGAAACTCAAGCTGTCTTCGCCGTCCGAACTGGACGGGCTGATGGACGAAGCCGCCTACCAGGCATTCGTGGACGAACAGGAATAATCGCCTGACATCCACCCGGTTTTCCCGATCCTGAAATCGTAATAACGGACGATCATGAACATGGCTGACACACGCACCCTACTCACCGACCTGCAGGCTGGCGCAAACTTCATCCCCCGTCACATTGGTCCGCAAGACAACGAAATGGCCGACATGCTGAAAACTGTCGGCGCAAAGTCGCTTCAGGACCTCATCGAAAAGGTGGTGCCTAAAAACATCCGCGCTGAGAAACCTCTGGACCTTCCGGTACCGCTGTCAGAGCGCAATGCCTTGTCGGACCTGCGCAAGGTGGCCGGGCGCAACCAGATTTTCACCTCGATGATCGGTATGGGATATTATGGCTGCGTGACGCCAAAGGTCATCCTGCGCAACATCCTGGAAAACCCGGGATGGTACACGGCCTATACGCC
>JBPCVV010000282.1:0-39080 GCA_051010195.1 Anderseniella sp. | reverse complement strand
ATGTCGTGGCTTCTGCACCACGATATCGCGCCGGGCCTTGTGCATCCAGTACAGCATGTGCAGGTAGTCGCCGACAGCAAGGCCGGTCAGCCCGGGCCGCCAGGGCGCCTGTATTTCCAGGTGACATTTGCCGGCAGTTTTTTCGCGAGCCTGACGCATGTTCTTGGGACATTCGGAGCGCTCGCTCCAGGGCGACCTGATACGACCGATGAACACCACGTGCGCATCACCGGTTTCCTCGGCCGGATTGCACGGCGAGCGAATTTCGCCTTCGCGCACCTCTGCCGGTTCGCATTTTGCAGGTGGTCCGCTCATAAGGGAACCTTGCCCGATTTCAGGAATAGGAAAATCGCGTCGATGCCGCCGCCGCGGCTTATAACGTGATCAAAGCTCTGCCGGAGCAGGATACCCATCCAGATGCCGCCAACCCCGATATCTGAAATGCGGTCTTTTTTTACTCTGAATTCCACTTCGGTGCGGCGGTTCTGATCGTGCTGCACATATCCGCGCACAATCTTGCCGCGCGAACCGGTGACAACAAATGCGCTGCCGCGGACTTTCTTGCCGTTCTTGGCGATGATTTTGAGGATCATACTGTTGAACAAGTCCACATATGCCTGCTGCTGATCGGCTTTGAGCTTGCGGCGATGTTTGCCGAGCACGAACAGGGCCAGGGATTTCATGGCGACATACCTGTCCAGTGTATCTGCTATTTCATCACGGTGGGCGCCGTTTCTCACAACATCGAGAAACCGGTTAGCCGCATCATGGACCAGTTTTTCCGGTGGTGCTGCAGGTGTCGCCAGCACCATACCGGCACCGGGGCAGCCCAGAACAATGGCGCTGGCGGACAGCGCGGCAAGCAAATCGCGGCGTTTCATTGTTCTATCTATCATTAGGACCAATATGCGGAAACGCGCATTCGCGGGCAAGATGAGAAACACCATGCAGGCTTGAAACGTGGCTTGCGAACGTGCAGCGTGTGGCCATGAACAGAAAAACCGTTACTATTGCCCGCGAAGATGGCATTGCGGTCGTTACGTATGACCGCGGTGAACGGGCAAATGCCATGTCGTTTGCCATCATGGATGAACTGGCCGACGCCGCCCTGAGCTTCGTTGATGACACTGACCTGAGATGTGTGGTGCTCACGGGCACGGACAGGATTTTTTCCGCCGGCATGGACCTGTCAGATCCGGTTTTTGACCGGTTAGGCGATATGTCGCTTGAAGATAAGCGTCACTACAGCGAACGCGGTCCCCGGTTGGGTCGGGCCTGGGCGGCAATTGAAGTGCCTGTTATATGCGCCGTTGAAGGCCCGTGTCTTGCCGGCGGACTGGCACTGGCGTCCATGTGTGATTTCCGGGTTGCATCGCAAAGCGCCCGGTTCGGCGCGCCCGAGGTCCAGGTGGCGCACAATATGGGATGGCATTCGGTACCAAGGCTGATTGCCCTGGTCGGCGTTCAGGCCACGCGGCGGGTTTTGCTGGCCGGTGAACAATGGAGTGCCGACGAGGCCAAAGGGCTCGGCTTTGCCGACGAGGTTTGTGAGGCTGGTGGCGCGCTGGCCGCGGCAAGACAGATGGCAGGGCGGATTGCCGGTTATCCGGGGCTGGCGGTGCGCATGATCAAACGCCAGATCGATGCTTCCGCCCATGCCCTCGATTATGCAACCAGCGCCTACGACAAGGACCAACAACTGGTGGCATGGATGTCAGGTGACTTTCAGGCGGCGCGGGCAAAATTTGCCAGATAGCGCACAGACCCTAGCGATTAAGCGTTTCGACCAGTTGGCCGACTGCGCGCCGGTCGCCGCCTTTTTTGACCAGGAATTTCTGGAAAATACCGCGTTGCTGATAGGTAAGTGAGACAAATCCGACGATCGGCACCGATACTTTCACATCCACGACCTTGAAAGACTTGCCCTTCGGCCGCAGCAGAAACTGCACGGTATACTTGTTTCCGGTGCGCAGTGTGACCAGCGTATTGACCGCGATATCTGAACCTTTTGCCTTCTTGGCGTCCAGGACCTCTGCTTTCGCCACACGGTATTCGCGGGTCTGATCGGCGAAATATCGCGCCATGAAGGCGGTGACACCGTTGTAGTAGCGTTTGTTTTGCGACTTGGGCAAGAACCGGCTGTACTTTCCAAGCGAATATTTCGAGATACCCGGGATATCAGCATGACGGCGCAGGACACGGGCAAAACTTGTGATTGTACCTGATCTGTTTGCCGCCAGAAGGTCATTGGCCACTTTGCGGGTGAACTTGATTGCTGGATGATCTGCTGCCGCCGCCGGTGCGATCGAAGTTACGGCAATCATCAAGGCTGCCAATACCGTACCCAATGCCAAAGTGCGCCGGTTCATGCGGATGTGTCCTTTGAGTATTATTAACGTGACATGAGGCCGAGAGCCAAGGAGGCCCGCGCTCGATCCACAAATCAATTAGTTAACAACTAAAGCGGTTTCGCGGCAGACGTCAAGATTATCAGGACGGGAGACAGACTTGCTGGTGATGCCAAGGCAGGTTAAGCCTGTTCAGTCTCGGGGATATGATAAAATGGGCTGTCTGGTTGAATGGTGAAGATTGATGAACTTCTTGCGGGATTGCGGGCGGCAGGGGAGGAAACCCGGCTGCGGCTGTTGTTCATTCTGTCGCGTGGAGAGTTCAACGTATCGGAACTCACTAACATCCTGGAACAAAGCCAGCCCAGGGTCAGCCGCCATCTGAAGCTGATGGTCGAGGCAGGGCTCATCCAGAGATACCGGGAAGGGGCCTGGATGCTGTTTCGTATCAATACAAGCTCCGGCAACACCGAACTTGCCCGGTCCCTGGTCCGGTTTCTGTCCGATGATGATCCCCAGGTTGCCCGTGACCTGGAGCGTATCGCTCAGATCAAGGCCCAACGCCAGGCAGATGCCCAGGCCTACTTTTCTGAGAACGCCGAAAACTGGACGGCCATCCGGGCCTATCATGTGGCCGAGGAAAAAACCGAACAAGCGCTTCGTGAGCTGGTTGGCGATGGTCGCATCGGCAGGTACGTGGACTTGGGGACCGGTACCGGTCGAATGCTGGAGATGTTTGCGCCGCTGGCCGACGAAGCGATCGGTGTCGACCTGTCTCGCGAGATGCTGAGTTTCGCGCGGGCGAATCTCGGACAGGCTGGACTGGAACATGTCCAGGTCCGGCAAGGCGACATCTCAAGTCTGACACTGCCGGATGCATCGGCAGACCTTGTCACCTTGCACCAGGTGCTGCATTTCCTGGCGGACCCGGCCAAGGCGGTCGGCGAGGCGGTGCGCCTGCTCAAGCCGGACGGACGCCTGGTGGTGGTTGATTTCGCCTCGCATGACCTGGAATTCCTGCGCGAGCAATTCGCCCACCGCCGCCTGGGCATCGCTCACTATGACATGACGGAGTGGGTCAAGGCCGCAGGTGCCAGGATCGCCAAGCATGAACAGCTCAGCCCGCCCGCCCATCTAGCGCAGCAAGGCCTGGCGGTCGCGTTGTGGGTTGTCGAAAAGAGTTAGAGCCAGACAGGGTCCAGGCTACAACGGTCGGAATATCCAGGGCAGTCCGGTGAGCGGCGAGTTGATCCAGTTCCACCAGGCATGATTGGCAAACTGGGCCACGTACAGTGCTGCAACAAATGCCAGCCAGCTAGCAAACATCAATAGTCCTGAAATGACACCGCCGATCCTGCCTGGTGCAGGCCGCGCCGGAGCCGTCGGCCGGTCCAGCGCATCGGCTACCTGATGAACGAACCGCAACTCGTTCGACTGATGCAGTAACGCGGCCCGGGCGTACAATCTCGCAGCCCAGCGGCGCAAAATAAACAGGGCAAACACCAGATAGATCGTTGCTGCTCCGTAATAGCGCAGGGCGAATGCCTCGATCTCTGCCGGAGATGCGGAAGCCAGCCCGGGGTAGGCACTCTCTACGAAAGTGGGGAAAATCTGCAACACAAACAATGGTGCAGACAATAAAACCGTTGCCAATGTCAGCATGAGGTAGCGCCAGCGAACCCGGCCAATCAAGCGTCGTATGAGACCAATACTCCAGATGGCGCCCACTCGTTGTTCTGCTGCGTGATGCGCTAGTGCCATCGGCAGATGCACCAGTGCAAATACCGCCAACGCAATGCCGATCATCGCCAGAGCCGGGCCAACCCAGGCTTGTTCATAGCCCTTGTTGAAGGAGTTTTCCCAACCGGCCCACCACGACAGCAGCAGAATGGCGCCGAATGGCAAGATTACCAGTGAGATCGCGATGGTCGCCTTGAGCGATGATTTTGCGGTATCCCGGAGACCTCTCAACCATCCCGGAAATCGTGCCGCATGTGCCAGCTGCGGTAAGGCAGAGACAGTCGCCACAGCGGCTTTTCGGCTGGTGTTTCGCTTGCCATTTGACCGGCTGTGACGGGCGACCTCGATCACTATCTCCCGGCGCATCAGCCGGATTATCCAGCCGAGCACAACGACAGCAGTAAATGGCGTGAGACACATGATGACAGCGACCACGATGTTCACAATTGCTGCGAACCGGTGGAACATCCCCCGGCGCACCGCACGGTCCGGTGCCTGAGCGTGCAGGGATGTCTGTGTACTCATGTCAGCAGTTCCGACAGCACCCGGCCTTCAGCGGACCGCATCCGGATGCCCATGACGGCGCCGACGGTCGCGGCAATGCTGGTTTGATCCACTGGCTTGTCGAGTACCTTGCCTCTGGCAATGCCCGGTCCCAGCAGCATGGCGAATATCTCGTGAGCGGAACGGGAATTGAAATGATGCTGGTAGGGTACCGACATCAGCGGATTGGCATCCCGCCCACAATCGGGAACGATCACAAACACCGTTTGTGCTCGGTAGGCCGGTTCGCTGTCGGCGGTTTCGACCAGTCGCTTCAGACCCTGGTCGATAATGGCAATCGCCCTGGTGTAGTGACTGGCATTTCCCCAGTGGACATAGTCCGGGTCCTGGTAGTTGACCATCATCAGCCGCGGTTTCAGCTCGCGCATCGCCTTGACAGCAAGTTCGGTCAGCAATCGGTCGCCACGCGGGTTTTTCAGGCCTGTGTCACCATATTGTTCACGCCAGTTGTCCCAGAACAGTTCCATCACCTCTGAACTGTTTCGGGCCGTGTTGCGAAAATCATACGCCGTCAGTTCGTCCAGCTGTTTGCGGGCGTCTAATAGAACATCTTCAGGTGCCTTGTTGTCTTCCAGAATGCGCCTGAACTTGTGCAGCTTGTACCGGAACAGGCTGACCACTTCGGAGCGGAAGGAGACACCGAAGTGCTTGTGACCGCCATAGGTCAGGTATTCTTCTTGCGGGCGGTCTTCTCCATTGATTAGCAAGGCCTGGTGGGCCGGGACTCCAAAGCTTTTGCGCATGGCCTCGAACAGCGTTGGTTCACTGGGTTCCAGCAGTGGCGCAAGTCCCTGAGCTCCGACTTTGTCATAGGCCTTGTACCGTCCGGTCAGAATATTGAGCGTGCCTTCCGCGTGGCTGGTGTCGACATCCTGCAATTGGGCGATGGTGAGGTTGGGTATCAGTGTGCCGCGCTTGGCCAGTACGTTCAGAAAGTATGGTGAGTAGGTCGTGCGTTCGGCAATTGTTTCAACCCGCCGTACCCCGCCACCAAACCGGACAATGATAACGTTTGGCCCCCGATAGGCCTGTGCTGGAGTTGAAGAACCGCCAAGGGTACCGGCAGCGATGGCACCGGCCAGGCCCTGATTAAATGCTCGCCGTCCAATTTCCATAACTTAGTTACCATCCCAAACTGGTGATTTGGAACATTTTTGCGGCTAATTCAGGCGCTTTTGTGAGGCATGACAGGTCTACCAGAGCTTGTGGAAGGCGTTGGTCTTCTTGACGAATTCGACTTTTGAAATTTTCTCCCAGACGGAAGCAACACGTGGGCACGCCTGCTTGAGGGCTGCAATGTCGGGGTGCCAGCTGGCCAACATGACCAGGTAGATGTCTGCTGCCGACATGGTCTTGTCAGCCAGCCATTCATGCCTGGACAGATGTTCGTCGATGATGGCAAACGCCGTATTCATCTGCTCGATGGCACAGGACTTGATCGCCGCAGCCCCTTTCGCATCGGACGTATAGCGGTCGGAATAGTAACACCTCAGGTCAGCTTCGTAGACGTTGGCGGACATGTAAACCATCCAGCGCAGGTAGCTGGCGCGCCCGGCATCTCCGGGTTGCGGCGCCAGGCCGGTGTCGCGGTGAGCATCGCCGAGAAACAGGCAAATGGCTGCCGATTCAGTCATCAGTTGGCCGTCCGGCAGTATCAGCGCCGGCACCTGGGCGGCCGGGTTGATGGCGAGATAGCCGGCGGACCGGTGTTCATCTTTTTCGGTGTCGATAATCTCGCGTTTCCAAGGCGCACTGCCGGCTTCAAGCATGGCTTCGGCGGTAAATGCTCCGGTGCCGGGGGAGGTGTAGATTGTGTACATTTTTCGGGACTCGCTCTGGTCGTGGTTCGTTAACGAGGCTGACGTAGTTTCAACATTGTTGCAATCTATTCGCCGTGAGAATGAACGTGAAGCAATTTCCCACATGCGTGCTCCGCTGGCTGATTGCCGGTCTTGCGGTCATGGCCATTTCCGCATGCTCGTCCGCGCCGAACCTGACAGAGGACTTCACCACTGTCGGCGTTCGCCCGCCGTCTGGCCAGTGCACCGTCGATCCAAGATCGATCGCGGATGCGGTGTCGATCGGCAGCGTGGATGGCAAGGGGGCTTGCGGCATCGAGAATGCCTGGAAGGTAACGGCGGTCGGTGATGTGGCGTTCTCGACGCCAGCCAGGATACGCTGCCAGATGGTGGGCGCGACGAACCGCTGGCTCAGCAGGATCGTGCAGCCTGCTGCCCGCTCGGCGTTCGGAGAACGGGTGGTCAAACTGCGCATTGCGGCGTCCTATGCCTGCCGCGGCCGCGACAACAGGCGCGGCGCGAAAATTTCCGAACATGCCTTTGGCAACGCGCTCGATGTTTCAGCCTTCACACTGGCGTCAGGGCGTGTCGTGGAAGTGGAATCCGGCTGGAATGGCGGTGCCAAGGAAAGCTCGTTCCTGGAGCAGGTGCACGGCAAGGCATGCGGCACGTTCACAACGGTCCTCGGACCGAAAGCCAATGCGGCGCATCGCAACCACTTCCACTTTGACCTCGGCAAGCACGGCCGTTCAGGCAAGGGCAAGTACTGCCGTTAATGATCATCCGAACAGCAGAGCGTGCATCATGCGGCCCGGCATGAGGGCGAAAAAGCCAGCTCCGCCCAAGGCACCTGCCATGGTCGATATCATGGCATATTTGTGCACACGAATATTGCCGGTTCTGACTGCCCAGACGGCTTTGCCCAATCCCAGCAGCGTCCACGCCGACAACAGGTGAATCCAGCTGTAGTTCGAACCGTTCATGCCGGTTATCCAGAATGACGATATGCAGATGGCCGCCAGCATGGCGACCCACGCCCGCCCGATGCGCTTGTGGGCTGGTGTGCCCCGGCGGACGATGACAATTGCCGCCGACAGCACAACGGCAAAAACCGCGGCTGCCACGTGCAAGTGTATCGCAAGACCGGCTTCCAGCAATGGCTTGATGTTCATTCGGCATTCCTTCAGGTATGACGGGTGTGTCAACCGAAGGTTTAGCGCTGGACTGCAGCTTTCATGAAGCAGTGATGCGTCAACAAGGGCAAGGGCTACGTGAAACGTCTGATTGTGCAACTCACGCTTCGTGAAATGCTGGCACTGTTTTCCGACAAGCGGCTGTGGATGGCGTTTGGCGCAATTGTTGCGCTGTTTGTGTTTACCGGCCCGTTCGGCACCATCGACAGGCTGGGGTTTGCCGAACGCCTGGGATTTTGGCTGACAGTGCATTTCGTGACATGGTCAATAGCGTTGACCGGGGTTGCTTTGGTCAGCGCCTGGAACGGCGAAAACTCCCGAATCGGAATAGGGCAGACGATCATCGGGTGCTGCCTGGCAACACCGTTGATCGGTTTTGCGGTCAGCCTGATCAGAACACTGTTCCTGAACGAACCGATAACCGTCACGGGTGTCTTCTGGCAGATGCTCCAGGCGTTACCGGTCGCCATTATCATCGGCATCGTTGCCTACTTCTTCTTTCAGCCCGCGCAATTGCCGTCGAGCGATCCCGAAAGGCGGGACCCCGATAAGCGTCTCATGCAGCGCCTGCCACCGGAAAAGCGCGGCGAACTGCTCTATATGTCGATGCAGGATCATTACGTTGAGATCGTAACCGCCAAGGGCAGGGAACTTGTTCTGCTTCGGCTGGCGGATGCCATCAACGAGGCGGGCAGCACATCCGGCATTCAAGTGCACCGCTCGCACTGGGCAGCGTTCGCGGCCATAGCCAAGACGAGGCGCGCCGGCGGCAGGACAAGTGTTGTCATGTCCGACGGCACTGAACTGCCGGTCAGCCGAACCTACGCCGGAGCCTTACGCGAAGCCGGGTTTGGCTGACGTTCACGCCGCACCGTAACCGCCACCGGTCGGTGTCTGGATGATGATGGCGTCGCCGGCAAACACTTTTGTCTGGTCGCAGCCTTTCAGTTGTTCGGTGGTGCCGTCTTTGCGGCGGCACGAGTTCACGCCAACCTCGCCGGGTTCACCGCCATCAAGGCCAAACGGCGGCACCCGTCGGTGACCGGTCAGCAGGGAGACGTCCATTTCCTCCAGGAACCGCACCGTGCGCCTGGTGCCGCCGCCGCCGGACCATTTGCCATGGCCGCCGGCATTGCGCCGTATCCGAAAATCCTCCAGCACCACCGGATACCGGAATTCAAGAATTTCCGGATCGGTCAGCCGGGTATTGGTCATGTGTGTATGCACCCCGGACGTGCCGTCATAGCCGGGCCCGGCGCCGGAACCAGAGCAGATGGTCTCGTAATACTGGTACTGGTCATTGCCGAAATTGAAGTTGTTCATGGTCGACTGTGAAGCGGCGACCGCATCGAGCGCACCGAACAGGCAACTTGTTACAGCTTGCGAAACCTCAACGTTGCCGGCCACTACGGCGGCCGGGTATTCAGGTGACAGCATGGACTTTTCAGGCGTCACGATGGTGATCGGTTTCAGGCAGCCGGCATTCATCGGAATGTTGTCGGCAACCATGCAGCGGAACACATACAGCACGGCCGCATTGGTGATGGGACGTGGCGCATTGAAATTGCTTGACTGCTGTTCACTGGTGCCTGTGAAGTCCACCACCGCCGTGCGGTCCTCGCGGTCGACCCTGATGTGGACCTTGATCCGCTGGCCCGCATCCATTTCATAGTCGAACGAGCAGTCGTGCAGGGCACCGATGACGCGACGTACGCTTTCCTCGGCATTGTCCTGCACGTGGTTCATGTATGCCTGCACCACATCAAGACCGAACTGCGTCACCATCTTGCGCAGTTCCTGCACGCCTTTTTCGTTGGCCGCCACCTGGGCTTTCAGGTCGGCAGTGTTTTGAGCGGGGTTGCGGCACGGATACTCACCTGCCGTCAGCACCGCCATGGTTTCGTCTTCCAGGAAAATACCCTTGTCGACCATCTTGAAATTATCGATGACGACGCCTTCCTCATGAATGGAGGTTGCCAGTGGCGTCATTGAGCCGGGCGCCATGCCGCCGACATCGGCGTGATGGCCACGGCTGGCGGTATAGAACAGGATGGTCTTGTCATCGGTGTCGAATACTGGTGTGACCACCGTGATGTCGGGCAGGTGGGTGCCGCCATTGTAGGGTGCATTGAGCATATAGACATCGCCGGGGTGCATGACCGGATTGTTGGCGATGATAGTTTCGACAGACTTGTCCATGGAGCCCAGGTGCACCGGCATGTGCGGCGCGTTGGCTACCAGTGCGCCGTCTGCATTGAACACCGCACAGGAAAAATCGAGACGCTCCTTGATGTTCACCGAGTAGGCGGTCTTTTCCAGTGTCACGCCCATCTGCTCGGCAATCGACATGAACAGGTTATTGAACACTTCCAGCATCACCGGATCTGCTTCAGTGCCGATGGCGAACTCGCGCTGTGCTGCAATGGCCCGGGTCAGCACCATGTGATCAAGGCTGGAGATTTTAACCTGCCACCCTGGTTCGATCACCGTGGTGTTGTGCGCTTCGATGATCAGCGCCGGGCCCGATATGATATAGCCTGGCTTGAGCACGCTGCGGTCATAGAGCGGTGTGTCGTGCCATTCACCATTGGCGTAGATACGTGTCCGGCTCATGGCTTCCGCAGTGCCCTGCTGCAGGGTGCGGGCAGGCTCGGCGCTGTCGGATCCGCCCCCGACGGATTCAACGGTGACGGCTTCCACGATAATATCCGTGCCGGGGCTGGAAAAGCCAAACTGTGCCTTGTGGGCGGTTTCAAACTGCGCCCGCATCCTGTCTGCCGTATCCAGATCTGCATCCAGAGCCGAATCCGTTCCCTTGTAACGCAGCAGCGCCCGCGGATAGGTGGTTGTTTCCGCCTCCGGAACGCCCTGGTTGGTCAGTTCGTTTATGGAGTCTTTTGAAAGGCTTGTCGCGATGTCCTGGAGTGTTGATTCAAGCTTGGGCGCCAGGGTTTCCTCAACGGCCTGCTGGCGGTGGCTGCGAATGTCGGCGAGCCCCATGCCATAGGCCGACAGCACGCCGGCGAAGGGATGGATGTAGACAGTCTTCATGCCCAGCGTATCGGCAATCAGGCAGGCGTGCTGGCCTCCGGCGCCACCGAAACAGTTGAGCGCATAGCCCTGGACATCATAACCGCGCTGCACCGAGATTTTCTTGATGGCGTTAGCCATGTTTTCAACCGCGATGCGGATGAAACCTTCGGCTACGTCTTCAGGTTTCTTTCCGTCGCCTATGTCGACGGCCATGGCGGTGAACTTTTCAAGAACCACATCGGCATCAAGCGGCTCATCGCCGTCGGGTCCGAACACGGCGGGAAAATGATCCGGATTGAGTTTGCCGAGCATGACATTGGCATCGGATACCGCCAGCGGTCCGCCGCGGCGATAGCAGGCCGGACCCGGATTGGCGCCGGCGGAGTCCGGACCAACGCGGAACCGAGACCCATCGTAATGCAGAATGGATCCGCCGCCGGCGGCCACCGTATGGATGCGCATCATTGGCGCGCGCATGCGGACGCCCGCCACTTCCGTTTCAAAGGCGCGTTCAAACTCGCCGTTGAAGTGCGCAACGTCCGTCGATGTGCCGCCCATGTCAAAACCGATCAGTTTTTCAAACCCCGACATGCGCCCGGTTTCGACCATGCCGACGACGCCACCGGCGGGGCCGGACAGAATGGCGTCCTTGCCCTGAAACAGTTCCGCCGCCGTCAAGCCGCCGGACGACTGCATGAACATGAGCCGGCAGTCGGTGCCGTCGGTGCCGAGTTCGGCTGCGACCTGGTCCACGTAGCGGCGCAGGATGGGCGACAGGTAGGCGTCCACCACGGTTGTGTCGCCGCGCCCGACCAGTTTCATCAGGGGCGAGACCTCGTGGCTGATCGAGACCTGGGTGAAGCCCACGTCCCTGGCTATCTTGCCGGCACGGGTTTCATGTGCGGTATAGCGGTATCCGTGCATGAAAACGATGGCGACAGCGCGAATACCGGCCTCGAAGGCTGATTGAAGTGCCGATCTTGTACCGGCCTCGTCCAGTGGCATTTCCACCGTGCCGTCGGCCAGCACCCGTTCGTCCACTTCGGTAACCTGTTCATACAGGAGTTCCGGCTTGATGATGTTCAGGTCAAATATGTTGGGCCGGGCCTGGTAGCCGATTTCCAGCGCGTCACGAAATCCGCGCGTCGTCAACAGAAGAGTGCGGTCCCCCTTGCGCTCCAGAAGGGCATTGGTGGCAACAGTGGTTCCCATCTTGACCGCGGCAATCTTGTCGGCCGGGATGGGAGTATTTTTGGCGATCCCCATCAGGTCGCGGATGCCCTGAATGGCGGCATCGCGGTAATTTTCCGGGTTCTCAGACAGCAGCTTGTGGGCTTTCAGGCTGCCGTCCGGCATGCGTGCCACGAGATCGGTGAACGTGCCGCCGCGATCGATCCAGAAATCCCATTTGGCCATTTTGCGCTCCTGCGGTTCCGCTGCCGGTCTTGCCGGTGATAGAAAACGATTGCCAACGTCTACGATTTATCGGTAAATTGTCAACATGAATAATGACAAAACTGGAAAACTCGGTCCGATCGTATCGTCTTCGCATCTTGCGCAAGGTGCGATGCCGTCCCTGTCGGAGTTTGAATTTGGCCTGATCATGGCGTCGCATGCGTTTCAGCGCTGGATGGTTCGCTGCATGACGGCAGCCGGTGTGCCCGGTCTGTCGCCGCTTGACGTGCTGGTGCTGTTTTCCGTGCATCACCGTACCAAGCCGAAGCGGCTGGCCGATATCTGCCTGGTGCTGAATGTCGAAGACACTCACCTGGTGACCTATGCCATCCGCAAGCTGGACGGGGCGGGGCTGGTGAAATCGGGCAAGTCGGGCAAGGAGAAAACCGTCGTGCTGACGGACAAGGGCGACGAAGTGTGCCGCAAGTACCGCGAAGTGCGCGAGGAGCTGCTGGTCGAAACCATCAAGTCTTTGGGACTGAAAGCGGAGACCGCATCCGCACTCGCCAAGGAGTTGCGGGTCCTGTCAGGCCATTATGACCAGGCAGCAAGAGCGGCTGCTTCGCTGTGAGTGGTTCGGTTGACCTGTACGGTGCAGACTACAGTGTCTATGTGCGTATCTGCCGTATCGTGCTGGCTGAAAAGGGCGTGGATTATACGCTGCACCCGGTAGATGTTTTTGCTGATGGCGGGCCACCTCAGGACTATCTCAACCTGAACCCGTTTGCCCGCATTCCGTCTTTGCGGCACGGCAAGCTCGTGCTTTACGAAACGGATGCTATCACGGCTTATGTCAATGAGGCCTTTGACGGTCCTGATCTGATGCCTATGGATGTCCAGACCCGCGCCCGCGCCCGCCAGATCATGCGGCTGGCGGACACGGAAATATACAAGCATCTGGTGTGGCGAGTGTGTGTGCCGTGGAAGGAAAAACGAGCAATGCCAGGTCTTGAGCGTGCCGACCTTATTCTGGGTGAATTGCAGCGACTTGCCGGAGAGAACTGGATGGCCGACGACCAGGTCAGCCTTGCTGATGCTTATGTGTATCCGATGCTGGCCTATTTCTCGCTGGTGCCTGAAGGTGCTGCAAAGCTGGCTCAATTCACCCGTCTGGCACTGTGGATGGAGCAGATGAGAGAGCTGAGCAGTGTTATTTTGTCCCAGTTTTCCGAGGAAAATTCCGGTACTGGTTCAATTTAGTTCGTCTCGTTCATTGTTTCTTCATAATTAGTCCCTATATTGACAATCATATACGCAGAGACCGGATGTACGTCCTGCGGATTGGAAAGCGGTTCTAGTTTTGGCCAATGGCCTTAACTGAATCGCTTTTTTGATTCCTGAAGCGATTGACCGCCATGGGCGGTTCACCCATAGTTTTGTGATGATGAAGCCGCGGGTTCTGGTTTTCCTTACATGCATGCTGATTTTCGCATCTGCTGCCGGCCACGCTGGCGGCGGGTCGATTGCCGGGTCTGAATGGGGCCCGGGCGATGGCGATGACCGCTTTATGCAGTTTGGCACTGACGGCCAGGTGTCGGGACATGCCGGGTGCAACCGGTTTTTCACCAGCTATGAGCAAACTGGCTCGAAACTGAAGATTGCCGAAATTGCAACGACGCGCAAACTGTGCAGTGACAGTGTCATGAACAAGGAGAGGCAATGGCTTGGCCTGCTGAAACGGGTACGGGCTATTGAACTGACCCACCTCAGGCTGGTTCTTTATGGTCCGGAACACAAAAGGCTGGCGATCTTGAAACGCCGGGACTTCGACTAGGAGAGTTGTTGCATGGAATACGTGAAACTTGGCGGAGCGGGCGTAAAGGTGTCGCGGCTCTGCCTCGGCATGATGAGCTATGGCACGCCGGGATGGCCGCATCATCCATGGGTATTGAGTGAGGCAGACGCGCATCCGTTCCTGACAGGCGCCCTGGATGCGGGTGTCAATTTCTTCGATACGGCGGATTTTTATTCCACGGGTGCCAGCGAGGAAATTCTCGGCAATTTCGTCGCTGACAATATGAAACGGTCTGACGCGGTGATTGCGACCAAGGTGTGCCTGCCGATGGGTGACGGGCCCAACGACAAGGGGCTGTCGCGCAAGCACATTCTCGAAGGTATTGATGCCTCCTTAAAGCGGTTGAGAACCGATTATGTCGACCTTTTGTACATTCACCGGCTTGATCCGGACACCGGGTTTGAGGAATTGGCGGAAGCGCTGAACGACGTGGTGCGGTCCGGCAAGGCAACCTATCTCGGGGCGTCCAGCATGTGGACCTGGCAGTTTGCCAAGCTGCGGGAAATGCAGCGCGCTAATGGCTGGTCACAGTTCCGCGTGATGCAGAATTTCTATAATCTGTGCTACCGCGAGGAAGAACGCGAAATGATCCCGTACTGTGAGGCGGAAGGTGTTGCACTGGTGCCGTGGTCGCCGATGGCACGTGGCTTCCTGGCCGGTAACCAGCCGAAAGACGGCAAAGGCGTGACCTCGCGCGGGCAGACCGACAAGATCGCGCAAGGTTATTTCGGCACCAGGCAGGACTATGCCGTGCTGGCGCGGGTTGAAAAACTTGCGGCGAAACTGGACGTGAAACCGGCCCAGATTGCGCTTGCCTGGGTGCTGGCCAAGGGCATTACGTCTCCCATTATCGGGGCCACCAAACCGCATCATCTGAGCGATGCGGTTGCGGCAATAGACATCAGACTGACCGACGCCCAGATTGCATCGCTGGAAGCGCCCTATGCGCCGCGTGCGGTTCAGGGCCACTCGTGACAAAACAGCTCCTGATAATCGCCCATGTGCCGTCACCCAACACCGTGGCACTTCGTGATGCGGCGGTCAGGGGCGCTTCGTCGCCGGATGTGTCCGGCGTAACGCTTGTGTCGAAGACACCGTTTGAGGCAGGTCCGGAGGATGTATTGGCTTGTGACGGTATCATTCTGGGCACCACGGAAAACCTGGGGTACATGTCCGGTGCCCTGAAGGATTTCTTCGACCGCAGCTATTACGGTGTGATCGAGGAAAAGCAGGGTTTGCCGCTCGGGGTCTATATCCGGGCTGGACTGGACGGCACCGGCACGCGGCGCGCCATTGAAAGCATTACCGGTGGCTTGCGCTGGAAACTGGTGCAGGAGCCGATGATCCTGCACGGGCAGTGGCAGGACGAGTTTACGCAACAGGTCGAAAACCTCGCCCTCGCAATGGCGGCCGGTCTTGAGGCCGGAGTGTTTTAGTGCACTGCCGGTTCACGCCTTGCGGCCCATCCATACACAAAATGCCACAACAAGAGCAAAACCGACGGTAACCGCTGTCATGGTTTCACCGAGCAGCACCCAGGACCCTGCCAGTGTTACGAAAATCTGCAGCAACTGAACCTGTCCGGCCCTGGCCACGCCGGCCAGCGCCATGCCGTTGTTCCAGAAGAAGAACCCCAGGAACTGCGAAAATACGGCCACGTAGGCGAATGCCAGCCAGGCTCGTGTTGACGCGTCCCAGTTGATCTCGGGCAGGGACCATATCACCGGAACAATGATGATCGGCACCATGACCAGCAGACACCAGGAGATTACCTGCCAGCCGCCCAACCGCCGGGTCAGGTCGCCTGATATGGCGTAGCCGACGGCGGCTGCGACAATGGAGCCCAGCAACCACAGGTCGGCACGGTAAAGTTCACCGCCTCCAGCGTTCAACAAGGCAAACGCCACTACGGCCAAAGATCCCGCCAGCGCCCAGGACCAGAATTTCAACGACGGGTTTTCACCGGCAAACACGATGGCGGCGGCGGCTGTCGCCAACGGCAGGATGCCCAGTACGACGCCGCCGTGGCTGGCCGGTGCGGTTTGCATGGCGATGGCGGAAAACAGGGGAAAACCGATGACGATACCGAATCCTGCCAGCATCAGTTTCAACAGATCGCGACGGACCGGGCGGGGTGATTGCGTCATCAACAGCATGATACCTGCAATCGCAGCGGCAACGATGGCGCGGCCCAGGCCGACAAACACCGGTGGCAGTTCCGCCACGGCAATGCGCGTAAATGGCAGGGTCAAGCCAAAAATGACGACACCGGCAAACGCCAGCAGATAGCCCTTGGTGGTGTGCGACATGAAATCTTTGTAATTGATGTGGGAAACAGGTGCGAAACCTAATGGTCATCAGGTAGTCTGACAAGCAATGACGATTTGGACAACAATTACTGAGATTCTTCAGGCGGTGGGAGACAGTGTCAGCGAGGCATTGTCGCGCATTGTCGGCGCGCCGCGTGAAAAACGGGATCCGCAAAAGTCTGTGGCCTTCACCATCGGCGTGGTCGCGCTGTCGGCCAAGATGGCCAAGGCGGACGGTCTGGTGAGCGAAGCCGAGATTGCGGCATTCCGCGAGATTTTCGTGATCCATCCGGACGAAACCCAGAACGTGGCGCGGGTTTTCAACCTGGCAAAGCAGGAGGTGACTGGTTTCGACAGCTATGCCCGCCAGATTGCCAGGCTGTTCAGGGATCAAAAGGAAGTGCTGGAGGACCTGATTGACGGCCTGTTCCACATTGCCCGTGCCGATGGGGCGGTGGGTGAACAGGAACTGGCGTTCCTGGAAGAGGTATCGCGGATATTCGGCCTGGAAGACCGCTTTGGCTGCATCCGTTCGCGAAACCTGCGCGGCACAGAAAGCGACCCTTACAGTATTCTCGGTATCGACTGCGACGCGAGCGACGGCGCTCTCAAGGAGCACTATCGCAAACTGGTGAGAGAAAACCATCCCGACCGGCATATTGCGGCAGGCATGCCGGAAGAAGCCGTGGCCATTGCCACAACCAGGCTTGCCCGCATCAACGAAGCCTGGGGGCAGGTGGAACGCGAGCGTGGTATATGAGTGTCACCGGCCTGGCGCATGAACACATCCCGGCGGCTCATTTCAATGACCGTGTCGGCGTGGCGGGGCCGGACATTCTGCTGATGCATTATACCGGGGTACCGACACCGGAATTTGCTATTGACATCCTGACAAGCGGCGAGCGCGAGGTGTCGTGTCACTACCTGGTTCGTCAGGACGGCAGTATCGTGCATATGGTCGATGAGGACAAACGCGCCTGGCATGCCGGCAAGTCATCGTGGGAAGGCGCAGGGGATGTCAACTCCCGCTCGGTCGGCATTGAAATCTGCAATCCGGGTCATGGTGACAACTATCATGACTTTTCGGACAGCCAGATCGAGGCGGTGATTGCCCTGTCAAAAGACATCATGGCCCGGTATTCCATCGAGCCGCGCCAAGTGCTCGCCCACTCGGACGTGGCGCCGGGGCGCAAGATTGATCCGGGAGAAAAGTTCCCGTGGGCTCAGTTGGCCAGCAGCGGGGTTGGGTTATGGACCACGCCTGCTGCCATTGTTGACGGGCCGGTGATGGACGAAGGCGCATCCGGCGATGATGTCACCAGCCTGCAGCGAAATCTTGCCGCCTATGGATATGGTGTCGATATAACGGGCACCTATGACAGCGCAATGGCAACCGTGGTGCGGGCCTTTCAGTTGCATTTCAGGCCGAGCTTGTGCGACGGGCGAGCGGATGTTTCGACAATCGCAACGCTGGATGCGTTGCTGGCGGCTCATTCAGCCTGAGCAAATGCCTCGGTGGCACGGCGGAAACTGACAGAATACGATGCATATCGCCGGTATTTGTGTTAGATGACACCTATGACACCAGTCGGCTGGATGACCGCGCAATGCTAATGGTTCCTTTGGGACCGGGGGCATTGTGAGGAAAGTCCGGGCTCCACGGAGACACGGTGCCGGATAACGTCCGGCGGAGGCGACTCCAGGGAAAGTGCCACAGAAAGCAAACCGCCTCACATCCGCTTGCGGGTGAAGGTAAGGGTGAAAGGGTGCGGTAAGAGCGCACCGCGCGTCCGGTAACGGGAGCGGCACGGCAAACCCCACCGGGAGCAAGACTAAATAGGGGCAGCAGGCGCGCCTGCAATGGCGAGCCGGTTCATGTTCTCCGGAACGCTGCCCGGGTTGGTCGCATGAGGTGCGCGGTAACGTGCATCCCAGATGAATGGTCATCCAGTGGCGCTGCATGCGCCATGGACAGAACCCGGCTTACAGGCCGGCTGGTGTCAATCACATTCCCACACACAGGTTTGAGCCGGTTTGAATTGCGCGCTTCGGGTGCTGGTTTCATAAATTCCTGTAATCATTTGGTCGGCATCGCACCGATTTCCGTACAATGATGGTCAATTAAGGAGACAGCCCATGAAACCAGCAAGTTACGTTTTTGCCGTGGCGTTGTTAAACGCTGTATCCATGGTCGGTGTATCGGCCTTCACCAGCGATGAAGCGTTTGCGCGAGGCAGCGCCATCCACTCAAAATGCCACTGGTACAAGCAGCAGGCCTTCAAGCTAAAGACAGAAGCTGCCTGGAACCGCTACAGAAAGTGCTTACGCGGATAATTTTGAAAAAACGGCAGAACTGCGGCAGTTTTTGCATCGTGTTTGAATTGCCCTGCGGCAGTTTCTGCCCTATGATTGCGGCCACCGGCACATCGAATATGGAATGGATGTGTCCAGCGACGATCGGATCAGAATTGCGTTGTCCTGGATTCGAGGCACGACAGCTTTCCCGAGTACGCCCGGAGACCGGCACTGAATTTTGAGCCGGACTGGTCATTCCAGATTGATAGCGGGAAAGGATTATCCCCATGCGTGTCAGCGGCACCGTCAAGTTCTTCAACACCCAGAAAGGTTTCGGTTTTATCGCGCCGGAAGATGGCTCAAAGGATGTGTTCGTTCATATCACTGCTATCCAGCGTTCAGGCCTTGAAGGACTTGCCGACGGTGACAAGGTAAGTTTTGTCGTGGAAGACGATCCACGTGGCAGAGGCCAGCAGGCTACCGACATCCAGATGGGCTGACCGGCCCTCTGTCAAAAGATTGATCGACATTCAGGCAACGCTGGTTTGACTTGACCAGACAGCTGGCCGCGATGCCCGAAACCTGTTTGGGCAACAGTGTTGTGTTGTTCCAGCGACCAGTGTGATTGCAGCCGGACAAAGTCCCATAAACTCGCGGGATTTGTGCGGTTTTGTATATTGGGCAATTGATTGCTGGCGCGCAAACGGGTATGCATCCATCACCAGACACCGTGAGGGAAGAAGTTTTTATGTCGAAAGAAGAAGTGCTAGAGTTTGAAGGTATCGTTACCGAGGTCCTTCCAGACTCGCGCTTTCGGGTTAAACTCGAAAATGATCACGAGATCATCGCCTATACAGCTGGCAAGATGAAAAAATTCAGGATTCGAACCATCGCCGGTGACCGGGTGACGGTTGAGATGACCCCCTATGATCTCGACAAAGGTCGCATTACATTCCGGCACAAGGACTCCAAATCAGGCGGCCCGCCGCCTCCGGGTCAGAACCAGAATCGCCGTCCAGGCGGCAACCGGCGCTGATTTTCGGATCAGTCCGGATATTGTGGAGACTGCGGAAACGAGCCTGAGCCGGCAGGATTTTACTCCACAACAGCCAGGTGTTGCGGTTTAACCCAGATCGACCCACCCCAACTCGTTCAACCCGGCCACCAAAAAAAACACGCCGGAGGCAGCGGCGGAAAAAGCTGTTCGTTTGCAGCCCTCCCGTCGCATCATCCGGCGGTAATCCGTCGGGGACGGATACAAGGCGAGCGCGGTCGCCAATTTTCACCATCGCCCGACTGTCACAACAACAGTTACTGGAACCAACCGTCGACTGTTGCCTTGTTCTCCTCGACCCACTTGGCTGCAAACGCCGCCGGCTCCTGCTTTTCGACCTCCAGTGCGAAGGTCATCTTGGTCAGGGTCTCGGTGTCCAGTTTCACCTTGGACAGCATGGCAGCCGCCTTGGGCTGTGCCTTTTCAAGTGCAGCGGCGTAGCTCACATGAAGTGTTGCGGTATCCCAGGCAACGGCAGCCGTCGACTTTTCCAGCCAACCCGGTGTCGGTGACGGGGGAACGATGACCCACTGGTTCGGGTCATGGGCCGGTTCTTTGAGAAGCACCAGTTCATTTACCGCAAACATGTAGTGCGGGGTGTAGCAGAAGAAGACGATGTCTTTTTTCGCCTTCACTGCGTTATTGACCGCTTCCAGGGCAGCGGCTTCCTCCATGATCTTGAGGTTCATTGTCTTGTCGTACCCGTAGGAGCGCGCGCGTATCCGCTCGATGGGCGTCGATCCCCATCCTTGCGCGCCTATCCAGACCTCGCCTTTTCCGTCACCATCGCTATCAAACTTCTTGGCCATCTCCGGCTCTCTCAATTGTTTGATATCTGCTATGCCGGTTCTTTCCGCGGTTCCCTTGGTAACGCACATGCCCTGTTCGCCGGTGGCGGCATTTCCGGTCATCTTGATGGATTTCTTGCCGTCGACATACTGGCGCTTGAGATGGTCCAGGTTCGGCAGCCATGCTTCCGGATGCACATGGATCGATCCGGCATCCATTGCATCGAATACCGCCTTGTTGGAGCCGTTTTTAAGCTCAACCTCAAGACCAAGCTTGCTTTCCATGGCGACCTTCAACACATGAGCCGTTGCCTGAACGGACGGCCAGTTGGGAACACCGATGACAACATCTGCTGCCAATGCAGCCGAACTGCTGGCAGATATCGCGCCGGCGCAGCACAACATTAGTAATTTTCTTGATTTCATTTCGACCTCCTCCTGGGCGGGGTATATCGATCAACGAAGAGACCCGGGCCTGGGCCTGCGACGTAAATCGCTTGGTCGAGTATACAACCTCGAGGCTGGATTTCCAACAAAACGGGAAACCCTTACCGTTCCGCAGGAAAAACCGGTTCTAGGGGGAATCACCGCTACGTTGTTCAGAAGATGGCCGGGATTTACTCTTCCAATTCCGGTATCTGGTCCGGAGCAGACGAACCAAACGGCAAAATTTGCCCTTCGGGTGCAGAACGGAGCATGAAATCAACGGTTTGTTAAGTATCCCGGCTCCAAAGTCCTAACGCTTGTTAAGATTTTGGCGATGAACGTGCCTGAACGGCCGTTTGTCAGGTGGAGCCGCATAAACAGCATGACCCGTTCAGGCAATCATATGCCAGACCCGCACATACCTGTCCTGCTCGGCCCGGTACTGGATGTGCTGCGCCCGGCAGACGGTGAGGTCTTCATTGACGGGACGTTCGGGGCAGGCGGCTATACCAGGGCTCTGCTGGATGCCGCGTCCTGCCGGGTAATCGCCATCGATCGGGACCCGAACGCAATTGCTGCCGGCGCCTGGTTGGTTGAACAGGCAGGTGATCGCCTCTCCCTGGTGCAGGGCCGCTTCTCTCATATGGAGCAGGTTGTTGCTGATGCCGGACCGGTGCAGGTCGACGGTGTCGTGCTGGATGTCGGCGTGTCGTCCATGCAGCTGGATCAGGGTGAGCGGGGTTTCTCGTTCATGCGGGACGGGCCTCTGGACATGCGTATGGAGCAGGAAGGCACCAGCGCTGCCGACGTGGTCAACGACTTCGAAGAGCGTGACCTGCGCCACATAATTGCTGTCCTGGGCGAGGAAAAACGCGCCTTTGCCATTGCCAAGGCGATCATAAAGCGACGCGAACAGGAGCCTTTTACCCGAACGCTGGATCTGGCCGCGCTGATCGAGGCAACGCTTGGCAGACCGCCCAGATTCAAGGGGCCCGCCATCCATCCGGCAACCCGGACTTTTCAGGCACTGCGGATTTACGTGAATGCCGAACTGAAAGAACTGGCCGAAGCACTGGCGGCCGCCGAACGGTTACTGGCGCCGGGCGGCCGGTTGGCCGTGGTGACCTTCCACTCGCTTGAAGACCGGATCGTCAAGCGCTTTCTGCACCAGAGGTCAGGCCGGGCTGCGCGCGCCTCTCGTCATGCACCTCAGCAAACGGAACTGGTTCCGTCTTTTGATGATGTCGTGCGCGGCGGCATTGTTGCTGATGATGCTGAAGTCGCCTCAAATCCACGGGCACGGTCTGCGCGTTTGCGGGCTGGCAAACGCACCGACGCTGCTCCGCACCCATTTGCGCTTGAGGATTTCGGACGCGAGGTGACGCTGTGCTGAGGTTGCTCAATGTCATACTGATTGTCTGCGTGCTGGCTTCAGGGTTCGGGCTTTACACTCTCGAACACCGTACCCGCTCGGTTGAGCGGGAAATCGCCCGGATCGATGCACGCGTTGAAAGCGAGTATGAATTCATCGGCCTGCTCAATGCCGAATGGAGCATGCTGACCCGCCCGCAGCGGCTGGAACAATTGGCCAGGAACCATCTTGGGCTGGGCCCAGTTTTGCCGGATCAGCTGGTCGAACTGGACGGGCTGGCGGACAGGCTGCCGTCAGCGCCTGCACATGAGCCGGACAAAACACCTGCTTCCGAAGATCCCATGGCCGACCTGCTGCGGATGATGCAATGACCACAACAAGCCCGAACAATACCGGTCAGGCGGACCTCACCTTTCACGGCCACAAGCGATTGCGGCTGGTGGCTGTCGGCTTCATGCTGGGTTTTTCCGTGCTGATCGGCAAGCTTGGCTGGCTGACGCTGATCGAAGGCGGGCGCGGGGCGGAAACGGCGCAGTTCGATGCAAAAGTACGCATCCCGCGGCCTGACATCACCGACCGGCACGGCAATGTGCTGGCGACGGACATTCCGGTGTCATCGCTGTATGCCGATCCTGCAAAGATGATTGATGTGGATGAAGCGGTTGAGCTGCTGACCGGTGCGTTGCCGGAACTGAATGCGCAGGCCCTGCGCCGCAAGCTGGACAAGCGCAGGCGGCGGTTTGTCTGGATCAAACGGGAAGTATCTCCCGGCCAGCGCGAACTGATCCACAATATGGGCATACCGGGGGTCGGGTTCAGGGCGGAAACCCGCCGGATTTACCCGATGGGTAAGCTTGCATCCCATGTCCTGGGATCAGTTGATGTTGACTCGCGCGGTATTGCGGGGCTTGAAAAGTTCCTTGATGACCAGGGCGCGCTATACACAGCTTCCCTGGCGGAGACCGAACGCGTGGCCAGCATGCCGGCACAAACCTCAATAGACGTTCGCGTCCAGCATGCGGTCACTGATGAACTGCGCAAGTCCATCGCAAAATTCAGTGCCAAGGCCGCGGCTGGCATCGTGCTCAGGTCGGATACCGGCGAAGTGCTGTCCCTGGTGTCGCTGCCGGACTACAGTCCCAACAATCCTAAGGACGCGCTCAAGTCTGAAAATGTCAACCGGGTGACGGCCGGGGTGTTCGAACTCGGCTCGATCGTCAAGGCGGTGACCTTCGCGATGGCCCTTGATGCCGGTACAGCCACGCTCAACTCTCGCTATGACGCGCGCTACCCGCTGGTCATCGGCCGGGCGCGCATCAATGATTTCCACGCCAAGCGGCGCATTCTGAGTGTGCCGGAAATCTTCATGTTTTCGTCAAACATCGGAACCGGGAAAATGGCGCTGGATGTCGGCCTGGAAGGTCATCAGGCCTTCCTGCGCAAGATGGGTTTTTTTGATCGTTTGACCACCGAACTGCCCGAGGCCGCCAGGCCTCTGTTGCCAAAGAAATGGGGTAAGCTGGTAACGGTCACGGCCTCTTTTGGTCACGGATTTGCCGTACAACCGTTGCAGGGTGCCACAGTCGCAGCGGCATTGCTGAACGGCGGTAAGCTTATCCCGCCCACGTTGCTGCGCCGCGATGCAGAAACTGCCGAGGCCCTTGCTCAACAAGTGATTAAACCGTCCACCAGTGCGGACATGCGCTACCTGTTCAAGCTCAATGTAGACAAGGGTACCGCCGGCAAAGCCGGGGTGCCGGGTTTTCGCGTCGGCGGCAAGACGGGCACCGCTGAAAAAGTGGTCAACGGGCGGTATTCAAAGAACCATCGGCTGAATTCCTTCGTTGGTGCATTTCCGATGGACGATCCGAAGTTCGTTATTCTGGTCATGCTGGACGAACCGAAACCGCTGCCGGAAACCCATGGCTATGCGACCTCCGGCTGGAACGCGGTACCCACCGCGGGCAAGGTCATTGCACGGATAGCGCCGCTTCTGGGCGTCGTTCCGAAATTCGACGACACGTCTGCCGGCAAGCTGAAGAAATACAAGAAGCGGATTCTGAAGGAACGCAAGAAAGCTGACACGCAGGCCAGTCTCGCAGGTGCCGGTCAATGAGCATGACACTGTCCCAACTGATGCACTCGATTGCGGAGCTTCCTGAAGGCGCCGGGAGCATCGGAGTTACCGGACTGAGCAGTGACAGCCGACTGATCAAGACAGGCGACGTGTTTGCCGCACTTGCCGGTGTTGAGGCAGACGGTGCAAGTTTTGTCCAAAGTGCGATCGACAACGGCGCTGTCGCAATTGTTGCAGACCGCGGTGCAAGCCTGCCGGACAACCTGTCAGTACCCGTGGTGGCATGTGATAATCCACGCCTCACCTTCGCGCTCATGGCGGCGCGCTTTTACGCCCGCCAGCCGGAGGTCATGGTCGCGGTCACCGGCACCAACGGCAAGACATCGGTGACATCCTTCGTGCGCCAGATCTGGGGGGTGCTGGGATTGTCAGCCGCCAGCATCGGTACAGTCGGTATCGTGGCACCTTCAGGTACGCGCAAACTTGTGCACACGACGCCGGATCCCGTCGAGATCCACGCTTGTCTTGCTGAGTTGTCAGCCCAACAGGTCAGCCATATTGCGGTGGAAGCATCAAGCCACGGCCTGGCCCAGTACCGGCTGCACGGTGTGCGGTTTGCCGCGGCCGGGTTCACCAACCTGACCCGCGATCATCTGGACTATCACAAGACCTTCGAGGCCTATCTCGACGCCAAGATGATGCTGTTTGAAGAGGTTCTCAGCGAAGGTGCGGCAGCCATTGTCAATTCGGACATGCCCGAGGCGGAAGCCATCATGACACGCTGCAATGACCGCGGCCTGGTTGTGTCGAGCGTCGGTCGAACCGGAACCGGGCTTAAGCTTGTGTCAGCCACACCTCAGGGATTTGGCCAGTTGCTCGACATCAAGGGGCAGCAGGGCGAGTACAGTACTTACCTGCCGCTGGTAGGAGATTTTCAGGCGGAAAATGCACTCATGGCGGTTGCATTGGTTGTTGCCGCGGGCGGGTCGGAACCGCACGCCGTTCGGGCCCTGGAACAATTGCAGGGTGCATCGGGCAGACTGGAGCTGGTGGCGACAACACCGGCCGGCGCGCCGGTTTTCGTGGACTTCGCCCATACACCCGATGCGCTGGAACATGTGCTGAAGGCGCTGCGGCCATATGCGTCTGGCCGGCTGCATGTGGTGTTCGGCGCAGGCGGCGACCGGGATCCAGGCAAGCGGCCGGAGATGGGCGAGGTAGTCGCAAAACATGCCGACGTGGCAATCGTGACCGACGATAACCCGCGCACCGAAGACCCGGGCGTGATACGTACCGCCATCATGGCGGCGTGCCCGGAGGGCATCGAGATCGGAGACCGGGCGCAGGCCATTCAGCATGCCGTGGACAATCTGGCGACAGGTGATGTGCTGGTCGTTGCCGGCAAGGGCCATGAGACCGGCCAGACGGTCGGCAAGAAAGTCATTCCGTTTTCTGACCAGGAAGCCGTGCTGGCCTGTGTGGCAGGGAGGGTTGCCAATGGCTGAGCAACCCTTGTGGACGATTGCCGAAGTTATCGACGCCACCGGCGGGCACCTTGAAGGCAAGGTGGAACAGGCGCTGAACGGTGTCGCAATTGACAGCCGGGCCATCAATGCCGGTGACATATTTGTTGCCATCAAGGGTGAGCGTACCGATGGTCATGAATACGCAGCCAACGCGCTCAAGGCCGGGGCCGCCGTCGCGATCGTGTCACGGCCGGACAGTGTCATGCGCGAAGCTGGACCTGTCCTCGTCGTCGATGATGCCCTGGCCGCTCTTGAAGCATTGGGACGCGCGGCCCGTTCGCGGAGCCGGGCACATGTCATTGCCGTTACCGGTTCGGTCGGCAAGACAACCACCAAGGACGCGCTCAACATGGCGCTTTCCGCATGCGGTGAAACCCATGCATCGGTTTCGTCATTCAACAATCAGTGGGGGGTGCCGCTGACCCTGGCACGGTTTTCCAGAACCGCGCAATTCGGTGTGTTTGAAGTTGGCATGAACCATGCTGGTGAAATTGAAACGTTGATCGACATGGTGCGCCCGCATACCGCAATCGTCACAGCTATCGCAGAAAGCCACCTTGGGCATTTCGCATCGCTGTCCGATATTGCCCGGGCCAAGGCCGAAATCTTTACCGGCGTGGTTGCGGGTGGGGTTGCGATCATCAACCACGACACGGAGTTTTTCGACCTGTTGCGCGACGCTGCACGTGAACAGGGCATTGCCGACATTCGCAGTTTTGGCGAACAAGACGGGTCCGACATACTTTTGAAGCGGGCAAACCTGCACGACACATGCTCCTGCGTAACTGCTGAAGTTAGGGCGCACGAGGTCACCTACAAGCTTGGCGCACCGGGCAGGCATGTAGTTTTAAACTCGCTTGCCGTTCTGGCCGCCTGTGAAGCCGCAGGGGCGGACCTGGCGATATGTGCGCTGGCCCTGGCACGCATTGCGCCGCCTTCAGGACGCGGCGTGCGCCATTCCCTCAACGCTGATGGATTTGAGGTGACGGTTATCGATGAAAGCTACAATGCCAACCCCGCATCCATGCGCGCGGCATTGGAAATGCTCGGTGCGTCGCAGCCCTCCGGGCGCGGGCGGCGACTTGCCGTTCTGGGTGATATGCTGGAGCTTGGGGAGCATTCGGACCGCCTCCATTTGGAACTGGCCGACCCCTTGCAGGCAGCAGAAGTTGATCAGGTGTTTGCATGCGGGCCGGCCATGAATGCGCTTTGGCAAAAATTGCCGGCCGCGGTGCGCGGCGCATATGCACCGTCATCGCAGGACCTGATTGTACCACTGCTCGAAGCCATCCAGGCCAACGACGTTATCATGATAAAGGGCTCGCTGGGATCACGCATGGCCCCGGTTGTCGACGCAATAATCAACCAGTACGGGGGCACATCCGGGGCTTGAGGCTGCGGACTGACATTCTCATGTTCTACTATTTATCTCTTGAGCTAAGCGACCAGATTTCAGGGTTCAACGTGTTTCGCTATATCACGTTCAGAACCGGTGGCGCGCTGATGACGTCGCTGTTCCTGGTGTTCATGTTCGGCCCCTGGCTGATCTCGAATTTGCGGGTCAAACAGGGCAGGGGGCAGCCGATTCGGGAAGATGGTCCGGCCCGGCACATCATCGAGAAGCAGGGCACGCCGACCATGGGCGGTCTGATGATCCTGGCAGGCATCGTGGTCTCCACGCTGCTATGGGCCGATCTCAACAACCTATATGTCTGGTCGGTTTTGTTCGTCACTCTGGGCTTCGGCGCCATTGGATTTTACGACGACTATCTGAAAGTGACCCGGGCCGCGGTTGGCGGTTTTTCAGGGCGTATGCGGCTGGCGTTGGAATTTATCATTGCCGGATTCGCGGTCTGGATGTTCACGGTACTGGGTGATGACAAGCTGTCAAACGCCCTGGCGCTGCCGTTCCTGAAAGATACGCTCATCCAGCTTGGTGCGGTGTTTGTCCTGTTCGGCATGTTCGTGGTTGTCGGCGCCGGCAATGCGGTCAATTTGACCGATGGGCTCGATGGGCTGGCCATCGTGCCGGTCATGATCGCAGCGGCCAGCTTCGGCGTCATCGTGTATCTGGCCGGCAATGTGAAATTCGCCGACTACCTCCAGATCCATTATATCCGCGGCACCGGTGAATTGGCGGTTCTGTGCGGCGCGCTGATCGGCGCCGGGCTCGGATTCTTATGGTTCAACGCGCCACCTGCCATGATCTTCATGGGTGATACGGGATCGTTGTCGCTCGGCGGCACGCTGGGTGCCATTGCCGTGGCGGCCAAACATGAAATCGTCCTGGCCATCATCGGCGGCCTGTTCGTGCTGGAAACCGTTTCGGTGATCGTGCAGGTGGCGTCCTTCAAGCTCACCGGCAAACGGGTGTTTGCCATGGCGCCGCTGCATCATCACTTTGAACAGAAGGGCTGGAAGGAGCCGACCATCGTGATCCGTTTCTGGATTATCTCGGTTGTGCTGGCGCTCATCGGCCTGGCTACCCTGAAGCTTCGTTAGGGGCCGGTTGATACTCCATGACTATCGCAGCGCACAGTTTTAGCGGCAAAACGGTCGGCGTGTTCGGCCTGGGACGCAGTGGCAACGCTACTGTTGATGCCCTCGTGCGTGGTGGTGCTGACGTATTAGCATGGGATGATGCACCGGCAGCAGCCGACAAGGCTCGGGCCGAGGGTTTGCCGGTGGTCAACCTGCATGGTGTCGATTTCGCCACGCTCGACAGTTTCGTGCTGTCTCCGGGCGTACCGCTTACGCACCCCGAACCGCACTGGAGTGTCAGGAAGGCTCTCGCATGCGGCGTGGAGATTATCGGCGATACGGAAATCCTGTCGCGTGAACTGGCCGGTACTGGTGCAAAACTGGTGGCCATTACCGGCACCAACGGCAAGTCAACGACCACGGCACTGGCCGGCCATGTTCTGGCATCTGCAGGTCTGGACGTCGAGATCGGCGGCAATATCGGCACTGCTGCCCTACTATTGCCGGCGCCGGTTGCCGGCAAGGTCTATGTCATTGAGCTGTCATCATACCAGATCGACCTGATGCCATCGCTGAAGCCGGATGTGGGTATCCTGATGAACCTGACCCCGGATCACCTGGAACGCCATGGCGACATGGAGAATTATGCCGCGGTCAAGGCGCGCATGTTTGCACTGCAGGATAACCATGATCTGGCCGGTATCTCGCTGGATGACAAATGGTGCGCCGGCATTGCTGCTGCGGCCGCCAAACACACAGATCTGTCATCGTTTTCCGTAATCGGAACCGACGCCGCCGTCATATCCGACGGTGAGACGGTAAGCGATACCCGCGACGGTACATCTGTCGCGCTCCTGCAGGCTCGGGCATTGCGCGGCGCGCATAATGCCCAGAATGCCTGTGCGGCCTTTATCATCGCGCGCCGCCTCGGCCTTGACGGCAACCAGATCGAGCAAGGGTTCAACAGCTTTCCAGGGCTTGAACACCGCATGGAGGAAATCGGCTCTGCCGGGCGCGTTGTGTTCATCAACGACAGCAAGGCGACCAATGCGGATGCTGCAGAAAAGGCGTTGTCGAGTTTCGAGCGCATCTACTGGATCGCCGGCGGGCAGACCAAGCAGGGCGGTATCGCTGAATTGCAGCCGCACTTCCGCAGGATCGCGAAAGCCTACCTGATCGGTCAGGACGCAGCGTTGCTGGCCGATACTCTTGAAGGCAAAGCGCCTTATGTCATCTGTGAGTCAATGGCGGCTGCAGTAGGCCAGGCGGCACGAGACGCGGCTGCCGATACAAGTGACCTGGACGAGGTTGCGGTGCTGTTGTCGCCTGCCTGTGCGTCATTTGATCAATACCCCAACTTCGAGGTGCGTGGTGATGATTTTCGTGCCTGCGTGCTGGCGCTTGACGGCGTCACGAAACAAACAAAGGTGGCCTGAGACATGCTGATCTCCCGTTCCGACCGTGGATTGATTGCCAACTGGTGGTTTTCTGTCGACAAGGTGCTGCTGGGCTGCGTGCTGGTCCTGATGGCGTCCGGCGTACTGTTTTCCATGGCGGCCAGCCCGCCGGTTGCGACGCGTCTCGGGCTTGATCATTTTCATTTCTTCACTCGCCAGCTTGTGTTTCTGGTTCCCGCTGCAATCGTGCTGGTGCTGACGTCGCTGTTGTCGCCATCCCAGGCGCGCCGGATGTGCATAATGACCTTCATGGCCGGTCTGGCAGCCATGCTGCTGGCGATTTTTGTCGGACCGGAGATCAAGGGCGCCCACCGCTGGCTTGATCTTGGCCCGATAAATGTGCAGCCATCCGAGTTCGCCAAACCGGCATTCGTGGTTGCTGTAGCCTGGTTTCTGGCAGAAAGCATCCGGCGCCCGGATATGCCGGGCTTGTGGGTTTCGTTTGCGATGTTTGCAGGCTTTGCCGGACTATTGGTCAAGCAGCCTGACTTCGGACAACTGGTGCTGATATCCGTCGTGTTTGCTATCCTGCTGCTTGTTTACGGTATTTCGTGGGTCTGGATATTTGGCCTCGCCGGTCTTGCCGGCGGCGGTGCGGTTGTGGCCTATTTCTCGTTTTCCCACGTTGCATCACGGATAAACAGGTTCCTTGATCCCGAGAAACACGACACGTTCCAGGTCGATGCCGCCACCCAGGCATTCAACAATGGCGGGCTAATGGGTACAGGTCCCGGCGGTGGCAGCGCCAAGCATATTCTCCCCGATGCTCATACTGATTTCATTCCAGCCGTTATCGGTGAGGAATTCGGGTTTATCGTGAGCGCCATCCTGATTTTCGTTATCGGTTTCATCGTGTTGCGGGTGTTGCTGCGCGCCATGCGGGTGACGGATCCGTTTGCGGTATTGTCGCTGACCGGGTTGGCCAGCCTGTACGGATTTCAGTCGTTCATCAATCTTGGTGTGAACCTGACACTGCTACCGGCCAAGGGAATGACGTTGCCGTTCATTTCCTATGGCGGCTCATCGCTGATTGCGATGGCATTCTCCATGGGGTTATTGTTGGCCTTTTCGCGTGTGAGGGTGCGCAGCAACGCACTTCGTTCCCAGGTTGGCGGCTTGGTTCCGAAGGCAGCTTGATTTGGGCCAGGATCCTAGTATGGACAAATCTGAGACAACCAGTACCGACGCCAGCCGGACGATTGTTCTGGCGTCGGGCGGCACAGGTGGCCATTTGTTTCCGGCCCAGGCGCTTGCATCGGCACTGGAGGCGCGCGACTGGAATGTTCAGCTGTTCACCGACAAGCGTGGGCTGGAGTGGCAGGACCGGTTTCGCGAAGGCACCGTGCAGGAAATTGCCTCCTCAACCCTGACATTCCGCAAACCATGGTTGTTGCCCGGACAGGCTGCCAAACTGGTTACCGGCTTCCGGCAGTGCCTGGACCAGTTCAAATCGCTGGCGCCACAGGTGGTTGTCGGTTTCGGCGGGTATCCCTCATTGCCCGTCATGATGGCAGCCCGCTATGCCGGCATTTCCTCCATGGTTCATGAGCAGAATGCAGTCGCCGGGCGGGCCAACCGGATTGCAGCGGGGCTCGGCAATGCCAGGATAATCGCGTCATCGTTTGAACCGCTGTACGGATTTTCGAACAGTCAGATGCAGCGGGTCAGGCTGACAGGCAATCCGGTACGCAAGCAGGTGATCGATGCCGCACGGGCGTACAATGCGCCTCCTGCCGATGCGCCGTTCAACCTGCTGGTGTTTGGCGGCAGTCAGGGCGCCCAGTTCTTCTCCGATTTCATGCCGAAGATGATTGCCGAACTGCCGCAAGCTGTTCTCAGAACGCTCAGGGTTGCCCAGCAGTGCCGTCCTGAGGACTTAGACAGGGTGCGCCAGGCGTATGAAGCAGCGGGCGTAACAGCTTTGTGCAAAAGCTTTTTTGAAGATATGCCTGAGCTGATTGCCCGTTCCCATCTGGTGATTTGCCGGTCCGGTGCATCCAGCGTGGCTGAACTGGGGGTGATTGGCAGACCGGCGATCTACGTGCCTCTGCCGCATTCCCTGGACAATGACCAGTTGCGCAATGCCCAAAGCATGGAGAAGGCCGGTGGCGGCTGGGTCATGTTGCAGAACGAAATGACGCCGCTGGAAACGGCTGCGGTATTTACACGCTTGCGTTTCGACGAGGCTGACCTTACCAGAACGGCATTGGCCGCGTCAGCACACGGTCGACCCAATGCTGCTGAATTGCTGGCAGACCAGGTCGAGGAACTGGCGCGCGCAGGACAGTCAGAGGATACTGCACCGGAATGAAGTTGACCCAGGATATCGGGCCGATCCACTTTGTGGGTATTGGCGGCATTGGCATGAGCGGTATTGCCGAAGTGATGGCGACACTGGGGTATACCGTGCAGGGCTCCGACATGGCCGACAACTACAATGTTGCTCGCCTGCGCAAGGCGGGTGTGACCGTTCATATCGGCCACCAGCCTGAAAACCTGGGCGATGCCCAGGTCGTGGTCACGTCCACCGCGGTAAAGCAGGACAACCCGGAAGTACTGGAGGCCCGTGCCCGGTTCCTGCCGCTGGTGCGGCGGGCGGAAATGCTGGCGGAACTGATGCGCTTCAAGTCGTGTGTCGCGGTAGGCGGCACCCACGGTAAAACGACGACGACCTCACTGGTATCAGCGCTTCTGGATGCCGGCGGCATCGACCCGACGGTCATCAATGGCGGTATCATCAACGCCTATGGCACCAATGCCAGACTGGGCAAGGGCGACTGGATGGTGGTGGAGGCAGACGAGTCCGACGGAACCTTCGTCAAGCTGCCGGCGGATGTGACCATCGTCACCAATATGGATCCGGAACACCTGGACCACTACGGTACATTCGACAAGGCCAGGGAAGCCTACCGCACGTTCGTGGAAAACATTCCGTTCTACGGGTTTGCGGTGATGTGCATGGATCACCCGGAAGTCCAGTCACTGATTGCGCAGGTTACAGATCGCCGCGTGTTCACCTATGGAAATAGCGCCCAGGCAGATTATCGCCTGACGGATGTGAGTTATTCCGGTGGCAAGAGCCATTTTTCAGTGGTCATCAACGACCGCCGCACCGGTGAAAGCCGCACGCTGGACAACATCACGCTGGCCATGCCCGGCGAACATAACCTGCTCAACTCAACCGCAGCTATCGCCGTTGCCGCCAATCTTGGTGTGAGCGACGAGGCAATCCGGAAGGGCCTGGCGGAATTCGCCGGGGTGAAGCGCCGCTTCACCCTGACCGGTTCGTGCAACGGCATAGATATTTATGATGATTACGGTCATCACCCGGTGGAGATAACCGCGGTGCTCAAGGCGGCTCGCGGTGTCACCGACAAGCGGGTGATCGCGATCATGCAGCCGCATCGTTACACCCGGCTGGAAAGCCTGTTTGACGAGTTCAGTTCCTGTTTCAACGATGCTGACCAAGTTGTGCTGGCGCCGGTCTACGAGGCCGGCGAAGCACCGATCGAGGGCTTCGACCACATGACGCTGGCGGACGGATTGCGCGCGCACGGTCACCGTAATGTATCTACCATATCGCACAATAGCGAGCTTGCTCCGCTGGTCCATGACAGCGCCCAAAGTGGCGACGTGGTCATCTTTCTCGGCGCTGGCAATATTACTCAGTGGGCCTATTCATTGCCTGACGAACTCGACGCACTGGCAAAGCGGAGCGGCAGTTGATGAGCACGCCGGGTGCGCGGCTGGCGCGCAGACTGCCGCCGGTCCGCGGCCGGATAGAACTGGACAAGCCGCTGGCCGAGTTTACCTGGTTTCGTGTCGGCGGTCCGGCAGATGTGCTGTACTCACCGGCTGACGAAGAAGATCTGGCGGGTTTTCTGGCAGCGCTTGATGACGGTATTCCGGTGCAGGTCATCGGGGTCGGTTCCAACCTCCTGGTGCGCGACGGCGGCATTCCCGGTGTGGTTATCAGGCTGGGACGCGGATTTGGCCAGATGGTCCTGGAAGACGAGTATCGAGTACGCTCGGGCACATCGGTTCCCGACATCCGGCTGGCCCAATTCGCCCTGCAACAGGGTATTACTTTGTTAACCTTTCTGAGAGGTATACCGGGCACAATCGGCGGCGCGTTGAGGATGAACGCGGGCGCGCATGGCGGCGAGATCCGCGATATCCTTGTGGAAGCGCGTGGGATTGATCGCAAGGGGACGCTTCACATCATGTCAAACGAAGACATGGGCTATGGCTATCGCAGCTCCACGGCACCGGCTGACATGATTTTCACGTCGGCACTGTTTCAGGGCGCGCCAGGCGACCGTCACGAGATCAAGGCCCACATGGATGAGATTACGGCGGCGCGCGAGGCGAGCCAGCCGATCCGTTCACGCACCGGCGGGTCAACCTTCAAGAACCCGGAAGGGCAGAAATCATGGCAGCTCATCGATGCAGCCGGCATGCGCGGCTTTGCAATCGGTCCGGCAAAGGTATCCGAGATGCATTGCAACTTCCTGATCAATGAAGGCGGTGCCACTGCCGCCCAGATCGAACAGCTCGGCGAAACCGTGCGGGCGCGCGTAAAGGAGAATTCCGGGATCGATCTGCATTGGGAGATCAGGCGTGTCGGCGTGGATGCACGTTGAGACTGCAGACGTGATAGGTCCTGATCGATGGTCGGTCCTGAAAAGGTTGAGTGATGCAACAACGCAAACCTGAAACAACGCATGTGGCCATGCTTATGGGTGGCTGGTCGAACGAGCGCGAAGTGTCTCTCAGTTCCGGCAAGGCATGCACCAAAGGCCTGGAAGACGCAGGGTTCAGGGTTACCCAGATTGATGTTCAGCCCAATATCATCGACCAGTTGCGCGATTTGCAGCCGGACGTGGCCTTTAATGCGCTGCACGGCAGGTGGGGCGAGGATGGTCACGTCCAGGCGATTCTCGAAACCATGAAAATTCCATATACCCATTCAGGCGTGTTGGCTTCTGCCCTGGCCATGGACAAGCATCTTTGCAAATCTGCCGTGGTCCGGGTCAGGGTGCCGGTTGTCGAGCACCAGGTGGTGCCGCTGAGTGAAGCAATTGATCACGACATTCTATCTCAGCCCTATGTGGTCAAGCCCGTGGCGGACGGATCCAGCGTCGGCGTGCACATAGTGGACGAGGGCAACAATTCGCTGACCTCGATGATTGACGATGAAGGGTTTGATCCTGAAAGCCAGGTTATGGTGGAACGCTATGTGCCCGGCCGGGAACTGACCTGTGCGGTGATGGGAAATGTCGCACTTGGGGTAACGGAGATTGTGTCGACAGTCGGGTTTTACGACTATACCGCCAAATACAAACCGGGTGGTTCGGAACACATTCTGCCGGCCGACATTTCCAACATGGTCTATCACCGCGTGCAGAAATTTGCGCTTGCCGCCCATACCGAACTGGGCTGCAAGGGCGTGAGCCGTTCTGACTTCCGCTACAATGACACTGAAGGCCCGGACGGTGAACTGATCTTTATGGAAATCAACACCCAGCCCGGCATGACGGCCACGTCGCTGGTGCCGGAGATGGCAGCTCATGCAGGCCATGATTTCCCGGCACTTCTGACCTGGATGATCAATGACGCGGGATTGGAGCGGTAGAAAACATGTCAATTGTCCGAAAATACCGAAAGTTCCGCCAGGCGCCTTTCTGGGCCGTGGCGTCGAACCTGCTGCAGACCGGCGAACGGATTTGCAATCGACGCACTACCGGTGCCCTGGTGCGTTCGAGCGCTGTCGGCATGCTCGCACTGGCGACCGGTTACGGACTGCTGGCCGGTGATCACCTGACGGACCCGTCCAGTGGTGCGCGCGGACTGCCCGCGCAAGTGTCGTCGTACTTCGGCTATGCCGCCGAACAGATCCGCATCACCGGCCTGAAACGCGTGGCCGGTGCTTCCGTGCTCAAGGCCATCGGGGTCAAGCCGGGCGGGTCACTGGTGGGATTTGACGCCAACAATGCGCGCTCCATCCTGCTCAATCTGGACTGGGTGCAGGAAGCCAGCGTGCGGGTTCTTCCGCCTAACCGGCTGGAGATCGATATTGGTGAACGAGAGCCGTTTGCGGTCTGGCAGCGCGACGGCAACTATTACGTCATTGACCGCGAGGGTGCGGCGATCGCCAGTTTCGAGGCGTCCCGGTTCCCGCACCTGATGCTGGTGTCGGGCGAGGGTGCGCAGAAAAGTGTTTCGCAACTTGTTAACCAACTTGAAGCATGGCCTGAGCTACACTCGAGGATCAAGGCAGCGGCACGAGTGGGGAAACGCCGCTGGACCTTGTATTTTGCCGGCGGTCGGCAGGCTCTGCTTCCTGAAAAGCAGGTGGAGCAGGCGATCGCCAGATTGACAGACCTGGATGCGCGGTTTGGTGTTCTGACATCCGGGATAGAGCAGGTGGACCTTCGTCTCGCCGGTTCTGCAGTGATGGTTCCGTTTGAGGGTGCCAGTGTAGACGCGGACCGCAATGTAGCTTTGCGCAACCGCTGAACAGGGTTGGCTGGCAACGATGTCGGGTTTGTGGGTTGTTTGAGCGGGTTTTTTGAGTTCCATGAAAGTTGTGCCTTTTCCATCTTCGTCCGCAGCTGGCGGATCAACTCTTGCAGCTGTGCCTTCCACGATCGCGGTGCTGGATGTCGGCTCCACCAAGATCTGCTGCCTGATCGGGTCCGTTGAGGGTCGCAGGCGGCGCGCTGTCGATGAAACCGTACCGCAGATCAAGGTCATTGGCGCAGGTCATTGCCGGTCTGAAGGCGTTAACGGCGGTGCCGTTGCCGACCTCGACGACGCCGAACGTGCGTTGCGCACGGCCATTGACCAGGCCGAGCGCATGGCTGGTCGCACCATTTGCGATGTCTATGTGAACATGTCCGGCGGCCGCACCGTCAGTGTTCATGTCGCCGGCCAGGCGGTGCTCGGACGCCAGGTTGTTGACGAGGCGGCCAAGCGCCGCGCGGCGGTCAACGCCATGTCCAAGGTGGAAACCGGCGGACGCGCGGTCCTGCATGCATCGGTGATCCAGTACCGCCTCGACGATACTCGCGGCATTCGTGAACCGGACGGCATGCACGGTAGTACATTGACCGCGGAAATGAATGTTGTTCTGGCGGATCCGCACGCCATCACGAACCTGGGCCTTCTGCTGGAGCGCTGCCATCTGGATGCGGTGGGTTTCGTGGTCGCGCCCTATGCGGCGGCGCGTTCGGTGCTGCTGGCTGATGAAATGGATCTTGGCGTTGCCGTGATAGAGCTTGGCGGCGGCACCACCTCATATGCGGTTTTCAATGAAGGCACCCTGGCCCATGCGGACATGGTGCCGGTGGGCTCTCATCATGTGACGACAGACATCGCTCGCGGTCTCAACACAACCATTGCCCATGCGGAACGGGTCAAGACGTTGTGGGGATCTACCGTGCCGGCGCAACTGGACGAGCGCGAACTGATTACCTGCCCGATCCTCGGCGAAAGCGGCAGCGATGCCGTGCAGAGCGTTCCGCGCTCGATGATCTGCGGTGTGGTGCGGCCGCGGATGGAGGAGATATTCGAGATTATCCGCGACAGGCTGGATCAAGTGCCCACGGCACGGCATTTTGTCCGTCGCGTAGTGCTGACCGGTGGCGGCAGCCAGTTGAACGGTGTCGAACAACTTGCCGGAGAAATTCTTGGCCGGCGGGTTCGCGTGGCCAGGCCATCGCGCTTTGACGGTTTGCCGGATGCCTTGACCACACCCGGCTTCTGCGTGGCAACGGGCCTGCTGCGTTATGGACTGATGCCCGATGAACAAGCGGCAAATCTCGGCGCGCTGATTGCCGGGGCGGGCCATGACAGCAGTTACGTCAGACGTGTCGGCCAATGGCTCAAGGAAAGCTTCTGAGCCGGCGGGGCCGAAAGGTGCATGTCTGGAATAGGGAGTTTCATGAACCCATGTTGTCAGTGAGCGACATTCATCTTTCCTGGGATTACCCACATGGTCCAGACAGCAAAAACGCTTTGGCGAGCCACCATCAAGTTTGTCGATGACGGCGGGTCCGCGATTGCCAGCAATGTTGCGCTTTCCCTGCTGCTGTCGCTGTTTCCGTTCCTGATGCTGGTTGCGTCACTGGTGCGGATCTGGGGCAATCCTGAGCTGGTTGATGAGATTTTCAATCTGGTGCTTGAGCACTGGCCGGCAGACAGCGAAAAAGCCATCGCGGAACAGATCAAGGTCATGGTTGCGCTGCAACCCAACGAGTTCTTTTCCGTCGGTACAGTCGTCGCGCTAGTGCTGGCCACCAACGGAATTGAAAACGCGCGTGATGGTCTGAACCGGGCCTATCGGGTGGCAGAAACGCGTCCGTTCTGGTGGCGGCGCCTGCAAGGTGCCGTGTTTATCATTATCGGTGCCTTCGGGCTTATCCTTGCCGCCTTCATTCTGATTGCAACGCCGCTTGTCTGGTCCTTCCTGGTCAACAAGCTGTCCTGGCTGGAACCGTTTTCATTTACCGTCGGTCTGACCAAGTATGCTCTCGCCGTCGGGGTTCTGACCCTCACACTGTTTTCGTTTCACCGCTTCCTGCCGGACGGCAAACGCTCGATCAGAACCACTTTTCCCGGCATCGCTCTGACCATTTCCGGCATCATCGTCGGGTCGCAGCTGTTTGCCCTTTATCTCCAGACAATAGCCAACTACACCGCCCTATATGCCGGACTGGCCGGTACCATGGTCGCCATCGTTTACCTGTACGGCCTGTCTGCGCTGATTTTGTTCGGTGCGGAATTCAACGCGGCGCTGGCAGAAGAAAGAGCCGGCCGAAGCTAAATTCAAACTCGCTCTAAAGCTCAATTTGCCCGCTGAAAATGGCCCGTGCGACAGCCTGTTCGCGGGTTTTTGCGCCGAGTTCGGCGCGGGCAATTTCCAAATAGAGATTGACCGCAGAATCACTGATCCCGAGTTTGTCGGCGATCGTCGAAACCCGGAAACCGGCACACAGCCACTGCAGTACTTCGCGCTCCCGGCTGCTGCGCAATCCCTCGTGCGCCTCGCGGCCTGAGTCCCAGTGAGCCATCCGTTCATAGGCCAGCAACCCCGCCAGATGGGCTTCACGGCCGTGCTCTGCTGACAGTTTGTGGAAGGTTTTCTTCGGGTTCATGGCTGGAGAACATCCAGCCTCCGAAAACCTGGTTTTCGCTGGTGCGGAACGGGATGCCGATGCCGCCGGTATTGCCGGTCTGCGCCAGGCGGTCGAGGACTTCCTGATGCTTGGGCGAGCTTCCGGGAAAACTCGACCGGTCCCTGGTCAATACTTTTTCCGCACATGGCTTGTGACAACTGAACAGCAGAAACGGGTCAGTGTCGATCA
>JBPCVV010000281.1:0-3661 GCA_051010195.1 Anderseniella sp. | reverse complement strand
GCTGTCGCTGGCAATCTACTTCCGCTTTGGATCGCCGCTGTTGGCGCGCATCGCCGAAACTGTTCACGGTGCCGAAGCAATTGCCGAGGGAGAACTGACCACCCGGCTCAATCCGACCGGGCAGGATGAACTGACAGACCTGATGCAGCGGTTCAACACCATGGCTGGCAGTCTTGCCGCGCGTGAGGAGGTGCTGAAAGCGGCGCAGCAGGATTTGCAGCAAACGGTTGACCGGCAGACGGCGGATCTTCGTCAGGCCAACGAGAAACTGGAAAAGATCGACAGCAATCGTCGGCGCTTCTTTTCGGACATCAGCCACGAACTGCGCACACCCTTGACCGTGGTGCAGGGCGAAGCCGAGTACAATCTGAATGCCAAGGTGCGACCCGGGCTTGCCGACATGCGGCAGTCGTTTGAGACGATACTCGGCCGGGTACAGGAATTACGGCGCCGGGTTGATGACATGCTCAGAGTGGCGCGGTCTGAAAGCGGCCGGCTCGATCTGTCATCGAAACCCATTGACCTTGCAAACGTGGTCAGTGATGCGGTGGGTGATGAAACCCGGCCGGCCAATCGCCGCGGTATCAGGCTGGAAATGAAAACTCCGCCTGAAGGACTGACAGTACTGGGCGACTATGACTGGCTGCGTCAGGTGCTGGGCGGACTCATCGTCAATGCGGTGAAGAACTCGCCGGAAGACACCGTGATCACCGTCAGAGTTTTGCAGCGGCCGCCAAACGCCGTGGTCACGATTGAAGATCAGGGCCGCGGCATTGACCCGGACAGCCTGCCACATGTGTTTGAGCGGTTTGCCCGCGCCGAGGCCGGTCAGAAGCTGCTGGCTGAGATGCAGAGCGACGGTTTTGGCATTGGCCTCAATCTGGCACAGTGGGTGATCGAAGAACATTCGGGCTCCATCTCACTTGGCAATAACGCGGATGGACCCGGGGTTACGGTCCATGTCACGTTGCCGCTCGTGAGCGAACCAACCGACCAGGGCAAACCGACATGAAGGTTCTCATCGTTGAAGATGACCCGGATATTGCCTCCCTGCTGCAGCGCAATTTCAAGGCTGAGGGGGTCACCACCATGCATGCTGCGAGTGGTGAAACGGCCCTCGAAAATGTCCGTCACAACCATTTTGATGTGATTGTGCTGGATGTCATGCTCCCGGGCTGTTCCGGACTGGACGTGTGCCGGAATCTCAGGAATCAGGATCATGCGGCAACTATCATCATGTTGTCGGCACGCGATGCGGTGAATGACAGGGTCGATGGATTGTCGGCAGGCGCAGATGACTATGTGGTCAAACCGTTCGCGTTCGAAGAATTGCTGGCCCGCATCACCGCGCAGCAGCGCAGGCGATCGGAAGACGCGCCGGACCATGACGGCGATGTCATCACCCATGGCCGCCTCAGCTATGATCAGGCGATCCGGGAAGCGCGATTTGAAGGCATTTGTGCCGAATTGACGGAGCGCGAAGCTGACCTGCTGCTGTACCTGATGCGAAACGAGGGACAGCCTTTGTCAAGAGAAGTGATATTCGATGCGCTGTGGCAGGCGCAGGGCGGCGTGGCGATCAATGTTGTCGATGTCTATATCGGTTACCTGCGCCGCAAACTTGGCACGCTTGGTCCCGATGCACGGGCCAGCGTTCGCACCGTGCGCGGAAAAGGGTTCATGTTTTCGAGCCCCTGATCTGCCGGCAGCGCCTATATTCGAAGCAGCGTTACCGGTCTGCCGTCTTTGCGCGTTTGCCGAACGCGGCAGGACTGCAGCGGATGGTGCGGATCTGCCAGGTCAGCGGCGAGGCATCAATGCCATTGTCAAACAGCCATTGCGCCTGAATCCGATAGGCCTGACGTTCGCGCTGCAGCCATTCCATGCAATTCATGGCATTGCCGCCCCTGGCCTCACGCTGCACATGATGTACCAGTTCATGCAGCAGAATGCCCTTGGCGACTATGTTGCGCTTTGGGTTCACACGACTATCGATGTAGATAACACCATCCGGTCCATACCAGGCCAATACCCTGCATGGCTTGCCGCACACCCTGTGTTGCAGGTCTGCTGTGTCCAGCTGCCGGATAACCGGATCCGACACCACCATTGCAGGACTGTTCATGGCCAGACCGATGACGGTGATCAGTTCGGCGATGATGCTGGAGATTGACGACATGTGTCCGGTCCCGTTGCCATTGCCAGATTTACGCGATTGCTGACATACCGGATGACAGAATTCGGCATTTGAGCCGAATTTGCTGCCTTGATGCGGTCAGACAACTGTGTTGGTCTGCTGCCTCGATTGAGAGTCCATGACTTGGAAAGATACTACAAGATGAAAACAGGCATAGTCACGAGAACTATTTCGGTTATCACGATTCTGCTTGGTGTGACGCTGGCAAACTCTGCAGGTGCCGGTGAACCGGAGACCGTTTCATCCTTGTTGTTTGACAAACCTTATCTAAGTTCAGTCGAACCAGACACCACATTGGTCTATGACTTCAAGCGCATCAGCAGTGATGAGGCCAAGTATGGCCGCGGGCTGACGGACACTATTCGGCTGGATGTGCTGAAAGATGAAAAAGACAGTAGCAAACGCACCGCTCACCTGCACATCTACAGCGGGCCGCGGGCGCGCAATATAGGCCCCATGCCCCGGACGTCCGGCAACCCGGCGATCATGGTTCTGCTCGAGCAGGATACCTATGACTTCAAGCGCCAACTTGGCGGTATGCCGGCCTATTTCCGCAACAAGATACGCAAGGCGATGCGCGAAGACGCCAAGATAGAAGCGACCCGGATCACCCATGACGGCCGCGAGATTTCCGGCCACAGGATCACGCTGGTGCCATTCAAGAACGATGCGAGCATGCAGCGCGTGCCGGAATACCAGGACACGGTCTATGAATTCATCATGTCTGATGAAGTCCCGGGTGGCATTGTCAGCATCTCCAGCACTATTCCCGGTGCCCAGCCAGGCAGCGATGCGCTCAGGAAACAATACATGTCATTCAAGTCGCAGGTGGCAAAATGAACCCGAACAGATCTGTCGCTGATTCCTGGCTGGCCGGTACAACCGGCCTGTTGATGCTGCTGGCGGTTCATCCTGCTTCGGCGCAGGACAAGGGTTTTGTCAATGATTATCCGACCGTGGCCCGAGCGGATTATGTGTTTGGCTGCATGGCAGTCAACGGGCAGACACGCGACGCGCTGGAACGATGCTCGTGCTCCATAGACCTGATTGCGTCAATCCTCACATATGACGAATATGTTGGCGCGGAAACCGTGCTTATGGTTGCGCAAAAGGGTGGCGAGAACACCTCGATATTCCGCAGCTCGCCGATGATGCGGAAAAAGGTCGATACATTGCGCCGGGCGCAGGCAGAAGCCGAAGTCAGGTGCTTTTGATCAGGAATCCCGTGCCGGCCAAGTTTTCTTGAAGATCTGGCCATCGGTATCCGAAGCGTTGACCAGAAAATCGCCGCTGCCGGCTGCTTTGTAGAAAAACCTGATATTGGGATCTTCACTCAACGAGATACCGCCTTCGACCTTGATCACCAGGTCCTTGCCGCGAGTAACCTCGATTGCATCCACGAAATGTGCCGGGATGTGCAACATGGTCACCTGGTCCATCTGCAGGCCAGAATTGTTGGGATGC
>JBPCVV010000280.1:0-5568 GCA_051010195.1 Anderseniella sp. | reverse complement strand
TATTTTTCCTTGGCGCCGATAAACTGGGTCATCAGCAGCAGGATTGTGGATACAAGCACCATGACCGTCGAGATGGCGGCAATCGTGGGATCTATGAAATCACGCAATGCGCTGAACATGTGCTTGGTGAGCGTGGCGTTGACGCCGCCTGACACAAAGATTGCGATGATCACTTCGTCGAAAGATGTCAGGAACGACAACAAGGCGGCCGTAACCACGGAAAACCTGATCTGCGGCAGGGTGATCAGGAAAAACGCCTTCACCCTCGTGGCGCCCAGGCTGCGTGCAACACGTTCCTGGTTCAGGTCGTAAGAGCGCAGGGCGGCAGTGATGACAATCATCACCAATGGTATGGCCATTGCCGTATGGGCGAGAACGAGGCCTGTTACGGTGTTGTTCAGTCCCGCACGCCCGTAGGCATAGAACACACCTATGGCAATCAGTATCACCGGAACAATCATCGGTGTAATCAGCAACATGAACAACGCTCTGGTTGCCCTGTGGCCGGAAACAAAAAGCGCATAGGCTGCCATCGTACCAAGCGGTGTTGCAACCAGCATGGTGATTATGCCGACCTGAACTGATGTCGCCGTGGCGCGCATCCACTTGGTTGATCCGAAGTAAACCTCGTACCAGCGGGCCGACCAGTTGCTCGGTGGAAACTCGAGGTACTGGGAATCGGAAAACGACATCGGAATGACAATGAATGTCGGCAGCACCAGCAGCAGCATGATGATCGACGCGACGGCGTACAGCCAGAACCGGTCACCGTGAGTGACCTGGGTATCCGATGCCGGGCTGCTCCACCAATTCATCTCAGTTCTTCCCGAAAAGTGCGGCGTCGAACTTGAACAGGCGCCCGGCAATATACAGGAACGCCAGCGTCGCAATCAGCAGGACAACGCCAAGCGCACTGGCAGCGCCCCAGTCAAACTGGTTTTCCAGTATCGCCGTGATCTGTGTGGCAACCATGATGACCCGCCCGCCGCCGAGAACAGCCGGCGTGACGTAAAATCCGAGACAGAGAACAAACACAATCAATGACCCGGCAACCATGCCGGGCAGGGACAGCGGGAAATAGACCCGCCAGAAGGCGCTGACCGGAGATGCACCCAGGTTTGCAGCGGCATACATCAGGTCACGGTCGATCTTTTTCATGGCATTGTAGAGCGGCAGCACAAGAAACGGCAGCATGATGTGTGCCATGCCGATCAAGGTGCCGGTCATGTTGTGAACCAGCTTGATCGGCGAGTCCCACAATCCAATCTGCATGGCGAAATCGTTGAGCAATCCGTTTTTTTGCAGCAGCACCAGCCAGGCATAGGTGCGCACCAGCAGGGAGGTCCAGAACGGCAACAACACGGCCAGCATGAAAATGCCAACCAGCCGGGGCGGCAGCAGCGCGAGAAAGTAGGACAGGGGATAGCCGATGAGAATGCAGATCAGCGTTGTCAGCACGCTGACCTGGAATGTCGTCAGGAAAACCCGCGCATAAGACTTGTACTGCACCATCTTTCGATAGTGCTCCATGGACAGGTCGCCGTCGCTGCCGACAAAGGAGAGATAGAACAGCCATCCCACGGGGATCAGAATGATCAGAACGACGATAATCAGGGCCGGGATTGCAAGGCTCAGGAGCGACCATTGTTCCCGCGTCTGTTGCTGACGCAATTCCCCGGCATGCAGGGAGTTCCCCGGTTGTACGGTTTTTTCCATGCCGGTAGCCGTCATGGCTGATCGTCCCCGGGGATTACGATTGCATCATCCCTGCCAAGGCCGACCGTCACATGCTCGCCTGATTGCGGGTAGTTAGACTTGGACTGCGACCCGGTTGCGAACCGGACCACAAGTTCGGTGCCATCATCGATGGCGACGAGAGAAAATGCGGTCTCTCCCTGGAACACGGTTTCGGTAACCGTGCCCTTGAACACAATGGTTTTTTCCGTGGATTTTTTTGCATCCGCCATGATCGACAAATGCTCAGGCCGGACCACCAGTAACCATCCATTTGCGGCATCGCCTGCTGGTTTCTTGCTGATCCTGCTGCCCTTGTAGGTAAGGTTGCCAGCCTTGTCCTGATCGAGGGGAAGCATGGTCGACTCACCGATAAAGTCTGCGACAAATGCGTTGGAGGGATGGTTGTAGATGACCTCTGGCGTGTCCACCTGGGCCAGCCTGCCATGATTGATCACCGCGATGCGGTCAGACATGGTCAGCGCTTCGCGCTGATCATGGGTAACATACACGGTCGTCACGCCCAGTTTCCTGTGCAGGATCTTGAGCTCAATCTGCATCCGTTCCCTGAGCTTCTTGTCCAGGGCAGAAAGCGGTTCGTCCATCAAAAGGATGCGTGGACCAAAGACAAAGGCACGCGCCAGCGCAACCCGCTGGCGCTGGCCGCCGGACAACTGGTCGATGCCGCGCCCACCCAGGCCAGCCAGTTGAACTGTCTCCAGGGCTTCGGTAACCCGCTCCTCGATCTCGCTCGCGCCGACCCCGCGAAGCTTGAGCGGAAAGGCGATATTGCCGGCAACCGACATGTGCGGAAACAGGGCGTAGCTTTGAAACACCATGCCGACATTGCGCTGGTGTGGTGGCGTGAGAATAACTTCCTGGTCGCCAAACCGGATACTGCCACTGTCCGGTCTGTTGAAGCCGGCAATCGCCATCAGCAATGTGGTCTTGCCCGAGCCGGATGGTCCCAGCAGGGTCAGGAATTCGCCGCTCTTTATCTCCAGATCGACCGAATCCAGGGCATAAAGGTCGCCGTATTTTTTGGTCAGGCTCCTGATATGGATGGGCAGGGCCGTTGAATCATGAACTGACCCATTGTCGTTGTCGGTAGCCAAAACAGAAACCCCAAAAATGACTGCCGGGCGGCACGTGCCACCCGGCGATCGATAACGTTGATGCCTATTCGCTCAGAAGTTCCATGTACATTTCGAGGGCTTCTTGGCGGTGTTCAGCATACCAGGCCAGGCTGACCGGCAGCATCTTCGGCACATTGTTCGGGTGCGACGGCAGGGCCTCGATCAGCTCCTTGGGTGCCTTGGTGATCTCATAGGCCTTCTTGTTGGTCGGCCCATAAGTGATGTGGAAGGGCAGGTTCGCCTGATATTCAGGCTTGGAAATCTCGGCCAGGAACTTCATCGCCGTATCCTTGTTCGGCGCGCCCTTCGGCATGGCGAAACAGTCATAATCGAGCAATGCCTGATTGAAAGTATACCCGACCTTGGCGCCATCCTTTTTGGCATTGTCAAAGCGGCCGTTCCAGCCGGTTGTCATGTCCACTTCGGCGTCCTTCATCAACTGGGCCTGTTGCGCGCCGGAGCCCCAGAACACGGCGATATGCGGTTTCAGTTCGCGGATCTTGTTGATGGCCCGCTCTTTTCCTTCGCGGGTCGACAGCACCTCATAGACCTTGTCTGCCGGCACACCGTCAGCCATCAGGGCCGGCTCAAGCGCGCCGTCCACATTGTTGGCGCGGTAGGCGCGGGTGCCCGGAAACTTCTTGACGTCAAAGAAATCTGCCCAGGATTTGGGCGCGCCTTCGCTGCCGGGCTCGCCGTATTTGTCCGTGTTCCACGACATGACGGTGGCGAAGACATCGGAGCCAACGCAGTAGTCGGTGAACAGGTTGTCGTAAAAATCACTGACATCGACAACATTGTAGTCAATCTTTTCCAGGCAGCCTTTTGCAGCAGCCGCCGCCGCGCCGCCCGAACCGGTCACCACCAGGTCCCAGGTGACCGAACCTGACTCAACCTGCAGGCAGGCTTTCGACATGCTGGCGCCGGATTCCCGGACAATTTCAATGCCGCTGTTTTTTGATGCGTCGGTGAACAGCGCCTTGTCCTGCGCTTCACCGTAGCTGCCGCCCCATGACACCACGGTAATCGGTTCGGCATAGGCAGTGCCTGTCATCACCAGTGCCATGGCTGTTCCCATAGCCAGTTGCTTGATATTCATCTTGAGTTCTCCTCTCCTGTGTTTTGGTCCAGTTTTATTTGATTGTTTGATCCCTCTGCGCTGTTTCTACGCCATCGCAGCGGCCTTCTTGTGTTGCCGGCGATCCTGCCAGCGATACCAGGCAACCGCGGCGGGCAGAAACCACGGCTTTCCTGAATAGAGCGGGCGCGTGGGAAACGGCAGGCCGTCAAAGGCAGTACGGCCTTCCTGCTTGCCCAGCACCTTTTGTCCCAGACGCATGCCAAGGTATCCGGCCATGGACACGCCCGACCCGCAATACCCCATGGCGTAATGGATACCATCATGCACGCCGGTATGCGCCAGTTCATCGAAACTGTAGGCTACCGTGCCTTGCCATGCGTGGGAAAGCTGATAATTCTGCAATTCAGGGAAAATCCTGCACATGTCCTGATAAAGTTTTGGCGCGCTTTTGGCGGGATCGGTCTCCGAAGCCGTTACCCGGCCACCAAACATGATTCGCCTGCGGTCTGGCGTTGCGCGATAGTAATAGACAACCTTGCAGGTGTCGCTGGCGATACGATTGGTGGGGAACAGTTTGTCGACAAGGTTGGCCGGCAACTGCTCTGTCGTGATGACGTAACTTCCAATGGGTATGACCCGCCGCTGTATCCACGGGGTCAGGGCCGAGGTGTACCCGTTTGTTGCAACTACAACATCGCGCGCGCTCACTGCGCCGCGTTCCGTTTCGATGCGAAAACTGTCCTGGCTCTTCGAAATGCCGGTCACGGCGCAGTTGGGGGTGACATGCACACCGGCATCAAGTGCAGCTTTCAGAAAGCCGCGATGGAGTTTTGCCGGATTTACGCTTGCGTGCCTGGGGAACACAACGCCCCCGAAATAGGCATCTGTTCCCAGTTCGTTGCGTTGTTCATCGCGGGTAACGACTTCCGCCTCGATACCTTCACTTCGCAGGTCTCTTGATTGCTGCACCAGCTGGTTGAATTGCCGGGGTGCATGCGCTGCATGAAATCGGCCGCATCGGTTGAAGTCACAGTCAATCCGTTCACTGGCTACGAAATCTTCAATCCAGTCCAGAGCGGCGTGACCTTCGGACCGGATAGCCCGGGCCCTTTCCAGTCCGTGTTTTTGTGCCAGTGCATTCAGGGACGGTTTGATGCTCGTGCTGATCTGGCCGCCGTTGCGGGTGCTGCATCCGCTTCCTGCATCTCCGGAATCCACAACCATCACGGACCGGCCGCCGCGCGCGATTTCGATCGCCGAACTCAACCCGGTGTAACCGGAGCCAACCACGACACAGTCGACCTTCCTCAACGGATCAGCAGGCAAATCGGGAGCAGGTTGGGCTGTCTCCAGCCAGTAGGACGAGGTCTTGAAGCCGGTTTCACAACGACCGTCGGTGCTAGCCGCGGACTCGTTCTGGTGCACGTGCATATTGTCCTGGTGATGGTTGTTCGCGATACCGGCGGATCCCAACGTTCCTCATCCCTCTAGTCGACATTGACGCTAGGCAGCGCGGTCGATTAAATCAATTTAATTTCTGTTATGTGTTTATGCATTTTGTTTATGCATATGCTGGAAAGGCAAGCCGTTGAAAACCCGACATCTTGAAGTGTTCGA
>JBPCVV010000279.1:0-3538 GCA_051010195.1 Anderseniella sp. | reverse complement strand
TGGATCATAAAAGTCGTCCTCTCCATGGTCTTCGATGGCAGAGGAGTGCGCTGGCCTCGCGCCGGATCAGTTTCCTGCCGACGTCGCGACACGGGAGCACCCCGCCCGTTTCACGTTTCTCAACCGGCGTTTGCCGGCATCAGAGGCAGGTCTCCTGGCTGACGGGTCATCACAGTTTCATCCACCTTCCCGTTTACTGGCCAGTCTGGCCGGTATCACAGTGGCAACGGATGATTGTTCACCGTCTACAGTCGCGGGGGCGGCTACGGTTCTGAACCCCCGATATGGGTCGGTTCATCGCGTATTCCCTTTTCATCCCATTCGTCGGTGTTCAACACCGGTCAGTCGGGAACCTCTGGTTGCATGATTGCACGTCACGGGGCTTTGGTGTCAAGCAACCATTACGTCCTGTCAGGCCCGCATTGCGACATCTTGTCGAAAACCATGGTCAGCAGATCCGGCACTGTTGCTACGATGATCTGCTCATCAGGTTGTTGCGGTCGTTCGATCATGAGCACTTCTATTCCCAGTTCGCGCGCCGCCTCGAGCTTGGCCATTCCGGAACTGCCGCCGGCGTTTTTTGTCACGAGATGGGTGATGTTCAATCGCCTCATCAACTCGATTTCCTGCCCGACTCGGAAAGGTGGCCGCGCCGGGATAAACTCACCTTGTTTTAACGGAAGTTGTTGATTTGTCAGGCTGATAACACGGATCGCCCCCCAGATACTGTCATGTGGTGAGGCGGCAGCAATCTGTTTTACGGACCCGCGACCGGTAGCGAAAAGCACCCGTGCCTTGTCCGGCAGTGCGGCAACAGCTTCAGTCATGCCGGCAACTTCAAGCCATTGCTCTTGGTCACCGGGTTGCCATGGCTCACGCAACAGCCGCAACAGAGGCGTTCCGGTTGCTACCGCGGCATTGGCAGCATTGGCACACATGATTCTGGTGAATGGGTGGGATGCATTTACGATCAGGTCGATATCCTGCTCCTCAACGTAGCGCGCAAGACCTTCAGCGCCGCCGAAGCCGCCGGTCCGGGTTGCAACCGGATAGGGTTTCGGGTCCCGCGTCACACCGGCCAGCGAGGCCGTCACCTCGACATCGACAATTGTGCTTAGGTAATCCGCCAGCTGGTGCGCTTCACTTGTCCCGGCCAGCAGCAGGATTCGAAACGGGTTGCTCACAACACCCGGCCTCCGGATTCGTCGGCACTGGCCACGGGCTTGCCGTCCCGGTCTACAACCAGCACATCCACTTCGACCGGCGCCCCTTTCAGCGCTGCCAGCGCACTTTGCCGGGCGCGCACGGCGACTTTTGCCGCCAGGTCCGGTCCAGCGATCTGCAGCGCCTGCATGGCCGTGTTGGCGGCGCTGACCTCGCTGATGCCGGCCAGGGCAGCCAATTCAACAAAGTTCACCTGCGAGCGCGATGAGTGCAGGTCCAGTGCGCCCTGTGCCAGCTTGGTCAGCTTGCCAAATCCGCCGGCAATGGTCAGATGCGGCACGGGGTGCATTTTCAGGTACTTCAGCAGGCCGCCGGCAAAATCACCCATGTCGAGCATGGCGTGATCAGGCGCACCAAACAGGCCTTGTGCGACCCGTTCCGAGGTAGCGCCGGTTGAACCGATGGCATGATCGACACCGTTGGCGCGCGCAACATCAATGCCGCGATGAATAGACGCGATCCACGCGGCACAGGAAAACGGCCGGACAATGCCGGTGGTGCCCAGGATGGATATGCCGCCCTCAATGCCCAGCCTCGGATTCCAGGTTTTAAGGGCCAGTTCACGTCCGCCTGGCACCGACACTTCGATTTCCAGGTCTGCTGCAGCACCGTGTGCCTTGGCAACGTCGCTGACATGGTCAGTGATCATTCGGCGCGGGACCGGGTTGATGGCCGGTTCCCCCGGTGCGACCGGCAGGCCAGGCATGGTCACCATGCCAACCCCGTCGCCGGCCTTGAAGCAAATGCCGCTGTTTTTCCGGCCGTGGCTTACGGTCACAATGATCAACGCGCCGTGTGTGACATCCGGGTCGTCACCAGCATCTTTCTGCACGCTTGCCCGCGCCCAGCCATGACCTGAGGCAGTATCTGCGAGCTCGAACGACGGGGTTTGTCCCGCTGGCAAGGTGATGCTGACAGGGTTTGGAAAACCTGCCCCGAGCAGCGCAGATGTTGCAGCTGTTGCAGCAGCTGTTGCGCATGCGCCGGTGGTAAATCCGGTGCGCAGGTCTGTACTGGGTTTCCTGCTCATTATCTGCCAATCTAGACTGTTTCAGGGTGCGATGAAATCAAAACCACTATTCCGGCTGATCGCACCCGGGGGTCTGAATCTGCATTCCTGACCAGCGAGTTCGTACGATACGCTTTTGCAGGCAAGGCTCGGCGACGCCAGTGTGGCAAACCTGTCGTTTCCTGTCTCGCCAACTGCTGTCAATGCGTGTAGTTTCAACAACATGACCACCAACGTAGCCCATATACCCAAACTGCCTGAAGGCGAATGGCCGGTGTTTTCACCCGGCCTAGTCTGGCTGGTTGGGGCTGGACCCGGGGATCCCGGACTGATGACGCTGCATGGTCTCAACGCGCTGCAGCAGGCAGATGTCATCGTCTATGACGCGCTGGTTGATGATCGCATTCTGGACTGGCGCAAGGCCGACAGCGCAATTGAGTATGCCGGCAAACGCGGCGGCAAGCCGTCTCCCAAGCAGCGCAACATTTCCCTGCGGCTGATTGAGCTTGCCCGCGCCGGAAAACGGGTATTGCGGCTCAAGGGCGGCGATCCGTTTGTGTTCGGCCGCGGTGGCGAGGAAGCCCAGACACTGGTGCAGGCCGGGGTGCCAATCCGCATTACACCGGGTATATCCGCCGGGATCGGCGGCCTCGCCTACGCCGGCATTCCCGCCACTCATCGCGATGTAAACCAGGCGGTGACTTTCCTTACCGGTCACGATCAGACCGGGCTGACGCCATCGGCCATAGACTGGGTTGCCATCGCCAGGGGGTCGCCTGTCATTGTCATCTATATGGCGATCAAGCACATCGAGCAGATATGCGGCAACCTGATCGAGGCGGGCCGTGATCCTTCTGATCCCGTCGCGATCGTGTCCAATGCCACCCTGCCGACCATGAAGGTACTTGAAACCAGCCTGTCGCATGCGCCCGCAGATATTGTTGAGCACGGTATCGTACCGCCGGCCATTGTCTGCGTGGGCCGTGTCGCGCTGTTGCGGCAGACACTGGACTGGGCAGCACAACTGGCAGGCCATCAACCGCGCTCGCTGGATCCGCTGGGCACCGGCCGCAATCTATTGGAAGATGCTTCCTGATGTCGGCCCGCGGGTTGGTGATTGCCGCCCCGGCCTCCGGTTCCGGCAAGACCCTGCTGACGCTTGCGCTATTGCGGGCGCTGAAAAACCGGGGCTTCAGTGTTGCCGGCGCCAAGTCAGGCCCCGACTATATCGATCCGAAATTTCATCAGGCGGCCTGCGGCCAGCCATCGGTCAACCTGGATGCCTGGGCGATGACGTCCGGCCAG
>JBPCVV010000278.1:0-2666 GCA_051010195.1 Anderseniella sp. | reverse complement strand
AGGAGCGCCATCAGGCCCCATTCGCGCGCGCCCATTGCCGTCCATCCGTTAAACAGGAACGGGAAGCTGGACACCGTATGGGTGTTCAGGTCGATAACCGCCAGCACGGCAACGGCGATCAGGCCGGTCACAAGGAACGAAACATGCAGGGCCAGGCCCAGAACCAGCGGCTGTTCATGCTGGCATTTGCTTCGGGTCAGCACCATGGCCACAGAGTAGCAGGCGGCTGCCATCAGCGGCAGGATGGTGAACCATGAAAACCCGTCGGTGCCAGGTTTGAGGATCGCGATCACGCCGAGAAAGCCAAGCAGCACACCCATCCACTGCCGCGGGCTGACACGCTCGCCGATCACAACCGCCGACAGCAGGGTCGTGATGATCGGGTTGGTGTAAACGGCCACCGCCGCCACCGACAGGCTCAGTACCGGCAGCGCGGCATAGAAGAACAGCCAGGTCAGCACCAGGAGCCCGCTTCGGATCAGCGCCCATTTTGGCGACAAGAGCTTGAAGCCAACGCCCATGGCGAACAGAACCGCCACCAGACAGGGAATGGCAAATACGGAGCGGGCGACGAACACCTGCCAGACCGTCAGGTCGGCGCTGACCAGTTTCACCACGGCATCGGCAAATGCCATGGTCAGCACGGACGCCAGGATAATGCCGATCCCCAGCACTGTCTGGTCGGGCTTTGCCGCCTTCATGTCCTGCATGGCGTGCTGGTCTCCCGGCGCTCAATGTCTGAAGTTTGTATAGCAGCTCGTTGATCCAGGCGCCGTCGCGTTTGCGACTGTTTTTGGACGTGGTTTTGCCCCGGCGGGGCTAGCCTTCGTAGGCTTCCGGTGTGATTTTCAGGCCATAGCGCTGGATGAACTTGCGCTTGATCTGGCGCACCAGGTTGGGTTCGTTGTCCGGCTTCAGCCCGTCCGCTAGCAACACCGCGCGGGTGAAGTCAATGGCGGTAACCGGTGATTTCTTGGCGATCAGGTCGGCGCCGGTCAGCTCGTTTGAGTAGTTCCACCTGGCGCGCAGCTCGTCCAGCAGCAGGTCGAGGTCTTCAGCCAGCGTGGCGGCTCTTTGCTGTTTCAGCGGCATGACATGCGCTTTCTACAACGCTCTGGCCAGCACCAGGTGGCCGGGCTGCGGTGTGCCTTCTTCATGGCGCACCGTAATATCGCTTGCGTGCAGCAGGGTAAAGCCGGCCGCCGTCAGCGCGGTGTCGATGTAAGGGAGCTTGTGCACAAAGCGCTGGTGCGGGCCGACCATGAAATCGCGCGCGTCCATGATTTCATCCGGCAGCACCTCGGTTGAAAATCCGAACACGGCATCGGTTGCACTGATGCGCCTGACGCCGGCAAATAGCGCCGACACGTCGCCCAGATAGGGCAGCACGTCGGTGGCCGCAACCAGGTCCCACGGCGCGTCATCCACTTCCGTTGTGAAGCCGACTGCGTCGCCTACGTAGAGATCGTCGTAAAGCTCATGCTCGGCGGCCAGGTCGATCATGTTGGCCGACAGGTCGATACCGGTGCGGTGGCCGGTCATGTCGGCCAACGCGACGCCGGCCAGCCCGGTGCCGCAGCCGAGGTCGAGCAGCCGGTCATAGGGGCCGGGCGCGTGATCCAGCAGCGCCTGGCGCATCAGCAGCGGCACGTGGTAGCCGAGCTGGTCGACCAGGATGTCGTCGAACACGCTGGCATGCTGGTCGAACAGCATTTCCACATAAGCCTCCGGCGCTCGCTCCGGCGTAGCGCCCAACCCCAGGGCGGCCAGGCGCACCGCCGCGCCGCCATGATCGTCCGGGTCGAGCGCCAGCACGCGGGCATAGGCTTTCGCAGCGGCTGCATGATCGCCGGCCTTTTCCAGCGCCAGGGCTTCGTTATAGGCTTCCGCCAGTTCGTCGTCGGGTTTCATGATTTGCGCTATTACTGTGTTCAGCCCATATAGGGATGAGGCCGGTATTTGGAAAGCACCAAGCATATTGACTGACGCCAGGGCCAGGACCCATTAATCTTATGCAATTCTGTTTGAAAGAAAACATTCTAATGACGGTGAAAAAGCGCAAGGCAAGGCTTTGTGCCTTGTCGAGCATTTTTCGGCCTCAGGCGGGTGTTTTCCTTCAAACCCGAAGGGCGGGGCATATTTTGCCCCTGACTGCGTTGAAATGGCTTGAAAACCGTCAGGTTTCCTGCGCCCTTTCGCCTTGTCAGAGGCAAAATATACTCCCGCAGAATGGATAAGATTAATGGGTCCTGACCTTAGTCAACAAGAAGGTCCTGTCCGGGTTCGCCTGACCGAGGACGGCGAGCTGGCCAAGGCTTATGCCCTGACGCTGACCGCCATGGACATGCGCGCGCTGCTGGCATCGGAAGACGGCGGTTACGGGGTCTATGTGGCACCTGAAGACGAGCTGCGGGCCAGCTGGGAGCTGGACCAGTACGACACAGAGAACGCCACCGGCGCCGCTGCCGGCAAAAAACTCTTTGCCAAACCGGCCATCGTGGTCTCGTTCTCAACCACCGCCTTGGCCTATGCCGCGGTGCTGTTGTTCTTTTTCGGGGCCGCCAGGCGCGGAAGTTTCGGCATCGACTGGGCCGGCGAGGGTGCCATGGTGGCCCATCATGTCGCCACTGATCTTGAGCTGTGGCGCACGGTCACCGCGCTCACTT
>JBPCVV010000277.1:0-3701 GCA_051010195.1 Anderseniella sp. | reverse complement strand
GTTGCCACGTCTGCGTCGGTTATGGTGTGAATGGCGGTGGATGAAGACGGGATGGAAATGCCGGGATTGACCATCACCTGAAACGCACGGTCAGGTTCAGCCTGCCCATCTGTGATGCGCACCGCGGCAATCTCGACGATGCGGTCCGATGCGGTATCAAGACCTGTTGTTTCAGTATCGATCACGACCGCCGGTACCAGGTTCAAAGGCAGCGCCGACAGGCCGGTTTTTTCAACTTTGAAACTCACAATCTCACCCCTCCAATTCAGCCCGGTTTTCGCTCACTTCCCGGGCGATGGCGTCGGCGTCCAGGCGTCTGGCAAACTGTTCGCGAATATCTACCCAGGCGAATTTCAGGGAATTCTCCACAATTTCCGCATCGAATTTCTTGTGCCGTTCTGCAATTGGAGCCCACCGCAATAGCGCCGCCGGCGACCGGGTGAAGTTTTCCGGCAGCAAAGCCCCGAAATTCCAGTCGGTGCCTTCCAGTCGATGGTCGAAATCCGTAATCAATTGCTCGACATCCAGGTCCTGCGTCGCTTGCGACCGGTTTTCCTGTAATGAGCGTATGTACAATTTGTGGGCGAGCCTGGCTTTGACCTCGTCCGGTTCAGCAGAACCTGCAAGTGAATGAGCAACGGCGTGGATCGTTAAGTCGGACAGGCTTGCTGCAAACACCTGCATCGATGCAGTGGTGATTGACGCCCGGAATACCTCGTCTTCAAACATCGATGGCCACCGTGTGCCGATACGCTCCTTCAGGTAGCCATAAAGCTTTTTCTGGGACACAAAGGCAGCCCGGCTTGATATGAATTCGCCCAGTCGATCAACACTATCGAGCCGAAACGAATCACTGCGAAATGTGAAACTGGAGGCAATTGTTCTGGCGAGCGTCGTCACCCGGACTAACAGTGTGCTGCTTAAATTCATCGGATCCTCCGCAGAATTCTGCCGTTTTTCGGCCTGATATGGGTCGAGTGCGGATTATTGTGTGTGTTAAACTTTCGTTTGCATTGTCTTAATTGCAGATAAATGCGCTAATTCAGGAGTACGCGTTGATTGACGCGAACTGGAGAGGGGTCATCACTAGTCTAGGCTTTTTTACGCCCGCATCCCTGTCCAAACAATAGTAAGCGATCAGGCATTTGTTACTTGATTGTTTCAATCAAGGATCGGCCTGATCCAGGAGGGAAACAATTATGTCTGACGAAAACGCTCAACGCATCGAGCGGCACTGGCAGAAAACCCGAACGCTCACCATTATCGTTCTGGTAGTGTGGTTCATTTTTGCATTCATAGTGCCGTGGAATGCCAAGGCTCTGAACGAAGCATCGTTCATGGGCTTCCCGTTGGGATATTATTTCTGCGTGCAAGGTTCACTGGCGATTTTTGTGGCCCTGATCTGGATCCAGAACTGGAGACAGGACCAAATCGACGATGAACTCGGCGTCGAAGAATAGGGGAGCGAGACAATGCAAGGTAAATTCACTGACAACCTTGGCAAGGTATACGGGATGTATACGCTTGGGTTCTTGGCCTTTTTCGCCCTAATGGCGATATTCGAACAGCTTGGTGCAAGTGCGCGTCTTATCGGCATTTTGTTCCTCATGTTCACCATTGCTATCTACGCTTTGATCGGCTGGCTCTCACGAACCACGCAGGTTGAGGAGTACTACGTCGCCGGGCGGGAGGTGCCGGCACTTTACAATGGCATGGCGACCGCGGCGGACTGGATGTCCGGCGCCTCGTTCGTGGCGCTGGCAGGTGGCATCTACTTTGGTGGCTATCCATATCTGGGCTTTGTTGTCGGCTGGACCGGCGGCTACGTTCTGGTGAACTCGCTGATGGCGCCTTATCTGCGCAAGTTTGGCTGCTATACGGTGCCTGACTTCATCGGCACCCGCTATGGTGGCAACACGGCGCGCTTTTGTGCTGTTGTCATTCTTGTGGTCGCCTCGTTCACCTATGTGACCGCCCAGATCAACGCTACCGGCACCATTGCTTCGCGCGCGCTTGGTATTCCGTTCGAGCTTGGCGTCTGGTTCGGTATCGCTGGTATTCTGGTGTGCTCGATGCTGGGTGGCATGCGCGGTGTAACCTGGACCCAGGTGGCACAGTATATCGTGCTGATTGTTGCCTATCTGGTGCCGGTGATATGGATGTCCAACGTGCAGGGTTTCGGCCTGATACCGCATTTCGGCTACGGTGAAGCTGTTCAGCGTATTACCGAACTGGAAACCACGCTGGGTGTCGGCACGCCTCCGACGGAGTCGTTCCCCGGTCTGAAAGCGCTGACCACGCTGCATAACTCGCCCCAGGGCGGCTATGACTCGTGGCGGTTCTTCACGCTGGCGCTGTGCATGATGGCTGGTACGGCATCGCTGCCGCACATCCTGATGCGCTATTTCACGACACCATCGGTACGTGCTGCCCGCAAGTCTGTTGCGTGGTCGCTGCTGTTCATCTTCCTGCTCTACTTCACAGCGCCGGCTCTGGCCACGCTGACCAAGTTGCAGCTTTTGGACCCGCAGCTGGCAACCAGCATCATCGGCAGGTCCATTGCAGAGGTGAATAGTCTGGACTGGATCCAAAACTGGGATGCGGTCGGCATGCTCAAGGTCACCGATAGCAACGGTGACGGCATTCTGCAGATCAACGAGTTCTTCATGCGAAGCGGTATCGTTGTTCTGGCGACACCTGAAATCGCCGGCTTGCCTTACGTGATTTCCGGCCTGGTTGCCGCCGGTGGCATGGCGGCTGCCATGTCCACGGCGGATGGCCTGCTGCTGGCGATCGCTAATGCCCTGTCACACGATCTGTACTACAAGATCATCGACCCCAAGGCAGATACCAAGAAACGTCTGATGGCGGCGCGTATCCTGCTGGTGTTTATCGGTGTGGCTGGTGCTCTGGTGGCCTCGCTGAAGCTGACCGGGATTCTCGGCGCGGTTGCCTGGGCGTTCAACTTCGCCAATTCCGGCCTGTTCTTCCCGCTGGTACTTGGTGTGTGGTGGAAACGGGCGAACCGGCAGGGCGCAATTGCCGGCATGGTGCTGGGCTTCCTGTCGGGTACGCTGTATCTGATCTACATCCAGAACGGCGGCACGCAGATTGCCGGCCTTGACGGCTTGCGGTTCGGCATCATCGGTATGCCTGTCAGCCTGATTACCATGATTATTGTCTCACTGATGACAGAGGAACCAAGCAAGGAAATCCAGGACATGGTTGATCAGACCCGAGTTCCGGGAGGCAAGACGGTACTCGACGCCGCCCATTAGGGTGTTGACAGCAAAAGTTGAGGGCGGGACCGTAAAGGTCCCGCTTTTTTCAGGTCTCACGAAAGAGTAGTTTAAGGCCCATGGAAAATAGTCCTCTGGATAGCTTTTCTGTCTGGATCGTCGCTGTCGACTACGCGCTTGGTGTTGTCATGTGGACGCTGATCGGGCGCGCTGCGATGAACATCTTCCTTGCCGAGGATTCCGATTTCTTTTTCATGAAGGTGTTTGTGAAGTCCACAGATCCGATCATCAAATTCTTCGCACCTGTTACGCCGGGATTCCTGATTAAGCCTTTGGTGCCGCTGTTCGTGGCCTGGTTTTTCTACATGGTGCGTTTCTATGTGATGCCGTGGCTGCTCGGCTACTCGGTCATGGGCATGTTGTCGTTTCCGCTGGAAGGCGAGGTGGCGCGCATGCTCTACA
>JBPCVV010000276.1:0-2659 GCA_051010195.1 Anderseniella sp. | reverse complement strand
AGAGTGTACTTGCCGGCGTCGCCACGGCAGCCTTGCTGGCAACCGGCCTCAGTGCCACTGCCAGCGCAGCAGAAACCAAACTGCGCATCCAGACCCACTACGCGCCGGAAACGCCGTCCGGTAAGCTGTTGACCGAATACGTAGACAACATCCAGAAGATGTCCAACGGCGAAATCCAGGTTGAAATGTTCTACTCGTCTTCCGTGGTGAAGTCGGTGGAAACCTTCGATGCCGCTGCTACCGGGGTTCTTGACTGCGATGCAACAGGCGGAGCTTACCAGACCGGCAAGAACCCGGCATTCCAGTTCGTTGGCGATATCATGGGTGGCTATGCCACTCCGATCCAGCAGTTGTCCTGGCTGTACTATGGCGGCGGCATGGAAGCGGCCCAGAAACTGTACAACAAGTACGATATGCAACTGGTTGGCTGGATTGTTTATGGCCAGGAGTCCTTTGCCTCCACAAAGCCCATTGCCAAGCTGGACGACCTGAAAGACTGGAAATTCCGCTCGCCTCCGGGCATGGAAACAAAAATCTTTGAAAAGCTCGGTGCAAAGCCGATTGTGATGGATTTCACTGAAATCTTCACCGCGCTGGAGTCGGGTATCATTGACGGTGCCGATGCATCCGGTATTGCCAACAATGTCGGCCTCGGTCTGTACGACATTGCAAAGTATGCCAACTTCCCCGGTTTCCACTCCATGCCGTCTGATCACATCGCCTGCAACAAGGCCAAATGGGACGCCATGCCGGACCATCACAAGAAGATCATGCAAGTGGCCATCGGCGACACTGCGCTGAAAAGTGCTGCAACATTCGAGAAAAAGAATGCTGAAGCGGTCGCATCGCTCACTGAAAAGGGCATCACAGTTTCACAATGGACACCTGAAGACCTGCAAAAGTTCCGTGAAACCGCTCAATCGGCGTGGCCCGAGTTTGCCACTACGCCTGAAGCAAAGGCACTTGTGGAAAGTCATATCGCCTACCTGAAGCAGCTTGGCCTGGCCAAGTAGGCAACACACTGTATTGGGACATGCGATCATGACGGATCGCATGTCCCATTGGCCCTGAATAGCTCCCGATGAAAATCACCAATGTCACAAGTCATGTCCTGCAGTACGACATGCCAGAGGAACTCGGCTATTCGCAGCAGTATTACGCAAAGCGAACGGCGCACCTGGTTGAGGTCGGCACTTCCGAGGGACTGACCGGCTGGGGCGAATGCTTCGGGCCCGGCAACGTAGCGATTGCCAACAAGGCGATTGTCGAGAAGGTCATTTCCCCCATGTTGCTTGGACGCGATCCGCTGGATCGCGAAGTGATCTGGCACACTGTCTACAATCTGCTGCGGGATCATGGGCAGAAGGGTATGCCCTTGCAGGCGCTTTCCGGTGTGGATATCGCGCTCTGGGACCTGGCCGGCAAGATTGCCGGACAACCGGTCTGCAAGTTGCTGGGAGGCCGGTTTCGTGACCGGGTGCCGGTATACGGCTATGGCATGATGCTCAAACGCGAATGTCTCTCCGACCACCTGTCGCGTTTTGAAGATGAGGCCCGCGCCATAAGGGACGCCGGCTTCAAAGCCGCCAAAATGAAAGTTGGCCTCGGTGTGCGTGACGATATCAGGCTGGCTGAAGCCGTGCGCAAGGGTGTCGGCGATGAATTCGACTTCATGGTCGATGCCAACCACTGCTACACCGTGGACGATGCGCTGGTGGTGGGCCGCGCGCTTGATGACCTGAGCGCCTTCTGGTTTGAAGAGCCGGTCGCACCGGAAGACCTTGATGGCTACCGGTTGCTGCGGTCCAGGCTTTCCACCCGCATCGCCGGAGGCGAAGCAGAGTTCACACGCTGGGGCTGGCGTCATCTGCTCGAGGGCCAGTGCCTTGACGTAGCCCAACCCGAGGTCTGTGCGCTGGGTGGCATATCGGAATACATGAAAGTCATGGCGCTGGCGCACACCCATTTCACACAGGTGGTCAATCACGTCTGGGGTTCGGCCATCGCAGTGGCGACAAACCTGCAATTGCTGGCCGCGATGCCACCACTGCCGGGCGGATTGTTCCCGCGCGAGCCATTGCTGGAGTTTGACACGACCGACAACAAGTTCCGCGACAACATGCTGGTCGAACCGCTGGACATTCAGGCACAGGTAAAGGCTTCCGGTGGATATGTGGCCATACCGGATAGCCCCGGCATAGGTGTGGAGCCTGATGCTGACTTCATCCGTGCCTACGAACTGGATGCCTGATGGTGGAGGTGACTTACATCGCGGAAAATTGCGGTACCGCCAGCTTCAGGCTGTGGGCAGTTGATGCCGGCGGCAGCGTGCAAGCCAGCGTGAACGATGTTTACAAACGTCGCCCCATTGCGCAAGCTGTTGAGAACCAAGCGGCACCTGAGTCTGCACTTTTACGGATGGTTCAGGGTGCATAGATTTTGGGAAAAATATCGCCTGGGAGGGGCTCATGAAAGAACATGAGAAAACGGGTCCTTTGGACCTGTTGACGTGGAGTTTCAGCCGCATCGCCATGTGGGCCCCGTTCTTCATCGTTCTCATCATCCTGTACGAAGTGGTGATGCGCTATTTCTTCGCCGCTGCCACGCTGTGGGTCAACGAGATGTCGCTGTGGGTGGCCGGCGGTATTTACCTGTCTGC
>JBPCVV010000275.1:0-6888 GCA_051010195.1 Anderseniella sp. | reverse complement strand
GTGCGGCCCGATGTCCGCGTTTTGCAAGGCCATGAAGGCCTCTATGGCGATGCGGTTGCCGCCTTTCATGTCAAGGACACCGGGTCCGAACAACTGGTCACCATCGCGGCGAATGGGAAGCTTGTCCGCCAGTGTGCCGACGTCGTGCACCGTGTCCACATGGCCGAGAACCAGTATGCCCGGCTGGTCCGGGTCTGCGACTGAAGGAAACCGCGACAGGACCACATCGCCGAACCCGTCAATGCCTGGCAGGCGTTCAACCGCGCCGCCGAGGCCTTCCATGTCCTGCACTGCCATATCCATCATCCGGTTGACGCCTTCGGTATGATGGGTTGGGCTTTCGATTTCTGCCCATTTTACAATGCCTTGTACGATTTTTTCAGCGTCGAAGGCGGTTGGTGGCAATGCCATGGTGGAGGCCTCCTGGTTCACAGTGCCTGGTCGAGGCGCAGGATGGTACGGGCAAGGGTTTGCGCGCGCGGCACGAACGAGGCGAGCTCTATGTATTCATCCGGACTGTGGACATGAGCACCGACCGGGCCGACGCCGCAGATGGTTGGCGTGCCGAGTGACGCTGCGATACCGGAATCGGCGCAACCGCCTGAAAATTCACCGGCTATTGATAGGCCGCTGTCTCGTCCTGCCTGCGTGTACAGGTTGAAAATGTCGGCGGACGCCGGAGATTGTTCGAGCGGTTTGAACTCGCCCAGGATGTCCATCGTGGCTGTGGTGCCGGGTACATAGCTGTTCATCGCAATTTCAGTGATGCTGGCGACCAGCCAGTCCCTGTCTGCAAGCTTGATGAAGCGGGTGTCGATATCGCAGGCCGCTTCAGGCGCGACCGTGTTGACGGATTGCCCGCCTGAAATGAGACCGACATTGACCGTAATGCCGCGATCCAGATCGGTGATGTCATGCCAGGCGGTGATCTTGCGGGCCAACTCGCCGATGGCGCTGACGCCGTCGGCGAAATTGGCACCGGAATGTGCTGCCTTGCCCTTGATCATGCACCTGAAAAAGATGCCGCCCTTGCGGCCCGTCACCACATTGCCGCTGACCCGTCCGGGTTCCGAGTTGAATACCGCGCGGGCATTGCCGGTTTCGCGGGCAATCACCGGGGCTGACGAGGGAGAGCCGATTTCCTCGTCACCGGTGAACAGCCCCACAAGCGGGGCAGGGGCACCGCCAAGTTCGGCAAATGCCGCCAGAACAAAGGCATTCATGACAAGGCCGGCTTTCATGTCGGCAACCCCGGGGCCATAGGCGCGGCCATCGCGGACAGTGAACGGGCGCCGATCCGGTTCACCGCGTGGAAACACCGTGTCGCGATGACCCATCAGTACGATGGGCTGGTTGCCACCATCGGATGCGCCCGACACGGTAGCGCGGACCGCATCGCCATGGGTTTCGATGGGGATGGTTTCGCAGGGAATGCCACGAGTTTCGAGGAATTCTCTTATCAGCGTGCCTGCCGCATCAACACCCTGTTTGTAGTAACTGCCGCTGTCGGTATTTACCAGCGCCTCCAGCAGGGCGATCATGTCGGCTTCACGGTCGTACAGCCATTGCGTGATCTCAGCTTCGCCAGTTGCTGCGGTGGACATTGCCGGGTCTCCTTCGGATCAGATTTTTATTGCCATGCCGTCGCGGGCCGGATCGGCACCGCCGTCCCAGTTGCCTTCGACATTGCGAACAGCATGAACGCCGGCGAAGTTGTAACTCCGGGCATTGCGGCGAACCTGGTATCCCATTTTCACCAAATCCCGCTCGGTGCTCCTGAGAATGCGGTTGGTGACGTCTATGACATCGGAAGTCGTGCAGAACCTCGCGGCGGCAACGGCCTGCTGAGCGGTCATGTCAAAATCGACGACGTTCAAAATGGCCTGCAGCACCCCCATGGTGATGTAGGTGCCGCCAGGAGCACCGATCACCAGGAAAGGCTCGTCACCCCTGAAGATGATGGTCGGGCACATGGCTGAAAACCGCGCCTTGCCGGGAGCGATCGAACCGGGATTGCCGGGGCGCGGATCAAACACCGCCATGCAGCCGTTGTACATGAAGCCAAGCCCGTCGGTGATGACACCTGACGGCATGCCCAGTGAATGGGTGAGGGCAACGCAGTTACCGTGCGCATCGGCCACGCTGATATGGGTGGTGTCTTTTGATTCCTGGTCGCCGGCATTCATCCGCGGCACGGTGGCCTTGATGCCGCGCCTGATTTCCTCTGCCCGTTCCGTCGCATACGCCTTCGATGTCAGCCGGTCCAGCGGGACGTCCATGAAATTCGGGTCGCCAAGATGCCGGTCCTTGTCGACCGTCGCAATCTTCATCGCTTCCGAGACAGTGGCGATGTAGGCAGGCGAGTTATGGCCCATGGCGGCAAGGTCGAAATTCTCCAGGATGTTCAGCATCTCGATGATCATCGCACCGCCGCCCGGCGGCGGGTTGGTGGCGATGCGCAAGCCGCGATACTCACACCACAGCGGTTCATTGGCGCTTACCGATACGTCTGCCAGATCGGCTGCGGAGATCAGGCCGCCATTGGCTTTCATGTCGGCAACAATCTCGGTAGCAATCGATCCGGCATAGAAATCCTCGGGCCCGTGTTCCTGAATGCGCCGGTAGGTATTGGCCAGGTCGGTGTTGACCAGCTTGTGGCCGATCTTGTGCAAGGTGCCGGATTGTTCGGTGTAGATGGCGCGGGTGGCGGGAAACCTGGTCATCAGGTCCACGTACCCCATGCGCCCGGCAATCGGCGGATTGTGCCAGAATTCATACACATGCGGACGGACCAGAAACCCGTCTTGTGCGTACTCGATGGCCGGCTCCATCAGGTCGCCCAGAGACATAGTGCCGAATTTTGCGAGCGCGGTGGCATAGGCTTTCAGCGACATGGGCGTGGTGATGGCGCCATAGCCGCACTCGTTCTCACGGCCCTTGAGGATGAAGCCGAAGCCGTCTTCTGCCTCGCCAATGACGAGATGTTCCCACATGTCCGGCGTGGCAGCCGACGGTGCGCGTCCATGGAAATCGATCACCTCATGGGTTTGCGTCTCCGGCATGTAGATGTGCATGGACCCGAACCCGGCAATACCGCACATCTGCGGATCAACCGCGGTCTGGACCAGTGCGGTTGCGATGGCTGCATCAACGGCATTGCCGCCGCCAGCCAGCACATCTGCACCGGCTTCCACGGCTTCAGGTTGCGGGGCGGTGATGACGCCGTGCTTCATATGTGGTGTTCCGGTGTCAGGCATTGAGTGTTGCCAATTCAGCGACCGGCCGCGCGGTCTCCGGATCGTCAGCCAGAAGCTGTTCCAGGCTGTGAGCCACTTCCAGAACCAGGGCATCGGATCCGTTGGGGCCGACCACCTGGATACCGAACGGCATGCCGAGATGGTCCACGCCGCACGGCAGAGCGCAGACCGCCGGCAGTGCCATGGTCAGTGCGTAGCTGAGCGCCAGCCATCTCATATAGGTCGGCATCTTGTCGCCGTTGATCTCCTCGACAAACAATTGCGAATGGGGAAACGGTGACACGGAGGCCGTCGGGCAGATGAGGATATCGACTTCTTCAAACAATTCTATGAAATCATTGTATATTTTTGTTTGAACCGTGTGCGCCCAGGCGACATCGCCAAGGCTGTATTTGAGCCCGCGCTCGGTGTTGTCGATGACATTGCGATCCAGCAGGTCACGTTGGTGTTCAAGCCGGTCGCCGTGGGCGCCCACGAAATTCACGCCTCGTGTGATTTCAAAGGCTTCGTGGACATCATGCATGCGGGGATTGCGGGTTTGCGCGTCGCGGAATACGTGGCTGAACTTGGCCGTGCGCTGTTCGAATGTTTCCGCGATGTGCTTGTCGACAGGTGCACAGCCCAGGTCGGTGGATATGGCCACCCGCAAATTGGTCAGATCGGCGCCGGCAAGCGTAGCGGGGATGTCCAAATCGTCCATGCTGGAGAACGGATCGCGCAGGTCGCTGTCCTGTTGGGCCAACAGCAGGAGGTGCGTGTCGGCGACGGTACGGCCCATCGGGCCTACCACTGAAAACGGGTTCAGGGATATCGGGCGCCCGACCGCTGGAACAACGCCGGGGGAGGGGCGAAACCCGGTAACACCGCAAAATGCCGCCGGTGTGCGCAGGCTGCCGCCATAATCGGACCCGGTCGCCAGCGGCATCATGCCGGCAGCAAGCGCAGCGGCAGACCCGCCGGAGGAACCGGCGCAGGTTCTTTCGGCATCAAACGGATTCCCGGTCGGGCCATAGACCCGGTTGGTGGTGTTGGCGCCGGCGCCGAACTCCGGCGTGTTGGTTTTTGCAAACACATTGGCACCGGCAGCGCGGACATTGGCGACCATGTGATCGTCTTCTGCCGGCACATGGTCCTTGTAGATCAGCGATCCCCAGGTGGTTTTCAGGTTTGCGGTCGCGTTGAGGTCCTTGATGCCGACCGGCAGGCCATGCAACAGGCCCAGGTCCTCGCCGTCCGTGACCGCCTTTTCGGCCGTCCCGGCGTTGGCTCTTGCCGCCTTTTCATCCATTGCCACGACGGCATTCAAAGTATTGTTTGCCTCGGCGATGCGCTCCAGGCAGGAGTCGAGCAGTTCGACGGGTGAAAGCGCCTTGATGCCGATCAGGCGGCGCGCCTCGATGGCGCTGAGGTCACAGGGTTTGCTCAAATCTGTAATTGTCCTTGCTGTTGATTTCAGGCCTTACGTCTCGGAACTTCGCCGGCGCCGATGTCCCAGTAGAGCCCGGTCATCATGTCGAGAGCTGACCGGCAAACCGACATCAGCACATGTTCATCAGGTGCGTGCTGGGAGCACGATGTGTAGGAATGCGGTAGCCAGATTGCGGGCAGGCCCAGGTCATCGGTGAAAATGTCATTGCAGATGGACCCGCCCATGGACGGCACAATGGCAGGTTTTGAATTGGTGGACCGTTGCACCGACTCGCGAACGAACTGAGCCCAGGGATGATCCGGTTCGGTTCGTGTCGCTGTGAACATGCCGTCATTGGCAGCCGGCGGTGGTGTCACTTTCACCATGTCAAACCCCGCTTTGTCGAGATGGGCCTGAAGCACGGGCATGATGTTGTCGACATCCGTGCCGGCGACAAAGCGGAGCTGGCAGTTGGCAGAGGCATTTGGCGGAATGGCATTGACCGGACGTCCCGGCGTGCCGGTCGAATAGGCCAGCACGTTGAACACGTTGCCGGCATAAACGCGCTGTGGCGGTGTCAGGTCCGGTTCCCCCCACCAGGTGTCGATGGATGGCCCGCTCTCGCCACCATCAATTTCAATGTCTTGCAGAACGTCGCGCACAGCTTTGCTCATGGCCGGCGGCTTCAGGCCGTCGACGAGCAGTTCACCCTTGGGCCCGACGATGGATGCGATGGCATGAGCGAGAATAATCCCGGGATTGGCCAGCAGGCCGCCCCAATTGCCGGAATGATGCCCGCCCTCTCTCAGATCGCAGACGAGATCGAGGTTTACCGCTCCCCGGCAGCCAAGTGACAGTGTCGGGCGGTCCGGTGCGACGCGCGGCCCGTCAGAGGCGATAAACACATCGGCGGCGAAATCCGCCTTGTTAGCTCTCACCAGGTCGGCCAGGCCCTTTGAACCGGCTTCCTCGCCCATTTCGATCAGGAACTTGGCATTGAAACAAAGTTGGCCGCGTTCTTCCAGCACGGCGCGCATGGCCGCCATGTTGATGGTGTGCTGGGCCTTGTTGTCGGCTGTGCCGCGACCATACAGGCGATCACCGTCCCTGGCTGTAACCCACGGACCGTCGCCTTTGGTCCACTGATCATCAAGCCCGCGGATGACGTCGCCATGGCCGTATCCGAGAACGGTCGGCAGTGACGGGTCTTCCGTCCGGGTTGCGAGCAGGGCCGGCGCCTGGCCCGAGACCGGATTGTCGTAGCGCTTTGTGGTGAAGCCCATGGCCTCGAATGCCGGGGTTATCTCCTGGTCGAGATATTTGTGCAGGTGCGGCATGCTGTCGGGCAGTTTCTGGCTTTCCGTGCGATGCGCGACACGGGCAGCCAGTTCGGTTTCAAAACTGCCGTCGTCGACATACTTCCTGATGCGGCTTATCGCACCATCGCGGCTGCCGGTTTCGCTCATGATGCCAGTTTTCCTTCATTCTCGTCATACAGGTGACATTCAACATGACCGTCGCCGACGGGGATTTTGCGCGGGGCGATGGCGGAACAATGGCTCATTGCGTTTACACATCGCGGGTGGAAGCGGCATCCGGATGGCATGTCCAGCGGGTTCGGATAGGCAGCGCCCAGGTGCGTGTCCGGCACGCCGAGGCTCGGGTCGGGTGTCAGCACGGACTCAAGCAGTGCTTTCGAGTAGGGATGCTTGGGATTGCGGAACAAGGTGTCGGCGTCTCCCTCCTCGACAATGCGGCCGAGATACATGACGGCGAGCCGCGTCGCCATGTGTTCGACCACAGCCAGGTTGTGGCTGATGACAAGATAGGTCAGACCAAGTTCTTCCCTAAGATCCTGCAGCAAATTCAGTATCTGCGACTGTACTGACACATCCAGCGCCGAGGTCGGTTCGTCGCAGATGACGATACGCGGCCTGTTGATGAGCGCGCGGGCAATGGCGACGCGCTGGCGCTGGCCGCCCGACAACTGGCTGGGGTAGTTGTTGTAGACCCGGCGGGGCAGGCCAACCAGTTCCATAATCTCGTCAACCCGCTTGCGCCATGTGCCGGGGTCTTTGTCGCCCTGCACCTTGAGCGGCAGCGTGATAATGCTGCCGATCGACTTACGCGGATTGAGCGATGAGTAGGGATCCTGGAAAATCGGCTGGACGGTTTGCGCGACCTTCAACCGGTCCATGGTTTCAATCGGGGTGCCATCCAGCT
>JBPCVV010000274.1:0-3122 GCA_051010195.1 Anderseniella sp. | reverse complement strand
GTCTGCGGCGGCTGCCGCTGGCCGACTATCCACCAGACCACCAGCGCACCCAGCAAAATTGGGGGCAGTATCAGAAGTTTACGCCACATTTCTCATGCCTTTTCTGCGAATGTGAGTCGGCCTGATCAAGCGCTGACATAGTTGCAGGGAAGTGGGACGTAATCCAGACCTCGAATCCGGCGCTGGGCATCCTCAAGCATATGTCCTATGGCATTGAGTGAAAACGCAGCGAGGGACCCAAATGGCCTGGATCGAAACCGTTTCCTACGATGATGCAGAGGGAAAACTGAAGACCTTGTACGACCGGGTCAAAGGTCCCGGTGACAATGTTGACAATATCATGATGATGCATTCGCTGCGGCCGCACACGATGGAAGGCCACATGGCGATCTACAAGTACGTCCTGCATCACTCCGGAAACACCATTCCCAAATGGTTTCTTGAAACGCTCGGTGTCTGGGTCAGTTCGCTCAATGAATGCGGCTATTGCGTCGAACATCATTTTTGCGGGCTGCAGCGACTCCTGAACGACGAGCCGAAGGCAAATGCGATTCGTGCCGCGATCGAGGCACGGACCCTTGATCATTCACCTCTGGACGATCGGCAGAAGCTTGCCATGGAATACGCCAGGCAACTGACCGAAACCCCCGCCGCTATGCGCGAAAGTATCGTAGCGGAGTTGCGCGCAGCCGGTTACACAGACGGCGAAATCCTGGAGATCAACCAGGTTTCAGCCTACTTCAACTATGCCAATCGCACGGTTCTCGGTCTGGGATGTTCAACTGACGGCGACATTCTCGGACTGTCGCCCAACAACTCTGACGATCCGGACGACTGGAAACACGCCTGAGTACCGGTTTTTCTATCCGACCACTCTTGGCCAAAGGTCTGAATCGATCGGATCGCCACTGGTGAGATCGGGCAGGGGCGGCATCTCCTGCAATCCATCACGCGGACTAAAAGTCACGTCATCACCGGCCCAGCGCGAAACATGGGCACGGCGCCGGTGACTGCCAGACTGGTTTCCCGGAGCACCATGCACCGTCAACCCATGATGCAGGGTACAGTCACCCGGTTGCAGATCAAACTGGACAAACTCCAGTTCGCCGCGCATGGAGTCTATGTTCGGCACGTCAGGCAGGGCTTCCCGGTACTGGTTGGTGCCACTGAAGCTCGCGGGTTTGAATTTCTGACGCCAGTTGTGCGAACCCTTCACATACTCAACTGCGCCGGTTTGCTTTGTTACAGGGTCAAGTGCCAGCCAAAGGGTTGAGATCTGGTCACCGTCTATGGGCCAGTAGGTCATGTCATGATGCCACGGGGTTTTGGTGGTCGTTCCCGGTTCCTTGATCAGCCACTGGTCGAAAAAGATATTCACCTTGTCTGACCGCATGAGCCGCGCTGCTGCTGCTCCCGCAGGAGAGTTGAAAACGAAGTCACGGCAGGTGTCGTCCCGCATCCAGATGAAAGTGTCGTGAAAGAAACGCCCGGTCTCTTTGCGCTCTGCGGCAAGCTCGGCATGTAACTCTCCGGGCTGCTGCATCGATCGTTCCGCCGCCTCGCGCAGCGATGACACCCATTCGGGTGAAAACAGTTCGCGCATGCAGACGACGCCATCTTGCTGGTAAGTGGCGATTTCTTTCTCTGTGATGGCGCGCATCGGATTGGACTTGGTCATGGAGGTCGATCTCAGATTTTGGTGTCGTCAAAAAGATATGACCACGCGACGATATCAGCCGTGGCCCGGATTTGGCCATGTAATCTGAATTTCTGTCAATTGACATCTGGCACGGGCACCGCATTATGGTGGCGTAGACGGGGCGATCGTTGTTGGACGGAGAACGGACCATGAGGTCGAGTTTCCAGAACGCGCCTGCGTTCGCCCTGTTGCTGCTCACATTGATTTTTTTGCCGACCCAGGCCGCTGCCGCCGAGCGGACTATAGTCACGTCGCAGGACCTGGACTATTTCGGCTTTGATCTGAAAACCCAAAGCGACGTTTCGCTCGACCAATGCAAGGCGCTGTGTCTGAAAGACGCGCAGTGCCGGGCGTTCACCTACACCAGCAGGCAGAAATGGTGTTTCCTGAAATCCGACTACGGGCTTGCAAAACCGTTCGCAGGAGCCGTTGCCGGGCGGGTCGTGGAAGTCTCCCTACAGCCAGATATCGCGGCGGCGCCGCCAATGACGTTTCTGCCGGCGCATGTGACGGCAGAAGTGCGCCAGACGCAATCCGAAATCGGAGCCCCTGATGCGGGCGAGGCGCGCGGGTTCATATCGCTGAAAAAGGCGGGTGACACAGGGCTGCAGTCGGGCGAGGTACGTGTTGCGCGCGATGCCTATCTGGCGGCACTGCGACTTGACCGGGAAGATGCTGCTTTATGGATCGGTTTCGCCCGGGCCTCACTTCGCGTCATCCCGGGGCCGGGCGAGAACAACTACCGGCTCAAGCAGACCGCATCTTCTGCCGCCCAGATTGCATATCGCAACAGCACCACAACGGCACTGAGGGCACAGGCGCTGACAATACTGGCCAATGCTCTCGACAAGCGCAACCTGTTCCGTCCGGCGCTGGAGGCCTACAAGGCCAGCCTTGCGCTGGTGTCATCGGCAGAAGTGCGCGCGGCATACAGGGAGTTACGTGAACGCCAGGGATTTCGTGTCGTTGGCCATTCGGTGGACAGCGATGCAACGACACCGCGCATCTGTGTGCAGCTTTCCGAAACTCTGGTGCGCACGGGAACCGATTATGCGCAGTTCGTAACCGTGAATGGCGCACCTGCCAGGTCACTGGAAGCCAAGGACAAGCAGGTCTGTGTCGAATGGCTGTCGCACGGCCAGACCTACAGGGTCGGGTTGCGCCAGGGGCTGCCATCATCGGTGGGCGAAGTACTGGAGCAGCCGGTCACCCTTAATGTCTACGTTCGCGATCGCGCGCCTGCGGTGCGCTTTACCGGTGACCGTTTTGTTCTGCCCAGCACAACCCGGCGCGGTATTCCGCTGGTCTCCGTCAATACCGACAGCGCGCAGCTTGAAGCCTATCGCATCGGCGACAGGGCACTGGCACGGCTGTTGTCCGGCAGTTCGTTTCTGCGCCAGTTGAAAGGCTATGAGGTCGACAA
>JBPCVV010000273.1:0-11440 GCA_051010195.1 Anderseniella sp. | reverse complement strand
CTGGCGCTCAATCCACACTGCCGGTGTTTTTGCCTGCATTGCGCCGGCGACCGTTCTAAGCAGCCGGAACAGATATGCCGCGGGTGGTGACAGAACCCGGTCGGGCGCGGTGCTCCATCCACCTGCCTTCAAGGTATTGCTGGCCTGCAACCGGCCCTGGCCATAATAGTAGCGCCTGACATAGTCGAGGGTCTGCCTTGAAGGCGAAATCAGATGGGTGACCGGGTTGTCCGCAATGAGGGCTCCGGCATGTCCAGCAGCCACCATGTCCGCGATCAGGCCGGTTTCCTCTCCACTGAGCACTACGCCGTCCGGCTGGCGGCCCAGGCTTTCGTCAAACCGGAAGTTACTGAGCGTATCGGCGCGAAACGCCATGTTGGCCCCGAACGGGTAGTGAGCGGCACGGCTCGCTGCACCTATATGCCTGTCGTGCGGTCCGACATGGAAGCGTGCAAAACAACTTCCGGCGGCCGTGGACAGCGCGTGACCCCATGAGGTGTCGGCCCCCGGGAAATCAGGCACGATATCGGCGCCGAAAAACGCCGCATCCGGATATCGCCGGAACGCACTTGCATATCTCGCCAGCCAGTCCGGGGGAACCGTCACGTCATCATCGGTGAAGATCACATAGTCAGCGTTGGTGCCGGCGACCGCGGTGTTGCGGGCAACGGAAAGCCCGGGGCTCGGTTCATGCAACACAGTGGTCTTTAATGTTTTCACGTGCCGTTGAAATTCGCGTGGGTCGATGAGCTCACTGGAGTTGTTGACGATGACGACCTCGCACAATGAGGCTGGCGGCAAGGCGAGTTGCCCGATCGAGGCCAGTGTCTCCATCGTGTCGCCGGGCTGATTGTGGGTACAGATGACAATGGCAATTCGCACCACCTTGCGGGATCCGGATTGTGGGGCCGGGTTTTCCGGATGTCCGTCATCCGCACATTTTGCAAACAGGGCATTGGGTCCGAAACGGGCCCGCAATCTGTATCCGGCTTTTTCAATCTCGCCCAACAGATCATAGTGCCAAAGCTTCTGATGGGCATCTTCGAAGTAAATCAGTTCAGGCATTGGTGCCGAACCGTCCCTCAACAGCGGGACAATCACACCGTCTTCGACGCCTTCAACATCAACTTTCAGCAGGTCTATTCGCTCTATCCCAATCCGGTTGATCTGGCTCGGCAGCGTTTCGACCGGGACAATGATGGATTCCTGCCGGCCGCTACGATAGGCAACCTCGAGCCTGGCCTCGCCGTAGTTCGCATGCCCTGGCAGGTACAGAGGTGCGACCTGCTCGCGGTCGCCTAGTGCAATCCCGAACAATTCCACACCATGGGTGCCGTTCAGTGCAACGTTCTGGCGAATTCTGTCATGAAGAATCGGATTGGGTTCGAACAGGTAGAAAGCAGAGTCTGGTGGGGCAGCATTGGCAATTGGCAAGGAAAACAGGCCGGCATTGGCGCCGACGTCAATCATGTTTATGGCCCTGCCGACGAAGTAGTTGCACAGAAATTCCGCTGCCTCATGTTCGGGCGGCTTGCCCTCAATCCAAAACTTGAACTCGGTGTAGTTGTCTGCCGGGTGAACCTGATAGGTCGCGTCGTTGTAGCTCACCTGCGCAGGCGATAACATCGGGCGCAGCTGACGGGTAACCTCAGGAAACCTTTGGTAGCAGCGCCACAGTTTTCTCAGGACTTCATCCGGACAAAAAGCCATGGTTCTAACCGGTCCGATCTGGTGCGAGCGGAAGCGGCAGGGAACGAAGGCTTTTCAGGTCGTGCAGTTTCGTGTTTGACCGCAATTCCCGCAGAAGTCTCAGGAACCGGCTGATTGCGACCAGGCTTTCTGACTTGACCAGTTGTCTCATTCCGCTGCGGAACACCTGGCTCAGCAGCGCCTGATCGTATACTGCATCTGATCCATCGAGGGCAACTGCACCGGTGACCAGGTGCGGTGACATGGCCGGACCATAGTGCTTTTGCTGCTCGGCCCCTTCGGCAGATGCCTCGTCAGGCGTCCTGTACAGGCCGCTTGCCCGTTCCCGCCTCGGATGGGTCATGACCGCACTGTCGATGATTGCACAGCGTGAAGCGGGCTTGTCGGTCCAGTAGGCCCAGTACTGGTCCAGTCCATAACCGGTCCGCTTGTCCTTGAACAACGGCAGGATTGTGCGAAGAAATTCTGCCCTGAAACAGGGCGCCATCAGTTCCACGAACGTTGTGTACCGCATCTTGAACTCAGCACAGCGCAAGGTGATCGGCCAGTACATCTGGCTTGAGGCCGCAAGCGCCGGCTGGGCGAGCCACAGGTCATACTCGGCCATGGCGGAAACCAGGGTTTCGATGGCTTCAGGTGTGACTTCGATATCATCGTCCGGCAGCCAGATGTAGTCATGATTGTCCAGGATGTCCGCATGGCAGCGGAAGAAGTCATAGATGCCTTCCCATTTGCCGCCCGGATAGACATGCATGGAATTGTCACCTGCCGCGCTGTAACTGGACAGGAACACGTCCAGTTTCAGGCAATCAGAAATCGACGATTTCAGCTTCGTGTAATCAGCACTTCCATTGCAGCGAACGATTGCAGCCAGGCTTGGTTTTGATGATCCCTTCAATTTGTCCAGAACCTTTCGCGGCATCTGTGGACGCTGATCATGATGCCGTTCAGCCAAGCCGCCAGTGAGTGATGCCTGGTGATATTGCCAGCAAATGAAGCCGTGTGCTTCCCCAGTATGGTGGAAAAGTTCTCAAGCACGACGCTCCATCTCTTGTAGCCTTTTTCATAGGCATGAATGTTGACGCAGTGATCGCCCGAACTGGCGATTGTGCCGCCGTCTTCACAGAACCTCAGCAACAGATCCAGGTCCTGCATGCGGCGCAAGGCGTCGTCAAACCGGTAGGCGCGAAAAACGGAAGTTCGCGCGGCCATGAGCGAGGTGCCCAGGTGATAGTCGTATGGCGCAACGGGCAATCTGGAGCGAAGAAACCTGATACCTGAATGCTTCAACAACACATACCAGACCAGGGCAACCGCCTGCGAGCCGGAATATGCAGCCTGTTGCTCGCCCAGGGCGAAGGTTCGTTCCAGGTGGTGTTCACCGACAAACAGGTCGAAGTTTGCAAGTGAAACAACACCACTACCAGACGTCTCTTCGTTTGTGAGAATGCAATCGATCTGTTGTGAGATGCGATCCGGCATTGCCTTGTCATCTGAGTCGAAAAACGCCGTGAATTCACCATTTGCGTGATCCAGAATCACGTTTCGGGAATAACCTGCTCCCCTGTTGCCGGCGTTCTCAAGGATGGTGATTTGCGAGCCATAATGTTGCTGAAGGTGGGCCACTACACCGTCTGTGGATGCATCATCTACCAGGATCACTTCAGTGCAGGGATAGGTCTGTCGCAATGCAGAGTTGATGCAGCGGTCGATGGTGTCGGGTGAGTCCAGGTTGCAGATGCCGATTGTGACCAGCGGGCCGGATCTGCCTGTCGGCGAGGTGCGTGTCATTTCGAACCAAGCAGCGCTCTTGCCCTGCCGCGCAAACGATGACGAAAACTGGATTTGTGCGGGAGCTTTCCGATGCTGCGCACCTCAAACAGCCTGCTGTGAACCAAAGCGAGGATTTCACCCTTATTGGGTATGTTGGAGGCGGCGATCGACCGGCACAGCCTGCTGCAATGGGTATCCAGCAACTCTCGGTCATTGGGATCCATTGCTGTCCAGCCTGTAAGATACCGCACCATGCGGATATCTTCGTCGGTGAGCGGTCCAACAAAACTGGTGTGCAGCAGACAGGCCGTTTTGACCGCGACATCGATCTGGTGATCCCTTCTTTCTGAAGAGATTTGCTTGTCATGCAGGCGATACCAGGATGCTACTGCGGGTATGATATGTCCGTCGCGGCCACTCGCGAGCAGGTTTCTGACAATCCAGTCGTAATCTAATGTTGCCGAGTTCTCGCAATTGAACTGTTCATTGAAAAACGACCTGCGGAATCCGAATGCGGGAAAAGATGCAGGCATGCCAAACAGGCTGCGTCCCAGCAGAGATACCTTGCCGATAGGCGCCGGGTTGGCCGGTCCGCGCCCGGGGTCATCTGCAAAGTAGACAAAAGATACACAGGCAGATTCCGGGTGCTCAGCGAAATATTTCAATGTGAGGTTGACCCTGTTGAAACAACTGATGTCGTCGACATCGGCAATCAGGCAGATGTCATTTGAGGCGCTGGCAACAGCGCAATTCAAACTGCCGCCTCTTCCCGGTTTTGCTGTCTTGCTGACCTTGAGCCAGGGGTGCGTTTTGGCCAGCGACGTGGCCTTGTCAAAAGAGCCGTCGTCGGAGTTGTCATCGACGTAAATCACTTCAAGCTTGCCGGAATCAAGGTTCAATATGGAGGCTAGATAGTCGTCAAGGAACGCCAGCGAATTCTTCGCCGTGGTGATCAGCGACACGCCGGCCGCCGGTTTCCGGTACACTCGAAGCGACTCAAGCGCGCTGGTGTACTGGATGTTTTTGAGAATGTTGGTTCTGTACCTTGAAAACAGCGCCGACAAACCTGCGAGGTCTATCCCCGCAAATGCAAGATACCGGCTGTTCCGATCATGCTTCTGGGTCTTCCAGGACGCGTCATCGTGCGATGGGGAGTAATCGTGATAAAGCAGAGCTTCCGGATCGTATAAGAAGGCTTCAGGACCGAAGAAGCGCAGCATTTTGGCTGCCAACCACACACCTTCATGGCCTGCAAGCAGCGTATTGAAGCCTCCCCATTTTCTGAACTTGTCAGTTCTCCAGATCGAAATGCCTTCGCAATCGGGAAGGCTGGGGATCACCAAGTCGCCTCTTGAGTAGTGCGGAGCGCCGACGCCGTCCGGACTCCTGGGCGCGACGCGTCCGCGCACGGCAACCGCGTTGAAGTTCGTAATGGTTTTGAGGAGCTGGCATATGGCGCCAGGTTGCAGAGCGCCGTCATCATCAACAAATGCTATGTATTCGCAGTCGGTCATGTTGGCGGCAACATTGCGCGCGCCTGAGCATCCGAAGTTGAAGCCCAAATTGATCTCCTGCAGCCTGGAGGTGGAGTTTGCAGTTTTGTAGGCCAGGGTGTCGGCGCTGTTGTTCACAACCAGTAGTCTGTGCTGCGGGTTGCTGGTCAGGATGTTGTTGAGTATGAACTCGATCAACTGATTGAAATCATCATTCGGCTTGTAGGTGACGACTGCGATACAGCATCCGGCAGGATTGCGTGGTGCAATGTCGATCGCCGGGAATGCGGCCTCACTAAACTCGCATACTTGTTTGCGTTGCGTCTCTGCAAGTTGGAAGTCCCGTCGCGAAAATGCCTCCAGAGACTTTTCGTGGTACGCCTTCAACGAGGCCAGCAGTGCCTGTTTGTCGGGTGTCAACACTTCGGGTTTCATTGCCAGCCTGGCGGTTCAAAAGACCGTATTGGGAGTGATTTGTCAGTATTGCCCAGATATCATAATTCATGTCATCTTGTCTGCAATATTACTGCTGAATTATGCTTTTATTATATTGTACAGCTAGTACTGCTTGTTGCCCATTGATTCAGTGACTATTGATGTCAACTCACCTTCAAAACAGCTCAGCGCAGCGCCGATTGCCTGGTGCATGTCGATATATCGATAGGTGCCCAGCCGGCCGCCGAAAATGACGTTTGGCTCCTGGTCGGCCAGTTGTTTGTAGGCGAGGTACCTCTTGCGATCGCTGGCGCTGCCGACGGGATAGTACGGCTCGTCCTGAGACGAAGCAAAACGTGAATGTTCACGCGCGATCACGGTACGGTCTTCAGGGTATTCACGTTCGGGGTGGAAGTGCCGAAATTCCAGGATACGCGTGAAAGGTATTTTTTCGTCGGCATAGTTCATTACCGGGATGCCCTGAAAGTCACGCGTTTCAAGCACTTCACGCTCGAAATCCAGCGTGCGCCAGTTGAGCGGCCCAAGACGGAAATCGAAGTAACGGTCGATGGGCCCGGTGTAGACTATCGGCAGCGTGGACGGCAGAAGGGGGCGAATGTCGAAGAAGTCCGTAGCCAGTTTCACGTCAATGGCGGGATGATCGAGCATCCGGTTGAAGACGGCCGTGTAACCGTCTGCGGGCAGGCCTTCATAGGGGTCATTGAAATATCGGTTGTCGAATGTATATCGGACGGGCAGCCGGGTGATGATGCTGTCGGGAAGATCGCGCGGGTCGGTCTGCCATTGTTTTGCGGTGTAACCGCGAATAAATGCTTCATAAAGCGGGCGACCAATAAGAGAAATCGCTTTCTCCTCCAGGTTTGACGGTTCCTTCTGACCCAGTTCCGCGGCCTGTTCCTTGATCAGGTCACGAGCCTGGTCCGGGCTCATATGCCGGCCAAAAAACTGACAGATCGTCCCCAGGTTGATCGGCATCGCGTATACCTGTCCGTCGTGCACCGTAAACACCCGGTGCCGATAGGACGTGAACTCGGTGAACCTGCGCAGATAGTCCCAGACCTTCCTGTTGGGTGTGTGAAACAGATGAGCCCCGTACTTGTGGACTTCGATGCCGGTGGATGGATCGATTTCGCTATAGGCATTGCCGCCTATGTGATCGCGTTTGTCGATCAGCAACACCTTTATACCAAGTTGGTTTGCGCAGCGCTCGGCAATGGTGGCACCGAAAAAACCGGCGCCTGCGATCGCGAGGTCATAGTGGTCAAATGTCATGGTTGCGGCCCCGACGGTATTTCCAGATAATAGTGCTCCGCGGCTATTGGGCTGCGTCAGGCACTTCCAGTTCCACCAACTCCGCGCGTCCGTTCCTGACACGGTACAGCTTCGTTGCAATCTCTTTCCATGCCGGGCGGTGGGTAATGGCTACAATGGTGTACTTGCTGCCGAGGCCGGTGATGTTACGGCAGATCTCGGCTTCGGTATCTTCATCAAGTGCGCTGGTCACTTCATCGAGGATCAGCAGTTTGGGCTTGCTTGCCAGAGCGCGGGCCAGCGACAGGCGCTGGCGCTGGCCGCCGGACAGTCTTGCCCCCATATTGCCGACGTCGGTGTCAAGCTTTTTCGGCAACTCGTCGATGAAACCGTCCGCGCCGGCAGCCTTCAGCGCCTGCCACACGGCGTCATGCGATATGCTGCCATCGCCCAGGGTCACATTGTCATAGACCGTGCCGTGCAGCAGCGTCAGTTCCTGCGGTACATACCCGATGCCGTCGCGCCATTTGCCGATGTCGATATCGGTCAGGGAGACGCCGTCAACTGTCACTGTGCCCTTGTCCGGCGTCAGCAGCCCGGACAACAAGTCGATCATGGTGGTCTTGCCGGCGCCGGATGGCCCGAGCAACACGGTAATTTCGCCGGCCGGTATTTCAACATCGACCTGTTTCAGAATGGGCTTGTCGCCGTAGGAAAAATCGACCTGCTCGAATTTGCAGCCGACGGTGAGGCCGGGTATGTGCTTTCCAGCAACGGCCTCCTGGTTGCCCTCGGCCTTGTCGATCATCTTCATCAGCCCGAAGTATGCCGCCTGCATGATGGCCTGCTGTTGCAATTGCTCCTGTATTTTTTTGACCAGTGTGATGACCTGATAATAGATGATGCCGAGGACCAGCATGTCGGACAGCGGAATCTTGACAATCTGGGTGCCGACGTAAAACCCCGCCGTTACACTGATGGCGACCATGATGTCCTGCCCGTAACCAAGAGCATGGCGGGACATCACCAGGGCGAAATAGGCCTTGCGCAGTTCAAGCACCAGATTGTCGAACAGCGACGAAAACGTCCCGCCCCGGTTCATCGACTTGATGGCCTTCATGTTGCCCACCGCATCCTGGACCTTCGAGCCCAGAATGCCGGCGCGTTCCCACTGCTTCTTGCCGCTCTCGCGGGCAAACAACACCAGCTTGTACATGGGAAGCGAGATGATGATGGCGGCAATGATTGTCAGAACAACCATGTAACCTGACACCAGGGTGGCCGCCAGCATCAGGGCGATCGCCTTCATGCTGGACACGATCACCATGGCGGTCGCGTAATAGGCTTCGCCGGCATGCAGCGTCTGTCCGGAAATGGAATTGGCAATCTCTCCCGGTTTCAGGTCGACAAAATAACGCCAGCGCGCGCCCATGACGCCGACCAGCAGACGGCGCCGGATTTCAGCCTGCACCTGGGCCACGGACGAAGCGACATAACCCATTGCGACCAGGGAGATGATGGATTTCAGGATCAGCAGAACCGCGACCAGGGTGATGAAGTTGGCCAATGTGGGTGCGACACCGACATACGTCACCAGATCGGTTACAATCTCGTTGAGCTTCGAATCGCTGGCGATACTCTCGCCGCCAAGTTGACCGATGGCCGGCAGGATCGCACCCATGCTCATCATGTCCAACACGCCTGCGATCAACATGCAGGCCGTGACGGTCCAGGGTTTCGCGCCGGGCGCGTTGAAGAACACTTCGAGCAGCTGGCTGGACTTGATAAATTTTATCAATCTTGTCGTCCTGACTTTGCCAACACCGTGCCCCCCAGTTTTCGGATAACCTTTATCTTCAGTGGCAGCCTCTTTAAACCACGAATCACGGGAGAAACGACAAATACTGATCTTTCGCGACCAATAGCCCCAGCCGATACGCCTTGCGGCGACCACCGTACAGGCAGTGGGGTAAGCCGGTTCGACTTGCATGCCGGGACTTTTAGCCGATTTGTCCGGGTTCGTATATCGGCACTTTACCCCGGCTGCGGAAATGATTCATGCTGATCTTTTGCCAATCTGAAAGGTATATCCGTGGAGTGGACAATTGTATTGCTGGGTGTGTTTGCGATTTTCATTCCTGCCCTGATGCTGCCAGGCCCCGATTTTGTAGCGGTGGTCCGCTCGTCCATGTCACGGGGGACCGCGGCCGGGCTTTTGACAACCGTCGGCGTGACGCTGGGGCTGGGCCTTTATGCCACGTTAAGCCTGCTCGGCCTGTCCGCCATTCTGCTCGAGTACCAGTGGCTGGCGTGGGCGGTGCGGGTGTGCGGCGGATGCTATCTGGCCTATCTGGGCCTGAAGCTGATCCTGACCAGGCCTGCGGCCATCAGCATCGACCAACCCGGAGCCTCGAACCGCGGCAATCCGGTTGTGTTCGGTTTTCTGGTCACCCTCACCAATCCCAAGGCAATCGTGTTGTTCACCAGCGTATTTGCGACCGCAATGACCAGCACCATGCCGTTGTGGGGCATGATGGTGATGATCGGGCTGGTGATGGCAAGTGCGCTGACCTGGTACACGATCGTCGCGGTGTTTATGTCGTCACGCCCGGTGATATCCCGGTTTCAAGACGCCCAGCACTGGATTGAACGCGCCGCAGGCGTGTGCTTCGTAGGCATTGGCGGCAAGATCCTGGCGGACAGCCGAAATCCGATTTCGCCCTAGAGCCTTTCTGGCTCTAGATCGTGCACTCAGTGCGCGGTTACGATATCCATGAAGGCCTGTCCGAACTGTTCGAGCTTGCGCGGCCCGATGCCTGAGATGGATGCCATCTGTTCGAGCGTTTTGGGACGGGTGCTGGCGATTTCGTTCAGCGTTGAGTCATGCAGGATCACGAAAGCTGGAACTTTCCGTTCCTGGGCAAGGGTGAGCCGCAGTGCTTTCAGTGACGCCAGCAGGTCCCGGTCTGCCTCCGAGACCGCTGTCGCCCCCGCTTTGGCTTTGGCTTGCTTTTTGACCCGGCCAGTTTTGAGTGCCTCAATCCGGCGCAGTGCGAATTTCCCGTCACCCTTTACTATCTCTTCGGCGCGGTGGTTGAGTTGCAGGGCCCCATATTTCTGGATGTTGATGGTCAAGTAGGTGCCGGCGACCGCCTGCCGGATGAAGGCATTCCAGTATTCCTTCGAGTGGGCAGCACCTGCGCCATAGCAGTCCAGCGCGTCATGATGGCGGTCTGCGATTTTCTGTGTTGCGGCACCGCGCAGAATATCGATGATGTGAGCGCCGCCGAACATCTGGCCGGTTTGACGTATGGCGGAGAACAGCAACCGGGCATCGGCGGTTCCGTCCTCCAGTTCGGGTGGCGCGAGACAATTGTCGCAGTTGCCGCAGGCACCGGTGGGTTCGTCGAAATACGACAGCAGTGCCTGGCGCCGGCAACCGGAGGCTTCCGCGTAGGCAAGCAGCGCATCGAGGCGCTTGTGCTCGCGCAGCTTGTGGACGTCGTCCTCGCCGTCCTGTTCAATGAACTGCCGCCGCATGCGCATGTCCGACAGGTCGTAGAGCATCAGGGTTTCAGCCGGCAGGCCATCGCGGCCGGCACGGCCGATCTCCTGATAGTAGCTCTCCATGTTGCCCGGCAGGTTGAGATGGCACACATAGCGGATATCGGGCTTGTCGATACCCATGCCGAAGGCGATGGTCGCCACCATGACAATGGCGTCTTCGCTCATGAACCTGTTCTGGTTGGCAGCCCTGACCTCGGCGTCCTGGCCGGCGTGGTAGGCAATGGCCTTGTATCCGTCCTGGCTCAGGAATCCGGCGACCTCCTCGCAGAACTTGCGGGACAGGCAATAGACAATGCCGGATGCTGCCTTCTTGTCTTGAAGGAAACCCAAAAGCTGGGTTTTCCAGTTTCGCTTTGCCGATACCGCCAGGGTGAGGTTGGGCCGGTCGAAGCCCTGCACCAGAATCCTGCCCCTGCCGCGGAACAGTTTCTGTGCGATGTCCTTGCGTGTCGCATCGTCTGCGGTCGCGGTAAACGCGCCGATGGCCGCGTTTGGAAAACGTTCGCACAGTACCGACAACTGCTCATATTCCGGCCGGAAACTCACACCCCACTTGGAGATGCAGTGTGCCTCGTCGACCACGATCAGGGCAGGGTCGAGTTTCTCAAGTGCCACCAGCATGCGCTCTGTCATCAGGCGCTCAGGTGACAGGTAAAGCAGCTGGCAGGTACCGGACGCAAAAGTCCGCCAGTTGTCGACCTGTTCAGCACGCGAAAGCCCCGAATGGATGGCGCCGGCGGCAATGCCGTTGACACGCAGGCCGGCAACCTGGTTGTCCATCAGCGCAATCAGCGGCGACACGACGATGGTGGGACGGTCCAGCAGCAGGGCAGGCACCTGATAACATAGCGACTTGCCGGCACCCGTGGGCATCACCACAAGTGCGTTTTCGCCGTGCGACAGAAGATCAATGACCGCTTCCTGATCAGCCCGGAATTCATCAAATCCGAATACGTCCCGAAGAATGGCTGCAGATGTCTGGGTCAATTCGGAAGGGCCCGGATTAGGGTCAGGACCCATTAATCTTATACCATTCTGTTTGAAAGAAAACATTCGAATGACGGTGAAAAAGCGCAAGGTAAGGCTTTGTGCCTTGTCGAGCATTTTTCGCCTTCAGGCGGGTGTTTTCCTTCAAACCCGAAGGGCGGGGTCTATTTTGCCCCTGACCGCGTTGAAAGGACTTGAAAACC
>JBPCVV010000272.1:0-15129 GCA_051010195.1 Anderseniella sp. | reverse complement strand
CTTGTAATACGTGTCCTTGTGCACGATCAGTCCGTCATTGAATGTCAGTATGTCAACGCTGAGAAAGTCTTCTTTCGAACCATCCTTATGGATCGCAGTTCGGTGATACTCGCAATAGGCCTTGTCGCCGGCGATCCGGCAATCCAGCGTTTCCCAGCGCACGCTGGCGACCTTTTCAAACAGGCCTGCAAACACGCCACGTATCGTCTCGGCGCCTTCGAACCGGAAACCGTGAGGCTCCGGGCCGGCCGCGTGATCAAAAACCGCATCGGCGGCGAAATACTGCATTACAGCGTCTATGTCGTTTGCGTTGAAGGCGTCGCCCACGGCGTCCACCAGTTCGCGGTTCAGGCCGGTCATCATCTTGTTCCTTATGAGCGGAGGATGTCGCAGGTTCTTGCAAAAAACGGGCTGGCGGGATCAGCCAGAACGTTCAGTTCATCGAAATGGTCCACACCGGGAACGATGTAGAGATCGACCGGGCGCGAAGCTGTCCGATACTTTTCGACGTACATGCGGGCCTGGCGGTGAAACTCTTCCGTTTCAGCCCCGCCGACAACCACGAGCTGGGCAGCATCGGTTACCGGCGGATGGTTGGTCATCGGGCTTTCAGCTTCTGCCTCGGCAGCATCCATGCGAATGCCCGCGTTGAGCGCTTCGGTCAGCCGCACAGGCTCCAGGTAACTTAACGGAGAAACGGGAATGCCTGCCTTGATCAGATCGGCAGGCAGGTCGTCTGCAAACGCCGGCCAATCGGCCGCCATCATCATCTGCGTGATGTGTCCGCCCGCTGAATGGCCCATGACCGTGATGCGGTCGCGGTTGATCTTCAACTCGGCGGCATTGCGAAAGATATGGGCCATCGCCTCGCGGGCCTGTTCGGATATGCGGGTGATCGTGACTGACGGACAAAGGTCATATCCCACCACCACGACGTTCACGCCTGCGGCCACAAACGGCGTCGCGATAAAGCTGTAGATCGACTTGTCTCCGCGCTGCCAGTACCCACCATGGAAATAGACCAATACCGGCGCCGACGTATCGCCACAACGAAACACGTCGAGTCGCTGCTTTTCACCGTCGCCATAGCGAATGTCGATTGTGCAATCGAGCTTGGTACGGGCGGCTTCGCTGTCATGGGTCCAGTCCGGAATGACCGTGACTTCATAGTCCGGACGCCCGGCACGCAAATTGTATTGCGCATCGAACTCTTCGGGGGAGAAACGCGTGTGATAGGTCAGAGCATCGCTCATCATAAGGCCTCCGGTTGCGGTGTTGCGAAGAAACGGCCCCGGCAATACACCAGCGGCGGGAACTCTGTGTGGTCGTAGGTCTCTACGAGACCGAGAAGGATCTCGTGATCACTGGCGTCGACACGGGAATGAACAGTGCAGTCCAGTTGGGCGGACGCACCGGGCAGCAACGGCGCACCCGCCGGCTTTGCCTGCCAGTCTATGCCGGTGAAGCGGTTCTCCACTTCGCTGGCGAAATGCTCGGCCAGTTCCTGCTGGTCGGCGGACAAGATGTTTACCGCAAACCGGCTTGAGGCCTTCAATGTCGGAAAAACACGGCCGGCCTTGGCAATGCAAACTGATATCACCGGGGGCTCAAGCGAGACAGACGTGAACGAGTTGGCGGTCAGGCCCCACGGCTGGCCTTCCCTGTCAAAGGCCGTCACAATTGTGACCCCCGTGGGGAAAGACCCGAGCGCGCGGCGATAATCCGTGATATCCATCCTACAGTACGCCTTCCGAGGTACAGGCCTTTTCCAGTGCCTGCCATTCGCCGGGATTTGTCCCGAAGAAGCGCATGACATGTTTCTGGTAAGCAGACCGTTCGCACAACCGCGCGTACCAGGCTTCAAGATTTGGCAAACTTGGGCGGTCCACATCTACATTGAAGAAACGATAGGCCACGCAGCCTAATGGAATATCGCCCATGGTAAAGGTATCGCCTGTTACGTAGGTGCGGTCTGCGAGATGCGCATCAAGCAGTGCAAGCACCTCACTGGCCTCATCGCGAAGTGATGCTATTTTAGCCGTGTCGCGGTTATCCGGTGCGGTGCGCACGGTGGCAAAAAACAACTGGATGACCGGCGGGAACGCGCGTGTTCCCGACCACTCCATCCACTGGTCCGCAACAGCGCGGGTTTGTGGGTCGTGCGGGCAAAGCGTGCCATTGGCATACCGGTCACACAGGTAGCGCACGATGGCATGGCTTTCCCAAAGAGCGAAGTCGCCATCGCGAATAGCCGGTATCATGCGGTTAGGATTGATCCCGGCATATTCCGCCGTATCGAGCTTGCCAAAACTCCCGCCCGCCAGTTGCAGGGTGTAATCCAGTTCCAGTTCATTTGCAGTCCAGATCACCGGAATGACGTTGGATGAGTACGGCCGACCCCAGATCTCAAGCATTCGCCAGCTCCCGCTTCTGGGCGATGGACCGAGTACCGAATTTCGGTACCACGTGCTCGAAGAGCCGGTTCCAGCTGGCCAGAATTTTCTCATAGGGAACGCCGGTATACTGTTGCATCAACATAAGATGATCGAGACCGGTCGCTTCTTGCTTCTCGGCAAACTTTTCAGCGACGTATGCTGCATCACCCACGACAATAATGCCGCGCTTATTGAGAAAATCGAACCAGTCCATGGCATCATCTGTCGGGGTCATCTCCTCGCCCACATCCAGGTAACCGTGTTTGGTCCACTCTCCGGCTGGTCGCGACCCGCCAAGGAATTCATAATAGGCATTGATACAGGGACGAATGGTGCTGACTGCCTCCGCCATGGTTTCACCCACATAGAAGGCGGTGCAGACGCCTACGCCTTCGCCCAGTTTCACCTTACGCCCCTCGCGCTTCGACAGCGCCTCTCGATAGGGTTCCCAACAGGCCAGTGTGCGCTTGGGGGCAGACGACATTGATATCACGCCCCAGCCCTTTTCGCCTGCCAGCTTGAACGTCGGCGGTGCGTTCGACATCAGCCAGACCGGCGGGTGAGCGGACTGATAGGGGCGCGGATGCACATACATCGCCTTGTATTCGCCGTCGTCCGAATGATAGCGGGCATCAAGCGGTTCAAAGAAGCGGTTGGTCTCTTTCCAGCCCGGCACCGGGAACTGGTAGAACTCGCCCTTGTGGGTGAACGCCTCATTGGTCCAGGCCTTCAGAATGATCTCAAGGCATTCCTGGTAAAGCCGCATGACGCGGCCGTTGTCACGGCGGTCCGCATCGCGGTTAAACTGGATGGTGGAGCGCTCATTGATCCCCTTGGCAACACCAAAGTCCACGCGCCCGAGCGTCATGTTGTCGAGCATCGCCACGTCTTCGGCCACGCGCAACGGGTGCCAGTCCGGCAAAACAATCGGCGCCGTACCGACCCGGAGTTTCGGGCAATGGGCGGCCACGTGAGTGCACATCTGGATCGGGTTCGGCGGCGCGTTCATATAACCGTTGTGGGCAAAGTGATGCTCGGTGAACCAAGCGGTGGTAAAGCCCGCCTGCTCGGCAAGCGAGCATTGCTCGCGGATCATCTCAAGCGTGCGGGTCCAGGGAATGGTCTCGCCAGGGCTGAAATTGGCAATCAGATCAAAGCGCATCGAGCCCTCCCACGGGAAATTTGTTAGTTGAATATTTTAGCAAATTTCAACTAAGTAGAATTTTGCTCGAAAAATCAACTAAATTCTTCTACCCTGACCCCATGAACAATCAAATCCCGGCACCAGACGCGAAGCGTTTGGGAAGCGAAATTCGGGAGGTCCGCAAGGCGCGCGGCCTCACCTTGAACGAGCTGTCTGAGACCATATCCTGCTCAACCGCCTATCTCAGCAGGATTGAACGCGGTACGGCTCGCGTTTCTGATCAACTGCGCAATCAAATCAGCACGGCGCTGGCGGTTGATCCTGCGTGGTTCTTCCCTGCACAGGCGGGCGACGGACCTCTGGAAAGGCAGCATGTGGTTCGCGCCGAGCACCGGCGCAGCTTGTCAGGCATGTATACCCGTACGAAAGAAGAGCTCGGTTTCCAAGACGAGTTGTTGTCCAGCACACTGTCCGGTCAATGCTATCTGATATTGTCGCGCTTCCCGCCGGGCTCAGGCACGCCGCCTGAATCGCTTGAAGGCTACACGTTTGAAGGCGAACAGCACGCGATTGTCGTAACCGGCGAGGTTGAACTGAAACTTGGAGACGAAACGATCGTCCTGAAAACCGGCGACAGCTTCTCCTACCCCTCGATGATCGCACACCGCTTTCGCAATCGAACCGCCAGGGAAGCAGTCATGGTGTGGGCCATGTCACCAGTCCGCATAAGCTGGTGACTGGTAGGTAGAAACCCGCCGTCTCATGGCGCCAGCCCAGGCCCTAGCTCTGCAACGCCTCCACATCCTTGAAAAGATCCAGCGCCTCGGCATTGGCCAGTGCCTCGACGTTCTTGACCGGGCGGCCGTGTACCACGTCGCGCACGGCAAGCTCGGTGATCTTACCGGACTTGGTGCGCGGTATGTCAGCCACGGCAACAATCTTCTCCGGTACATGGCGCGGTGAGGCGCCGGCGCGGATCTGGGTGCGGATCTTCTTTTCCAGCGCTTCATCCAGCTCTGTGCCGTCCGACAGACGCACAAACAACACGACTCGAACGTCATTGTCCCAGTCCTGGCCGATGGCCAGGCCTTCGATGACCTCCGGTATCTGTTCGACCTGGGCATAGATTTCAGCCGTGCCGATGCGTACGCCGCCGGGGTTCAAAGTCGCATCTGAACGGCCATGTATGATCATGCCGCCAATGTCCGTCCACTCGGCGAAGTCGCCCTGGCACCAGACATTATCGAACCGGGCATAGTAAGCATCGTGATAGCGCTCACCGCTGTCGTCATTGAAAAAACCCAGCGGCATGGACGGGAAGCAGTTGGTGTTGACCAGTTCGCCCTTGCCGCGCCGCATCGGTTTGCCGTCATCGTCATAAACCTGGATGTCATGGCCCAGGCCCGGTGCCTGGATCTCGCCCGACCGTACGGCGCCGAACGGATTTATGCCGACCAGGCAACCGCACAGGTCTGTGCCACCGGACATGGACGCCAGGTGCACATCCTGCTTGATGGCGTCGTAGACAAAATCAAAGCTCTCCGGCACCAGCGTCGATCCGGTTGACATAATGGTCTTCACGGTTGCCAGCGAATGGGTGTCCATCGGTCGCCAGCCGGTCTTTTTCACCGCATCTATGAACTTGGCAGATGTGCCGAACACGGTGAAACGCTCTTCATCGGCATAGTCGAACAGCACGGTTTCGGACGGCGCAAACGGTGAGCCGTCATACAGCATCAAGGTGGCTTCCGACGCCAGCGCGCTTACCAGCCAGTTCCACATCATCCAGCCGCAGGTGGTAAAATAGAACAAACGGTCCCCGGACCTGATGCCACCGTGCAACTGGTGTTCGGCGAGATGTTTCAGAAGCACGCCGCCACTGCGGTGAACGATGCACTTGGGAACGCCGGTGGTGCCGGACGAAAACAATATGTACAGCGGATGATCAAACGGCAGCATCGCATAATCGATGGGTGCGGGCGAATAGGCTTCGATGAAATCTTCAAGCGTCACCGCGTTGGGCAGTTTCGCCGCCGCGACGTCCGCCTTGCCGGTATAGTTGACGACAATGACTTTCTTCAGGCTCGGCAGGCCGTTCGCCACCTGCTCAATCTTGTCGGTGATGTCGAAAGTCTTGCCGTTGTAGTAATAACCGTCGCACACAACCAGTATGCTCGGTTCGATCTGGCCAAAGCGGTCAAGGATACCGCGCTCACCAAAATCCGGTGAACAGGACGACCATACGGCGCCGAGCGAATTCGCGCCGGCAAAGGCAAAAATCGTTTCCGGCATGTTCGGCATCACCGCACACACACGGTCACCCGGCGCAACGCCGAAATCCCGCAATGCCTGGTGCAGTCTGGAAACCTGATCATTCAGCTGGCGCCAGCTCACGTCATAGCGAACCTTGTCCTCGCCGCGAAAAATCATCGCCGGCGTATCATCATTGCGGCGCAGAAGGTTGTCGGCAAAGTTCAGCCTTGCATCGGGGAAAAACCGCGCGCCCGGCATCTTGTCTCCATCGACCAGAACAGCATCGCCGCGGGTCTCGGCCCTGACACCGCAAAAATCCCAGACATCGGACCAGAAATATTCCGGTTCGCGCACGGAAAACCCATGCACATCGTCATAGGTCTTCAAATCCAGATCCCTGGCCTCGTTCACAAAGCGCATGAACTGCGTCAGGCGATGGGCGGCAATGCGGGCAGCATCAGGGGACCAGAGAGGTTCAGCAGACATGGAAAACTCGCAAAATCAGTGTAGGGTCGAGGCAAGGCGCGGCCTTGAATGACGGCACAATAGCCAGCCGGCCGGCAATCCAAAACCATTTTCTGTCACTTTTTGAGGGTTCATAGTTTGCCATGATAACCGACGGCGCTCTCATAATCCGGTTCGATCTGGTAGAATTGTTGTCATGAAACGAATCATTATCCCGATCCTGGTCATGGTGCTGATTGCGGCAATCGCCATCGTGAGCCTTCCGTTGTTCGTGAGCGGCGAATTCGCCACGGCCCAACTCAGCAAGGCCGTTGAGCAGGCGACCGGCCGCAAACTGACCTTGCTGAAACCGCCACAGGTCAAGCTGTGGCCGGACCTGAGGCTGGAAGTGGAAGGCGCGACGCTGTCAAATCCGCCGCATATGTTCGAGGGCACCACGATTTCCGCGCAGGCGCTGAAACTGCAGCTTTCGTGGCCGGAATTGCTGTCCCGGCAGATCAATTTCCAGGAGCTGACCCTGGTCCGGCCCCGCCTCAACCTGGTTGTGGACAAGCAAGGCCAGGCCAACTGGGACTTCAACAAGGGCGGCAGCGCTGCAGGGCCGTCAAAAAACAGTGGCTCGCCCACCATTAAAAGCGTCAAGGTCGCACCCGTAAAAATCGAGGATGGCGAGATCGTCTATGCCGACGAGCGCTCCGGCTCCGAGTTCCGGGCAACCGGGGTGACTGTCGTTGTCAGCATGGCCAATGCCGACGCGCCGATGGATGTCAAGGGATCGCTGATCTGGAAAGGACAGCGCGTTGATTTGCAGGTGTTTGCTAAATCGCCTGCGCGCCTTGCGACAAAAGGCTCGCCCCTTGACCTGTCTATCCAGTCAGCAAACCTCAACGCAGCCGTCTCCGGCCTTGCCCGGTTCGGCGACGGCCTCAACCTGGCCGGCAACCTGGATGTATCCTCGCCGGACTTGCGCAAGCTCGCCTTGTGGGCCGGTGCCGAGATCGGCGGGCAAGCGGGGCTGAAACAGTTTTCGGCCAAGTCCGGTGTCGATATCAGCGGGCAAACTATCAAGCTGAACAAGGCCAGGGTTGCCATGGACGGCATGAACGCACAAGGCAATCTGGTGCTCTCGCTCGCCGGAAACAGCCCGCGTGTTTCCGCCAGTCTCGGGATGGACCGGTTGAACACCAATATCTACACCGGCAAAAAGACGTCTTCAGGCAGCGGCAAAACCAGCGCCGACTGGAGCGATGCGCCGATAGATTTCAGCAGCCTGAACTCGCTGGACGCAAATCTCAGATTGCGCACCGGCGGCATCGTGTACGGTGATGTGAACTTCGGCGAGACCCTGCTTGATATCAACATGGCGGCGGGAAAACTGACCGCCGACCTGAAGAAGATAACGCTATATGGCAGCACCGCCACCGGCAGGCTCACCCTTGACGGATCCGCCCGCGTGGCGAGACTGACCGGGCAGTTCAGGACGGACGGGCTGGACGGGCTGGCACTGCTCGAGGACTTTGCCGGCACGTCACGGTTCGAGGGCAAGCTTGCAACGGATCTCAATCTTGCTGCCAACGGCCGGTCACAACGCGAACTGGTGTCGACGCTGGCCGGTACAGTCCGATTCCGGATGACAGATGGTATCGTGCGCGGCATCGACATGGCGCAGATGGTTTCAGGTGTGCAAAGTGCCGTGCTTGGCGGATGGAGCAGGTCCGACAATGCGGGCACGCAATTCTCCAGCCTGTCTGCCAGCTTTCAGTTCTCCGACGGCATTGGAACCAATGACGACCTGAGCCTGGTCGGCCCACTTGTTCGGGCGTCCGGAAAAGGCACGGTCGACCTGTTGCGCAAGCGGCTGAAATTCAAGGTCGCGCCAAGTGCCGCGTCACAACCAGGCGGCGAATTCACCGGCCTTGCCGTGCCGGTTATCGTCCAAGGTCCGTGGGCAAACCCGAAAATCTACCCTGATGTGCAAGGTATCCTGGAAAACCCGCAAGCCGCATTCGATGCGCTCAACCAGCTTGGTGTGGCAACCGGCAACATCAACGTTGACGCTGCCGGCAACCAACTGAAAGAACAGGCCAAGGGCAAGGTGTCAAAGACGATCGAGGACCAGGCACGCGGTGTGGTGGGTGACGAAGCCGCCAAGGCGCTTGGCGAGCAAGGCGCAGGCGAAGCGGAAAAAGTATTCAAGAACCTGTTCAACCAGCCGCAGGAATAGGAATCCATGTGCACATGATACGGGTCCAGGAAGAACCGTTTGACATGGCCGCTGAGTTGCACGCCGTTCGCGCTGGCAACCACAAGATCGGCGGTACGGCGCTGTTTGCCGGTTCAGTGCGTGACCTCAACCTGGGCGAACAGGTGTCCGCGATGACACTGGAGCATTATCCCGGCATGACCGAGAAGGCGCTGGCCGACATCGAGCAGCAGGCCAATGAACGCTGGCCGCTGCAGGCAAGCCTGATTGTGCACCGTTATGGCCGCATGGAACCGGGTGAAGACATCGTGCTGGTGATTACCTGTTCGTCACACCGTGAAGCGGCCTTCGAAGCCTGCCAGTTTCTGATGGACTGGCTGAAGACCAAAGCACCGTTCTGGAAACTCGAAGAAGGCGCCGATACCAGAGACGGCAAGTGGGTCGACGCGCGCGACAGCGATGACATGGCGGCGGAGCGCTGGAGCAAGGCGAAGGAATGAGCCGCCGGGGACGCCCGCTGTGGCGCACCGGGCTTGACGCACTGGCGGTCATTGCCCTGATGATGCTGGCACTGGGCGTGATGGAGTTTCTGCCCGGAAATAACCTTGCCGGCAATATGCGAGTAATCGATGGCGACAGCCTGCGCCCGGCCGATGAGCTTCACGATATACGCCTGCAGGGCATTGACGCGCCTGAAATCGGCCAGCGCTGCCGCGACAAGGCGGGCCGCGACTATGACTGTGGACGCAAGGCCAGAGCACACCTGAAGGCAATTGTGGCGGGCCGGGATGTCAGGTGCCGCACCATGGATGTGGATCGGTACCAGCGGTCGATCTCGATATGCCATGCCGGTGACACCGAGCTTAACAGGCAGATGGTGGCGGACGGATGGGCGGTGGCCTACAGGCTGCCGGCCTATGTCGAGCCGGAACGCGGTGCCAAAACCGCCGGCATAGGCCTGTGGCAGGGCGAGTTTGACGAGCCGGAAAACTGGCGCAGGCTGAACCGCTCCGACAGTGCAGGCACTGCGCGTGAACCCGATTAGGCTTTAGCGCCAGAACGAGCGTGACAGCACCACGAGTACGGTAAAGAACTCCAGTCGGCCCAGCAGCATGGACACCGTCAGCAGCAGTTTCGCACCGGGGTCGAGATTGGCATAACTGCCCGCCGGCCCGACAATGTCGCCCAAGCCGGGGCCCACATTGGTGATGGTAGCTGTCGCGCTGGACAGGGCGGTGACCAGGTCGAGATTGAAGAACGACAAGGCAATGGTGAACACCATGACCGAGATGAACATGACGGTGACATAGGCCAGGACCGATGTGGCGATTTCGTTGGTGATCCTGGAGTTGTTGAAGTTCAGGACCACGATGCGGTTCGGGCTCATCAACTGGCGGATATAGCCCGAAGCCGTCATCATCATGACCTGCAGGCGGAAGGTCTTCAGGCCGCCGGTGGTCGAGCCGGTGCATCCGCCCAGGAACATAAGGGCGAAAAACAGCCCCATGATCCCGCTGCCCCAGTTGGTATAATCGCCGAGCGCATAGCCGGTGGTGGAGATGATCGAAACGACATTGAAGCTGACCACCCTGAGCGCATCGAGGAACGGTTCGTCGTGGCGCACGTAGTACCACAGTGTCACGGTAAACACCGCCAGGCCGGCAATCTGCACGAACCCGCGCACCTGGGCGTCATTCCACACCGCCAGCGACCTTGAACGTACCATCTTGACGTACAGCACCAGCGGCATGCACGAGCCCAGCATGAAGAAGATGGCGATCCAGTGAATTGCCTTGTTGTCGGCAAAATGTGCAAACGACCGGTCATGGGTTGAAAACCCCGCCGTCGAGACCGTGGTCATGGCATGGTTGAGCGCATCGAATGCGTTCATGCCGGCCCAGTAATAGGCAAAACCACAGGCAAATGTCAGGGTCAGGTAGGTGACCGCGATGAGGCTGATCACCTCGCCGACGCGCGGCATGAACTTGTCGGACCGGTCGGAACTTTCGGTTCGGAACAACTGCATGCCGCCGACGCGCAGGAACGGCAGCATGACCAGTGCCATGACGACGATACCGACACCGCCGATCCACTGCAGGATGGACCGCCACAACAGCATGCCGGGCGGCAGATGATCGAGACCGGTCAGCACGGTTGCGCCGGTTGCCGTCAGTCCGGACACCGCCTCAAACAGCGCATTCGCCACGCTGGCGTCACGGCCCAGGAACATGAACGGGATCGACGCCATCAGGCACAGAGCGATCCAGCTGAGCACCGTCAGCACAAACCCTTCCTTCAGCGACACGTGCTCCGACCAGCCGCCGCGACTGACCAGCACCAGCATGAGCCCGAGAAAACCGGTCACGAAGGCGGATGCGGCAAACACGTTCCAGTCATCATTCCTGGCGACAAGATCCGACACCAGGGGCGGAAACATGAACAGCGTCAGCACCAGCATCATCATGCCGATAACGAACAAGACACGCGACAGTTGAATTCCGTGGTCCGCGAAACGGCGTTGCGTGGATTGCATCTGTTTGAGAGTGTCTGCCATGAAAACCTTGTACCCCGAGGATGCCGGGATATCCAGCAAACATCGGCGCTGATTGACACCCCGGCGCACAATAACGTAGCGTTATTTAACAAACGTTACAGACGGTTGGGCTCAACTGTAGCGCACCGCTGCAGTCTGCCGGGGGCAATGCCGGTCAACAGGAGGGATGGAATCCTGGGGGCAAGAATGAGTCATCGCTACATCGGCGCGCGACTGCACGCCGCGCGGATTGCCAAGAAGGTATCGGTTCAGCAACTGGCCAACGAGCTGGACGTTACCATCAGCACGGTGCTGGCCATAGAGGACGGCGCGACACTTGGCCATTCGGCAACGATCATAGAGATGGGCAAGTTCTTCGGCCTGTCCCTGTCGGACCTGTTCGGACCCAGTGACGGCTCCAACATCCTCCCGTTCCCGAAAGCCGGGCACGACACATGAAAACGGCAACCGATACTCAGGTAAATCCGGAGCAGTACAACTGGATTGAACGCGGCCGCGTGGTGCGGGGGCTGACCGAGTATCCGTTTAGTGACAGCGACTTGCCGTTCCGCGGGTTTGGACTGGTGTGCATGAGGGCGTTCGTCACCGCCGGCGGCGAACCTGCGACAGAGATACAGTGGGATACCGGGCACGCCACTCATGACAGCCTGCAATTCGCCGCCGCCAATCTGGCCGCTCTGCCGGCACCCTACTTCCTCAAATTCTACAACAAGGGCTGGTTCGCCGAGCGCTTCGATACGTCAAGGGAGGCGTCGGACCGCATAGCGTTTCTGCAGCACATGGACGTTTCACTGCTGCGTTCCGCCTTTCAGGCGCCGCGCGATCCCGGCACGATCCCGGAGCGCACAAGACAGGCGATAAAGTCGCCGCATGTGATCGGGTCCAGGCTGGTGTTCTCACGGGACGATCCCGACAATGGCTTCCCGATCCGCGAGGTTGGCACCCAGACGCTGCTGGGAAAGATCATGGGCGTTGACTGGTGCCTGGGCAGGCAGTTCCAGCTGGATGACCGCTTCACTCAAACGGAAGCCTGCGTGTACGACCGGTATCTTGAAGTGTCGGAACACCGCCAGGTGCTGTTCGACGAGTGCATGGCGCTGATCCCCGCACAGGGCCACGCCGAGGCCTATTGGCTGCGCTATCACCGGGTGCTGTTTCCGGTCCGCGACGGTGACAGGATCACGATCGCCTCACTGCTCCTGCAGGGCGAGACGCGGCCCGATCGCCTGGGACCGTTCGGGCGGCCCGGCTACGAAGTGCCGATAGACGGGTGATACCGCGAATTGACGCGAGCAAGATCCCTGAGGATCTGGTGGCGGGGCTGATAGCACAGGGTTTCACGGTCCTGCTCCACGCAGGCAGGCCGGCGGCTCCAGACGATAAATCCTTCCTCCAGGTGATTGTAGTAGATGCGACGCAGCATGCCGCGCTGGGCCCGATCTTCGGTCGTCAGCCCCCATATGTAATCCGGTTTCCAGTGGCCCCAGACCAGGGCGTGATGAAGCAGCGAAATATCGTTGATCAGCCTGCTTTTCGGCCCGCCGCGCAGCGCCGGTGACATGAACAGTTCTCCGCGATAGGCCATGCGGCCGCCCAGTCTTGAGACCGCTCCGGACATGGGATCTGCAACCGCTTCGATATGCACGTCTTCGCCGGCCCTGGTATGGGCCTCCATCAGCCATGCCCGGCACCAGTGGTTGAACGGTCCAGTTGGTTCATACAGGCGATAAGCTTCGACATAGACCGGTTCGCCGTCCCTGCGGCCTTCAATCCAGAACGCTGATTGCGCCAGTTCCGGACCATTGTGCCGGGGATCGAAGTAGGGCGAGAGGCAATCGTCACGCAACTGCGCCCTGACCGCCGCAAACCGCTCAAAGTCGACACTAGTGGCGATCTCGATGCCATGTACCGCGACGACCTGCATGTGCAGTCGCGTCACAATCTGGTTGATCCCCAGCGGGTCCAGTTCCTGCATTACCCCCACAACCATTGCCGTTACCGAGGTTTCACGTGACTTGAAGTTTTAAGCAACACACACAGGATTTACCCAACAATGAGGGGTAAACGATGCATCAATACAGTATTATTGCCATTAACCGTCGCTTTGTGCAGTCCGCGAACAGCACACGAGTTGCACGTTACAGTTGCACAAGGCATTCAACAACCCAAAACAGCCTCGGTTGTGCACGGCGCGTGATCACCACGCGCAGATTACCGGTGACCGCCTGAAAGTATATATCTATGTGAGATGGCCAACGGGTGAATAATGGTGCTGTCGGAGAGAATTGAACTCTCGACCTCTCCCTTACCAAGGGAGTGCTCTACCCCTGAGCTACGACAGCATGATCCATGCCTTGTCCGGCGATATCGCTGGCGTATGCCACAGCAACTGAAACTGTGCAAGCATGATTGAACCGGCATGACAATTACATGTCGCCTGCCTACAGTGTGAAGGGTCATTAATCGCTAGTTCGAAATTGGTGCAGGCATGGCCCGCGAAACGGCTTCCGAACGTGAAAAACGCCTGGCGGAGGCGCTGAGGCGCAATCTCGCCCGGCGCAAGCAGCAGGCCCGTGGAAAACCGTCGCCAACAGGTGATCAGAAAAACAATTCCAACAAGGCAAAGGACTGAAAAACAATCATTTTCCGCTGCGTCAATCACTCTATTGCCCGAACTGGCACTTTAGGTGCATGAAAGCGCCACAAAGCGCGACTATCGCAGCATACCCTCCAGACTGTATCAAAAAGGCACGAGCTAAAGCATGGACCGGATCAGAATCGGCGGCGGCAACGAATTGAATGGTGAAATCGCGATTTCAGGCGCGAAAAACGCCGCCCTGCCGCTGATGATTGCCAGTCTTCTGACCGCCGACACGTTGACGCTCAAAAACCTGCCCCGGCTGGCCGACGTGCAGTTGCTGAAACGCATTCTGCACAATCACGGCGTTGACCAGCGCACCGACGGCAAACGGGCCGGTCAGTGCAACCAGGCCGGTGAAACGGTGCATTTTACCGCGGCTGAAATTGTCGACACCACCGCGCCCTACAACCTGGTGTCGAAAATGCGGGCCAGTTTCTGGGTACTCGGGCCGCTGCTGACGCGCTTTCATCACACCAGAGTGTCGCTGCCCGGCGGCTGCGCCATCGGCACGAGACCAGTCGATTTCTACCTCATGGCGCTGCGCGATCTAGGCGCGGAACTTGATATTGAAAACGGCTATGTGGTGGCAAAAGCGCCCGGTGGCCTGACAGGTAACCGGATCAACTTCCCCATGGTGTCCGTCGGAGCAACCCACACCGCCATGATGGCGGCAACGCTGGCGAAGGGCGAGACGGTGATCGAGAACGCCGCGCGCGAACCGGAAGTCATCGACGTGGCTGAATGCCTGGTCAAGATGGGTGCGAACATTGACGGCATCGGCACCTCGACGCTGACCATTGAAGGTGTCGATGAACTGCACGGCGCAACCCATGAAGTGCTGGCAGACCGCATTGAGACCGGCACCTATGCCATGGCAGTTGCCATGACCGGCGGCGATGTCAAGCTGCAGGGCGGACGGGCGGACAACCTGGCCAGCGTGATTTCGGTGCTGGAACAGGCCGGCGCCACCATCAACGTTGAAAACGACGGCATGCGCGTCAAGCGCAATGGCAACGGCCTGAAACCGGTCGACGTGGAAACCCAGCCCTATCCCGGCTTCCCCACCGATCTGCAGGCCCAGTTCATGGCGCTGATGACAAGAGCCGGCGGCACGTCTGTAATCCGCGAGACAATTTTCGAAAACCGGTTCATGCATGTGCAGGAACTGGCCCGGCTGGGCGCCGATATCTCGCTGAGCGGCGATACTGCAACGGTAAAGGGTGTGGATAAGCTGCACGGGGCTGAAGTGATGGCAACCGACCTGCGCGCATCCGTATCACTGGTGATCGCCGCGCTGGCGGCGGAAGGCGAAAGCATGCTGCACCGGGTCTATCACCTGGACCGCGGCTTCGAAACGCTGGAAGACAAGCTCAGCGCCTGCGGCGCCGACATCTCGCGTATCTCCGACTAGAGCCCTTCCCGGCACGATCTGTG
>JBPCVV010000271.1:0-27106 GCA_051010195.1 Anderseniella sp. | reverse complement strand
AGTTCCATCCTGAAGCCGACAGCCGGGTTTTCGAGACACGGGTCCAGGTTTACAAGAACAAGGGATATTTCCCGCCTTCGGACGCCGACAGGATCATCGAATTCTGCCATCAGCAGGATGTCCGGGTTCCCGGCCGGATCCTGAAACATTTCGTGGATGTGTATAGATAGCCCCGAATAGCCGCAACCTGGACCGTGTCTACAATCCGTTCAACCCAGGCACCTGGGCTCGGGAGCCATTAAATTATTGAGTTCGCAATGACTGTTTCGAGCCCTCAGCGGGCCTCCGCTGAGCTATGCCCAAAGTTAGCTTTGTGCCGCAACGTGCTCTTGGGATGCTTTTCACAGGCCGCAATTGAGATGACCTGGATGGAACTGGCACATAAAAATTTGGCATTGCCATAAAACCGTTGTGCGCTCTGTCCGACCTAACAAAACCGATCTTTGTTAATCAGATCAATTTTATCCATTTTGGAGGACGATGTATACGAATCCGATGTAATATTTCGCTGTTGCTGTCGAGCGAAAGATAATTTCATGTCCAAACAAGCAAATACCAATTTTCAGTTTCAAGAAAGACGCCGATCCGCGCGAAGAAACGTGAAGATCGGTGCAAACGCTATAATTGCCAATTCAGAATCAACAATATATTGCACAATACTTGATATTTCTGATTCAGGTGCGAAATTGCAGATGGAAGATGTGGACATTATCACTGCGCGTTTCAAACTATTCATACCCGATGTAGACCACATATATGAGTGCGAGGTTGTTTGGCGTGATGGCAAATACCTGGGCGTTAAATTTGCAAATTGTATGTCTCTTAGTTAGACATCGCTCAATTACCACGGATAATAACCGCAAGAAATACAACATGCGGTTTGACATATATTGATTTTTAGAAAATCGTCCACGCAAATATCTGCTGTCGGTCAAGATTGGACGTGATAACACCCGAAATCCATGGTCGCTTCGTCCGCGCAGCAGTCGTTCGCCGTTTTCGGATTGAAGAGTACTGACCCTAGGTGTGAGCCGCAAACCGGCCTTCGAGTATCGGCAGCACTTCATCAAAATGATCCACGACATGGTCGGGATCGAACGCCGACACATGGGTGTGGGTATACCCGAAGCTGACGGCCACCACGGGGATGGCGGCCGCCTGCGCGGTGCGGATGTCGGTGGCACTGTCACCGATCATGACCGCATGCGAGCGCACGCAACCGGTTGCCTTGATGGCGGCAAACAAGGGTCTTGGGTCAGGCTTGGCGACACCAGTCGTGTCCGGTCCGATGACGGCAGAGAAATAATGATCCATCTCGAGCCCGTTGATCAGTTTGACCGACAGGCGTTCCAGCTTGTTGGTGCACACGGCAAGCCCGACGCCGCGGGCTTTCAGTTCATCCAGCAGTGCCAGCACGCCCGGATAGGGTTTCGAACGGGCGGTGATGTTGGCCGAGTAAAAGTCGATGAACTGGCGAAACAGGATGTCGATCATGTCGGCCCGTGGCGGCTCGCCGGTGCGCTCGAAACCGCGCTCGATGAGTTTCTTGGCTCCCATGCCGACCATCTCGTAGACATCGTCAAGGGACACTTCACGCCGCCCGTGTGCTTTGAGAACATGATTGGTGGCGCCCCAAAGGTCCGGCGCCGTATCGACGAGCGTTCCGTCCAGATCAAAGATTACTGCAGATTTGGCCATTTTTCCTCGCGAGGGCAGACTGTGATCAGGTGACATTACAAAAACGAAAACCTGCTCTGTTCGTTGGTTGGTGCAGGTATGCGTTGGTTGCGTTCAGGATGCAACCTGATGTGCTTGGAGAGTGACGCTCACCATGCTACACCGCCAGCCAACAAACCTGTAAGTGAGGAGGTTACCGGACATGGATGCGATCAAAACCCAGGCCCTGAAAGACATTCTGAAGGACAAGTCACTGCTCAAAGAGCAGTGCTATATTGACGGCAAGTGGGTGACCGGCGACGACATCATTGAAGTCACCAACCCGGCTTCGGGCGACGTGATTGCTTCGGTGCCCAAGCTCGGTGCCGCGGAAACCGAAAAGGCCATCGACGCAGCGGATCGGGCCATGAAGGACTGGGCGGCCAGAACCGCCAAGGAGCGCTGCAACATCATGCGCACCTGGTACAACCTGATCATGGAGAACCAGGAAGACCTGGCCCAGATCATGACCGCGGAACAGGGCAAGCCACTGGCTGAGTCGCGCGGCGAGATCGCTTATGGCGCGTCCTTCATTGAATTCTTCGCCGAAGAAGCCAAGCGCATCTACGGCGAAACCATTCCGAGCCACAAGGCGGATGCCCGTATCGTCGTGACCCGCCAGCCGGTAGGCGTGGTAGCTGCCATCACGCCGTGGAACTTTCCAAACGCCATGATCACCCGCAAGGCCGGTCCGGCGCTCGGCGTGGGTTGCAGCATTGTCATCAAGCCGGCGTCGGAAACACCGCTTTCCGCACTGTCTCTGTGTGAACTGGCCGAGCGCGCCGGCATCCCGGCCGGGATCATCAACGTGGTGACCGGCAAGGCGTCTGATATCGGTGGGGAAATGACCTCCAACCCGACCATCAAAATGCTGACTTTCACCGGCTCAACGGAGATCGGCAAGGTGCTGATGAAACAGTGCGCCGATACGGTGAAGAAGGTCGGCATGGAACTGGGCGGCAATGCACCGTTCATCGTGTTTGACGACGCCGACCTGGATGCAGCGGTTGCCGGTGCCATGGCATCCAAGTACCGCAATGCCGGTCAGACTTGCGTTTGCGCCAATCGCCTGCTGGTCCAGGACGGCGTTTATGACGCATTTGCCGCCAAGTTGTCGGAAGCCGTTGACAAGATGGTTGTTGGTGACGGCACCAAGGACGGCGTGACCACCGGACCGTTGATCAACCAGGCGGGTGTCAACAAGGTGCAGGAACACATCCAGGACGCGGTCGACAATGGCGCGAGTATCGTTGCCGGCGGCAAGGCGCTGGGCGGCAACTTCCACGAACTGACCATCCTGCGTGACGTGACCACCGACATGAAGGTAACTCGCGAGGAGACGTTCGGTCCCGTGGCTCCCCTGTTCCGGTTCAAGACGGAAGAGGAAGCCATCAAGATGGCCAACGACACCGAGTTCGGCCTGGCGTGCTATTTCTACACCCGCGATATCGGCCGTGTCTGGCGCGTCGGCGAAGGCTTGGATTACGGTATCGTCGGCATCAATGAAGGCATCATCTCCACCGAAGTGGCACCTTTCGGCGGCGTCAAGGAATCCGGCATTGGCCGTGAAGGTTCAATCCATGGTGTCGAGGAGTACGTGGAGATGAAATACATGTTGATGGGCGGTTTGGACACGTGACACCTGACGAGGCCAAGGAAGCCGCCGCGCGCGAAGCACTGAAGCACGTGAGCGACGGTATGAAGATCGGTTTGGGCACGGGTTCAACGGCGGAGAAGTTCGTAGCCGGCCTTGGTGAGATGGTCGCAGACGGCTTGAAAGTCGTCGGCGTGCCGACATCCGAGGCGACCCGTGAACAGGCGGAGAGCCTGAACATCCCGCTGACCCGGCTCGACGAAGAACCCATTCTCGACCTGACCGTTGACGGTGCCGATGAACTCGATGCCAACCTGACCCTGATCAAGGGCGGGGGCGGAGCGCTGCTGCGTGAAAAAATCGTGGCGTCCTCGTCCAAACGTATGATTGTCATTGCCGATCACACCAAGAAGGTCGAAACCCTGGGTGCTTTTTCGCTGCCGGTGGAAGTAGTGCCGTTTGGCGTCAAGGCCACGGCCATGAAACTGGAACATGCCGGCAAATGGGCCGGATGCAACGGTGCGCTTGCCTTGCGGATCCGCGACGATGAACTTTTTGTCACCGACAACGGCAACGTCATCATTGACTGTGCCTTTGGCACTATTCCCGATGCCCAGAAGCTGGCGTCGGTGATTTCGACCATTCCCGGTGTCGTGGATCACGGCTTGTTTATTGGCATGGCCGGCATGGCGATACTAGGTGGTCCCGACGGTCTGGAAATTATCGAAAGCTGACACCCCATGTCTGAGTATGATTACGATCTCTTCGTCATTGGCGGCGGGTCCGGCGGTGTTCGTGCCGCGCGCATCGCCGCCACTCACGGCGCCAGGGTCGGCATTGCGGAGGAATACCGCTATGGCGGCACCTGCGTCATCCGCGGCTGCGTGCCCAAGAAGCTGTTCGTCTATGCCAGCCATTTTGCCGAGAGTTTTGAAGACGCGGTTGGCTTCGGCTGGTCCACCAAGCAGGTTTCCTTTGACTGGCCAACCCTGATCGCCAACAAGGACGCCGAAGTTGACCGGCTCAACAAGATCTACATCACCAATCTGGAAAAGGCCGGTGTTGAGGTGTTCAACAGCAGGGCCGAAATCCGTGACCCCCATTCGGTGTTTATGATCGCCGAACAGCGTCACGTGACGGCAAAGTACATTCTGATTGCCACCGGCGGCGTGGTGAACGTCGATGAGCAACTGCCTGGCATCGAACATGTGATGACCTCGAACGAGGCGTTTCACCTGGAGGCTTTGCCGGAGCGCATCGTGATCGCCGGTGGCGGTTACATCGCGGTGGAGTTTGCCGGCATATTTGCCGGTCTCGGCGTCGACACGACCCTGCTGTATCGCGGCGACAAGATCCTGCGCGGATTTGATGATGATGTCCGCGATCACCTGACCGCCGAGATGAAAAAGAAGGCCATCGATGTCATCACCGGCCAGGTGTTCACCAAAATCGAAAACCACGGCGATGTGCTGCACGGTACCCTTGCCAATGGTGATGTTCTTGAAGCCGATCAGATCATGTTCGCCATCGGCAGGTCGCCTTATACGCAAGGTCTCGGCCTCGAACACGCCGGTGTCGAGACCAGGGCCAACGGGGCCATCAAGGTCGATGAGTATTCAAGGACGAATGTCGACCACATCTATGCCGTGGGTGATGTCACCGACCGTGTGGCATTGACCCCGGTTGCCATTCGCGAGGGCCATGCTGTTGCCGACAACCTGTTCGATGGCAAGGACATCGCGATGGATCACTCGCTGATCCCGACAGCGGTTTTCTCGCAACCGGAAATCGGTACCGTCGGCCTGACCGAAGCCGAAGCCCGCGACAAGTTCGGCGATGTCGACATCTACAAGTCCACCTTCCGGCCGATGAAGCATACCTTGTCGGGCCGTGATGAAAGAATGCTGATGAAGCTCATCGTGGAACCGAAAACCGACAAGGTGATCGGCTGTCATATCATGGGGCCTGATGCAGGCGAGATGGCGCAACTTCTGGGAATTTCGGTCAAGATGGGCGCCACCAAGGCGGACTTTGATGCGACTATGGCAGTTCACCCGACCGCATCGGAAGAACTGGTGACCATGCGCACCAAGTGGAGCGGATAGTGCCTTGGAGGTTACTTGAGCAGGCGGTCGCCCTGCTGATCGATGATCTGTTTCGCCTTGATGATGGAAAACCGCGCGGCTTCTTCTGTGGTTGTGAAGGTGTCCGCCCGGATGAAGTCGTGTGACGGCCCGTCCGCGTCACCCTCCTTGTAAATGCTGCCGGCGATATTGTAGGTGCCGCTGGTGCCTTTCGGCTTCGGTTCGATGACATACCCCTTATAGGTTTCCGTTTCGAAGGTAGGAGCGGATTTTTCACCGCCGCCGCCGAACAATTTCGAGAGAAATCCACTCATGGCCCTGTGTCCTGTGATAGCTGACTTTCTCCAGTCTTAGCACTCGTGAGCGGATGATCCAAATGAGAGCTGGCTGGCACTGATGCCAGGATCCGGGCCCTAAACGCTGTCGCGCGCCAGCGGCGTGGTTGAGCAATGGATGCCGCCGCCGTTCAGTTGCATCTTGTCATACTGCACCGGAACGATCTCGACACCGGCCTTTTGTATCGCATCCAGCGTGCGGTTGCTGGCGCCGTCGCCCATGATGTAGCGCCCGGGGGCAACCGCCAGGCCGTTTATGATCCAGCCATTATCGGCAGGTGTGATTTCGATAGTCCGGATTTTCAGTTCTTTCAGGCGCTCAAGGAACCAGAACGGCAATTGTGTAGGGTCGACGAGTGCCAAATCATGGTCGACCATGACGAAGGCACCGTCGATGTGGATCAGGTAACCGCACAGGTCGACGACAATCAGCTCGACGCCCTGCCGCGTCAGCACGTCATCGAGTTGGCTGATGGCTTCGTCATTGACCCGGATCGATCTGCCGACCACAGCCGTGTGCGGATTGATCCAGGCGAAACTGCCGCCTTCCAGCATGCCGTTTGAGTGGATCGTGCGCAGGATCGGGATGCCGAGACTGGCCAGCGTTCTGGTGACCACCAGCTCTTCGCCCTGGCGGATGCGCGGTGCCATGCGGCACACGATGGCTCCACCCTTGACCATGATTACAGGATCGCGCGTGTAGCACGCCTTGAGCAGCCGGTCGGTGCCGGCATCGAGAAAGTGCACCTCGACGCCTTCGGCGCGCAACACCTCCACCAGCCCATCGTGCTGGGTGCGCATGTCGTCTGCCGGCGGGATCTCGTCCGACTGCCAGTACCAGCCTTCTTCCAGGTCACCGAAGGTACCGGTTTCTTCAAGCTTCTTGGCCGGGTCAACCATGTCCAGTTCGGGGCCGGGGCGATGCATCAGGATCGAGTGGATTTTGCCCACGTCATTGTCGACGCCCCATTTGCGGCCCCAGTCTGCCAGCAGCCGGCGCTCATCCTCGAACGGCGGTTCCGGCTCCGAGCCGAAGAGCTTGATGGTGGTCTGGTAAAGGTGTTCGGCGTGCGCGGAGGAGGCCATGATCAGCGTCTCTTCAGGTTAACCCAGAATCTCGAAATGCGCTTCGGTTGTTGTCTGGGAGTTGATGTCGAGAATGTCCTGCGGGCAACACGACATCACCGCAATCACGTCGATCTCGGCGCGCAAGACCAGGTAGTCGCCGGGCTTGGACAGGGCAGGGTCGAAGGATAAAGAGCCGTCCTGCTGCCAGGGGATGTTCATGAACAGGTTGATGGAACCGGGCGTAAACGGAACCGTAAAGCCGAGTTCGGCCAACGCAGCGTGCATGTTGTCCTTGCAGTTGTCGTGATACTCGGTACAGCCCAGAAGCCCGTAGCGTTCATTGTCGCACGGCGCCATCAGTGTGTCATGACGCCCTGGTGAGGTGTCTTCGGTCAACGTCATCAGCGCACGCCGCCTGTTCGAATACAGCGCATCACCGGTTTGCGGATACAGATACTTCCAGGTGGCCCGGCACTGTTCCATGCCGGTGAACTCGGTCAGATGACCGGCGACAAACGCCCAGAAATCGACGACCTGCGTGCCGTGCGTGTTGATGATCTTGATGGACTGGCCCTTGTTGACGAAAGCCGCCTTGCCGCGCCGCGCGGGAACTGTCTGTAGTTTGGTCATGAATAGTCTCGTTACTGTTCAGGTTGGATGCAAGAGCTTCACTCCGGCAACCAAACCGGTCAAGGTAAATTCCGTACAAATTTGATTCCGGGGGCAGGCGCGCGGCGTAAGGGCAGCCAGTGAACGTGGCAAAGAGCAGTTTGGCTGGATTGCAGGACGACTGCTTGTTGGTCCGTGCCTGCTCTCACAACGCTCATTCTGTCGCGCGCCTGCCTCCGCGCCGAGGGCAGGCCTGGCCCCACTGCTGCTTAGCCACCTTCCATCGTTTCGCGAACACTGCTAGAACGCGCGCGACGCTGCACTTCTGGAAGCATTTTGACCATGAGCGATACCAAGACGGAACGCGATTATTCCACCACGCTGTTCCTGCCCAAGACCGATTTTCCCATGCGCGCCGGCCTGCCCAAGAAGGAGCCGGAAATTCTGGCGAAATGGGAAAGCATGGACCTGTACAAGACCTTGCGCGAGCAGTCCAAGGGGCGGCCGAAATACGTGCTGCATGACGGGCCGCCCTATGCCAATGGCAACATCCATATCGGCCATGCGCTCAACAAGATCCTGAAAGACCTGATCACCCGCTCGTTCCAGATGCGCGGCTATGATAGCAATTACGTGCCAGGCTGGGACTGTCACGGGCTGCCGATCGAATGGAAGATCGAAGAAAAGTACCGGGCTGCCGGCAAGGACAAGGACGAAGTGCCGATCAACGAATTCCGCGAGGAATGCCGCCAGTTCGCCACGCATTGGATCGGTGTCCAGACCGACGAGTTCAAACGCCTCGGCGTGGTCGGTGATTTCGTCGATCCCTATTTGACTATGAACTTTGAAGCCGAAGCCCTGATCGCCAAGGAGTTGATGAAGTTCGCCATGTCCGGCCAGTTGTATCGCGGCTCCAAGCCAATCATGTGGTCGGTGGTGGAACGCACGGCACTGGCCGAGGCCGAAGTCGAGTATCAGGACTACCAGTCCGACACCGTGTGGGTGAAGTTTCCGGTAATCACCGGTGCCGATGCGCTGAAAGGTTCCAGCGTGGTTATCTGGACGACCACTCCATGGACGATCCCCGGCAACCGGGCGGTTTCATATTCAAACCGCATCAACTATGGGCTTTATGAAGTAACCGCTGCGGAAAACGATTTTGGCCCGCGGGCCGGTGAGAAGTTGGTGTTCGCCGACAACCTGGCAGAGGAGTCCTTCACCAAGGCCAAGCTGCAGTACAATCGGCTGACGGATGTAACCGCCGACGATCTGTCAGCTGTCACTTGCGCGCACCCCTTGCGCGGCAACGGCTACGAGTTCGATGTACCGTTGCTGAACGGCGACCATGTGACCGATGATGCCGGAACCGGTTTCGTTCACACCGCGCCTGGTCACGGCCGCGAAGACTTTGATGCCTGGATGGACAGCGCGGCCGATCTCGAGGCGCGCGGCATCGATCCGTCAATCCCGTTTACTGTGGGCCCGGACGGCCGCTTCACAAAGGATGCGCCGGGCTTTGAGGGTGAGCAGGTCATCACCGACAAGGGTGACAAGGGCAAGGCCAACGAGGCCGTCATCACGGCGCTGATCGCGTCCGACATGCTGTTTGCCCGCGGCCGCCTGAAGCATACCTATCCGCACTCGTGGCGCTCGAAGAAACCGGTGATCTTCCGCAACACGCCGCAATGGTTCGTCTACATGGACCGCGACATCGATGGCTCAACCCTGCGCGATTCCGCGCTCAGCGCGATCGACGAAACTCGTTTTGTGCCCGCCGCCGGGCAGAAGCGCTTGCGCGGCATGATCGAAGATCGGCCCGACTGGGTGCTGTCGCGCCAGCGCGCCTGGGGTGTGCCCATAGCGGTATTCGCCAATGAGGATGGTGAGGTGCTCAAGGACGAGACCGTCAACCAGCGCATCGTCGATGCCTTCATGAAGGACGGCGCGGATGCCTGGTACGCCAAAGGTGCGGCGGAACGCTTCCTGGCGGGAGACTATTCGACAAATGAGTGGACCCAGGTGCGTGACATTCTGGACGTTTGGTTCGATTCAGGCTCTACCCATGCCTTCTGCCTGGAACAGCGTGACGACCTCAAATGGCCGGCTGATCTGTATCTGGAAGGCTCCGACCAGCATCGCGGCTGGTTCCACTCGTCACTGCTGGAGTCGTGCGGCACGCGCGGTCGGGCACCTTACGACACGGTGCTCACCCATGGGTTCACCATGGACGAGCAGGGCCGCAAGATGTCCAAGTCACTGGGCAATACAACCGTGCCGCAGGACGTCATCAAGCAGTACGGCGCCGACATTCTGCGTCTGTGGGTAGCCTCGGTCGACTATGCCGAAGACCAGCGCATCGGCCCGGAGATCATCAAGACCAATGTCGATGCCTATCGCAAGTTGCGCAATACGGTGCGCTGGATGCTGGGCTCGCTGGCCCATTTCAAACCGGAAGACAAAGTGCCAGACGCTGACATGCCGGAACTGGAGCGCCTGATGCTGTCGCACCTTGCTCGCCTCGATGGTATGGTGCAATCAGGCTATGACCAGTTTGACTTCCGCCGCATCTATTCGGCGTTGTCGAATTTCATGACGACTGATTTGTCATCTTTCTATTTCGACGTGCGCAAGGACGCTCTTTATTGCGACCCGCCGTCGTCGGTGCAGCGACGGGCAACGCTGACCGTTATCGACCGCATTTTCGATTGCGTGGTGTCTTGGCTCGCACCGGTCCTGGTCTTTACCTGTGACGAGGCCTGGGCACAGCGCCATGGCGAGGCGGCTTGCGTCCACACGGTTCAGTTTCCGGACGTGTCGGCAGACTGGCGTGACCAGGAGCTGGAAGCCAAATGGGCGAAAATCATGAAGGTGCGGTCGGTGGTGACGGGCGCGCTGGAAATTGAGCGCCGCGAGAAGCGCATCGGATCGTCGCTGGAATCCGCACCGGTTGTCCATATTGCCGATGATGCGTTGTCCGCTGCGGTTGCTGATATCGACATGGCTGAGATCTGCATCACCTCAGATGCGACTGTAGAGCAAGGCGATGGTCCCGCCGATGCCTACCGACTGGATGAGGTGCGCGGCGTCGCCGTGGTGCCGGCTATGGCCAAGGGCACCAAATGTGCCCGGTCCTGGAAAGTGCTGTCTGAAGTCGGCAGCGATCCGGAATACCCTGACGTGACGCCGCGCGACGCTGATGCCCTGCGCGAATGGGCTCGGCTGGGTGTGACCGTTTGATGAGGTCCAGACCTGTGATGTGGGGTCGCCTGTCCGCGGTCGGAGCGGCGATGGCGGTGCTGACCTACATCGTTGATCAGACCCACAAATGGTACATGATACAGATATTCGACATTGCACGCCAACAGCCGGTCAACGTGATGCCGGGTTTCGATCTGGTGATGATCTGGAACTATGGCATTTCCTATGGCTGGTTCGCATCCCATTCACAGGTGACACGGTGGATACTGATCGTGTTGTCCGTGGCAGTGGCAGTGCTGTTGTGGGTCTGGCTGGCGCGCCAGACCCGGCCGCATGTTGCGGCAGCGATCGGACTGGTGCTGGGCGGTGCGATTGCAAATGCAACTGACCGTCTGTTGCATGGCGCGGTCGCGGACTTTTTCCATCTATATGTTGCCGGATTTAGCTGGTATGTTTTCAACATCGCCGATATGGCCATCGTTGCAGGTGTGCTGGTGCTGATGTATGACTCGTTTGTACACGAGGAAAAACCGACGAATAAGTGATCTTGTGTTGCGGCACCAGGCCATGCTTTTGCCCTAAACGGCTGTCAGGCGTGGCGCGGAGTTTGGCCATCGGTACAGGCGATTGCGAACAGCAATGGGAGTGGTTGTGAGATGACTCTAAAGTTTGACATGCGGGCCGGGCTGGCATTGCTTGTTCTGCCGTTTCTTGCAGCGTGTTCGGAAACCAGTGTTCTGGATGCGTTTGATTCTGGTAACCGTGGTGAGGACAATGCTGCGATTGTCAGCAATCAGCCACTGTCCGTGCCGCCGGACCTGTCGCTGCGCCAACCTGGCGCTGCCAATGCTCCTGCCTCCGACGGAAGCGGCAACGGTTTGCAGGTTCAACAGGGCCAGCGGGCAACCAACCAGACTTACCAGGCACCGCCGCCGCCGCAACCGCAGGGCCAGCAACCGGCGTGGCAGAATTCCGCGCCTGCGCCTGCGCAGCAACAGCAGGCTTACCAGCCGCCGCCGGCCCCTCGTGACGATACTGCAGGGATATCCAACAACGTTATCCAGAGCAAGAATCCGGCAGACGAAGCCTATTTGCGCCATGGCATAAATCCTTACAAACCGGATGGTACCCGCAAGAAGCAGTCGGATCTGGACAAGGAAGCGCGCGCCAAGAAAATCGAACTCGAGCGTGCCAAGAATCCGAGTTACGGCACCGTCTTTAATTCAGGCGATCTGTGGTCGAGTGACTAGGGTCAGGACCCTATAACGTGCTGAGTCCATTTGCTCGGGCGGTTGCAGACCGTTGCGGGTTCATGATGATGCAATCGCACACGCAAAAACGCAAAAACGCAAAAATGGTTACGAATAGTTCAGTAGCGTTCAAAGCGCACTTTATGCATAGTACGTACAAGTGATTTGTCCGGAACGGGATAGCGTGTGAGTGAAATGGTCGCCAACTGAAAACCTGTTCGTTTCCAGGTGACGGTGCCAGTTTGCGGATTCCGGTGAAGCCATGCCTGCCTTGATCGTTAAGAAGTGCGGCCAGGTACGCTTTGATGCGCTGTTGTGCCAATTAGGAGTTTGTCTTGTTCAGAGGTTTTATGTTCAACATGCTGGAAAATGGGCGCGCAGCATCCATTGCCCTGTTTGCCCTGGTGCTTGCCGTGACAGTATCGGTTGTGCCGGCGCGGGCGCTGGATGTCGATGTCAGCGAGTACACCCTGGACAATGGCATGAAGGTCATTGTTATTCCGGATCATAGGGCCCCGGTGGTTACACATATGGTCTGGGTGCGGGTTGGCTCGGCAGATGAGGAACTGGGTAAATCCGGCATCGCGCATTATCTCGAGCATCTATTGTTCAAGGGAACCAAGCGCCTGAAACCAGGTGAATTCTCGAAGATCATTCGTCTGAACGGCGGCGAAGACAACGCCTTCACCAGCTACGATTTTACAGCCTATTTCGAGCGTATTGCGACCGACCGGCTCGAGCTGGTGATGGATCTGGGCGCGGACCGGTTTGCAAATACCATTTTCAATGACAAGGACATCAAGACCGAACTGGAAGTGGTCAAGGAAGAGCGCCGCTCGCGGACCGACAACAATCCCTCCGCTCTGTTGCGCGAGCAACTGACCGCAGCAGCCTATACCGCTCACACCTATGGCCGCCCGGTGATCGGATGGATGTCGGAAGTTGAAGCGCTCGCCGCTGCCGATGCGCAGGCGTTTTACCGCAAGTACTACACTCCATCCAACGCGGCGCTGGTTGTGGCCGGAGATGTTGACCCGGAAAAGGTCCATGAACTGGCGGTCAAGTATTACGGCAAGTTGAAGGACACAGTGCCGACCCCTGCACGCGAGCGCACGCAGGAGCCAACACCGATTGCCGCGAAGCGGGTTGAAATGAGCGACCCGCGTGTTGCCAGTCCGTCCATCTCCCGCAAATACCTGGTGCCCGGGGTCAATCAGGCGCCGCCAGGCGTGTCGGAAGCGCTTGATGTATTGGGCCAGGTGCTTGGCAGCGGTTCCTCATCCTACCTTTATACCGAACTGGTGACCCGCCAGAAGATCGCCTCACAGGTCTCCTCATGGCACAATGGCGATACTCTGGACGGGGGCGAGTTAAACATAAGCATCGCGCCGGCACCTGGAGTTGACGTCAAGGCCGCTGAAGAGGCGCTGGATGCGGCACTGCACAAGCTGTTCACGGACGGTGTATCGGAAGAGCGGGTTGACCGCGCGCGCAGGCAACTGGTCGCCAGCAATGTGTACGCCATCGACAGCCAGTTCCGGTTGGCCTACATCTTTGGTGCAGCATTCGCTATCGGTCGCTCGGTTGAACACACCAAGCAGTGGAGCAATCGTATCAAGCAGGTCACTGCTGAGCAGGTCAATGACGCTGCACGTACATACCTCAAGCTGAAGAACTCGGCGACGGGTGTCTTGGTACCGGCGCCATCAAAGGCTGCCAGTGCAACTTCAAATTGAACCCCTTTCCTCCAAGCCACGGAACCGGACGGCAGGCATGAAATTCTTCAAACTCTCTATTCTGACTTTGCTCTTGAGCCTGTTGCACGTGGCCCATGTGCAGGCGTTTGAAATTCGCGAAGTTGAATCTCCCGGCGGCCTCAAGGCCTGGCTGGTTTCAGATAAGACAGTCCCTCTGATCACCATGCGGTTCTCCTTTCGCGGTGGCACCGTCAATGATCCCGAGAGGGCTCCTGGCAGGTCATATTTCCTGTCTGGCATGCTCGACGAGGGCGCCGGTGATCTGAAGTCGCAGGAATTCCAGCAGCGTCTGTCGGAACTGGCGGTTCGCATGTCATATGACACCGACCGTGAACACTTTACCGGTTCGTTCCAGACCTTGTCGGAAAACAAGGACGCTGCCTTTGAACTGTTGCGTCTTGCCGTTACCGAACCACGCTTCGATGCGGAGCCGATGGACAAGGTCCGTGGACAGATCCTGCTCGGGATCAAGGGGGACGAAGAAAACCCCGGGCGTATCGCCAGCAAGGCATTGCTGAAAACCATGCTTGGCGACCACCCCTATGCACGCGTCGCCAAGGGTGACGCGGACAGTGTTTCGGCCATGAAGCCGAAAGACCTGAAGGAGGCCTGGTCCACTATTTTTGTGCGCAATCATCTGCAGATTGCCGTTGTTGGCGATATCACCGCTGAAGAGCTGGCGCCGCTGCTCGACGAGGTATTCGGCGCACTGCCGGAGCAGGGAAAGAAGATCTCGATACCTGATCTGAAGGCGCCGGAGAAGGGCTCGATTACCATTGTGGAACGCAAGATACCGCAATCGGTGATGTCGTTTGCCATGCCCGGATTGGTGCGCAGTGACCCGGATTTCGTCACTGCCTATGTGATGAATTTCGTGCTGGGCGATGGCGGATTCGGTTCGCGCCTGATGGAAGAAGTTCGCGAAAAGCGCGGGCTTACTTATGGCATCTATACCGGCCTCGCCTCATGGACGAACGGTGGCCTGCTGATTGGTTCGGTGTCGACCCAGAATGCCAAGGCGGGCGAAACCCTCGATGTTTTGCGCGCCGAGCTTGTGAAAATGGCCGAAAAGGGTCCGACCGAAGAAGAACTCGAACAGGCCAAGACCTACCTGACCGGATCTTACGCGCTTCGCTTTGACAGTAGCAGCAAGATTGCTGGCCAGTTGCTCGGAATTCAGCAGGACAATCTGGGTATCGATTATGTGAAAAAACGCAATGATCTTATCAGGGCGGTAACGGTCGAGGACGCCAAACGTGTTGCCGAACGGCTGATCGACCCTGAAGCCCTGACGATCTCCATTGTAGGGCGGCCGGAAGGAATTCCGCTGCGAACCGGAGAAGCGCCGGGCTGACAGCGGAACGCCGTTTACGCAGCGACCCCTTCCAGCATGGAGTCCAGGGTCGGCGCGGTGTACCGTGCCTGATTCATGCGGTGTGCCGTGCCTGATTCATAAAGTCATTTATTTCAACAAATTAGACCCTGTCGCACCGCTAATGCGGTTTGCGCCAGCCCGAAACTTGCGCTAAAGCAAGTCTCGCAAAAAATACGTGCGGTTTTGCGAATGAAGACGTGCTAAGTGTGAAGTTTGGAGCAGGGTCTGCCTGAATGAGCGTTTCGAATGGCGCATTTATTCACGATATTTCGGGCTGCATGTCGGCGCATGTGGGTTATGCGGGATTGAGTGATTCCGATCTGGCACTTTATATGGAAAGGGCCGGTGAGGCCCGCGCGCGCCTGTGCGCGATGCACAAACAGCATTCGTTGCCCCTGACCCGCCTGCCACAAAAAATAGATGATCTTGCCTCGTGCAAGATGGCGGCAATGTTTCTGCGCGACGGTGCAACCGATATCGTTTTTCTCGGAACCGGCGGATCTTCTTTGGGTGCCCAGGCGATCATGCAGCTGGCCGGTTACCGGGTACCAGGTTGTGAAGCCAATATCGGTGCACGGCTGCATTTTTTTGATAATTTGGATGCCACGACGATTACCGAGGCTTTTGCCTCTTTGCCGTTGCCGACGACAAAGGTGCTCGTCATATCCAAGTCCGGCGGGACCCCGGAAACAATGGTGCAGGTACTTTGCCTGCTTGGTGCACTCGAACATGCCGGACTTCGCCCCGCCAACCACATCGTTGCATTAAGCGAGCCCGGTGACCCACACCACAATCCCCTGTTGCGGCTGGCACGAATTCACCGGTTGATGTTGCTGGATCATGATCCGCATGTGGGAGGGCGCTATTCAGCTCTGTCAAACGTGGGGTTGCTACCGGCATTTGTGGCGGGCCTCGATGGACTGGCCATCCGAAAGGGGGCAGGTGATGTCATGCAGGCGGTGCTGGCAGGCGATAATGCATCGCCGGTCATCGGGGCGGCCGTATGTGTGGCGCTTCAGGAAACGCGCGGCATGAATGTCTCGGTGATGATGCCTTATGCGGACCGGTTGCGGCTGTTTTCCAACTGGTATGTGCAGTTGTGGGCGGAAAGCCTCGGCAAGAACGGGCTCGGGTCTCAACCGGTGGCCGCAGCGGGGCCGGTTGACCAGCATAGCCAGATGCAGCTCTTTCTGGATGGTTCCGAAGGCCGTCTGGTGAACCTGATCTTTCCGGCTACCAAGAAACAGGGACCGCGTCTGCCCGACAGCCTGGCTTCAGATCCGTTGCTGGGATACCTGGCCGGACGCATGGTGGGCGACGTCACCGCCTGCCAGCAAAGTGCTGCGGTTGAGGTCTTGATACGAAATGGCAGGCCGGTCAGGGTCATTGCCGTGGACAGGGTGGATGAGCGCACACTGGGTGCCCTCATGATGCATTTCATGCTTGAAACCATTATGGCCGGCTTCATGATGAACGTCGATCCATTTGACCAGCCTGCCGTCGAGCAGGGTAAGGTCTTGACCAGGGATTACCTTGCCGCCATGAAGCCGTAAATCGGGTGGTAGCGATCTGCTGAACGTTTACAACGGATCAGAACAGCTTCAAAAGGTTCAACACCTGTTTCCTATTCTGACGGGAAGGCCAAAAACGCAAAAACCATGATCCGCAAGCTTTCGGAAAATACCATTAACCGCATCGCGGCCGGCGAGGTTATCGAGCGTCCCGCCAGCGTGGTCAAGGAGCTGGTCGAGAACGCGCTCGATGCCGGCAGCACGGCCATTGACGTGGCGCTGTCCGCCGGTGGCAGGTCAATGATACGCGTTGCCGACAATGGCTTCGGAATGACGGCAGCAGAACTTGAACTGGCAGTTGAACGTCACGCCACTTCAAAACTGGCCGAGGATGATCTGGTCAATATCCGGACACTGGGTTTTCGCGGCGAAGCGCTTCCGTCCATCGCCGCTGTGGCGCGGCTGAAAATCCTGTCGAGGCCGCGTTCCGGCGCCGATGCGCATGAAATCCGTGTCGAAGGCGGCCGCAAACAGGCTGTTCGCCCAGCCGCTCATCCGGACGGTACGGTGATCGAAGTAACCGACCTGTTTTTTGCGGTGCCGGCGCGGCTCAAGTTTTTGAAATCTGAACGGGCCGAAACTGCCGAAGCAGCTGATGTAGTGCGCCGCCTCGCCATGGCCCATCCGGATGTCCGGTTCACCATGACCTCTGATGGCCGGTCGCTGGTTGATCTTCGCGAGGCCGAACTTGAAGCCCGTATCCACGCGATATTGGGGCGCGAGTTCCAGGCCAATACGGTTGCCATTGATGCGGTGCGCGAGACCGTCAAGCTGACCGGCCTGGTCAGCTTGCCGACCTATCATCGCGCCCAGGCCAACCAGCAATATGTGCATGTCAATGGCCGGCCGGTGCGGGACAAGGTCATCGCCGGCGCGTTACGCGGCGCCTATGCCGATTTCATGATGCGCGGGCGCCATCCTGCCGTCGCCCTGTTTCTCACCCTGCCGCCGGATGAGGTGGACGTGAATGTTCATCCGGCCAAGACCGAAGTGCGGTTTCGCGATCAGGCTCTGGTGCGTGGCCTGATTGTCGGCGCTATCCGTCAGGCGCTCGCAGGCGCCGGCCACAGGGCGTCGAATACGGTCGGTGCCGGTACCATCAGTTCATTCCGGCCGCAGGCCGGGGTCAGTCAACCACAGCGGCCACAGGGACAAGCGCCGACCTGGACACCGCCGCCTCAGCCGGGATTTGAAGAAAAACAGGCGGCCTTTGAGGCCTTCGCGCCACCGTCCGGTGCCGGTGTCAGTGAGGCTCCGAATGACGTTGACCTGGATACGCCGCTGGGTGCACCGCGCACCCAGGTGCATGAGAACTACATCATTTCCCAGACCCGCGACGGCATGGTGATCGTGGACCAGCATGCAGCCCATGAGCGCCTGGTTTATGAAAAAATGAAAGCACAGCTGGCAGCATCAGGTATTGCCAGGCAGCCGCTGCTGGTGCCGGAAATCGTTGAACTTGATGCCGCGTCCGCCGAGCGCCTACTGGATGCGGCGGCTGATCTGGCAGAATCGGGGCTGGTCATTGACGGATTTGGTCCCGCCGCCATTGCGGTGCGCGAAGTGCCGTCGCTGATTGCAGGCGGCAATATTGCGAGGCTGATCAGGGACGTGGCCGACGACCTGGAAACATTTGACGCCACAACCGGAGTGCGTGAACGCGTGGATCATGTCCTGTCGACCATGGCCTGTCACGGATCGGTCCGTTCGGGCAGGCGGCTCAAGCCTGAGGAGATGAGCGCGCTGCTCAGGGAAATGGAAGCCACTCCGCACTCCGGCCAGTGCAATCACGGCAGGCCTACCTACGTCGAACTGAAACTTTCGGACATCGAGCGGCTGTTCGGCCGAAGTTAGCCAATAGCCACATTTCTCGCGCCTTTGTCAGTTCCGCTTCGGGCCATCCACCAGATGCACCAGCAGGCCTGCCAGCAAGCCCCAGAAGGCGGCGCCGACACCGAAGGCGGCTATGCCGGATGCCGTGACGATGAATGTGGCGGCGGCGGCAAACCGGGTCGCCGGGGCATCGAAGGCGGAGGCAAGGGCGCCGATCAGCGGCGTAATCAGGGCCAGCCCGGCCACGACAGCGATTATGGCTTTCGGCATGGCGATGATGGTGACGATGATCAACGGCCCGAACAGGCCCAGCAAAATCCAGATAATGCCGTACGCAATGCCGACCTGCCATCTCTTGGACTTGTCCGGATGCACGTCATCACCGAGACAGATGGCTGCGGTAATGGCCGCCATGTTAAAGGTGTGCGAACCGAACACGCCGGCGATCATCGAGCCGATGCCGGTCACCCCGAGACTGGCGGCCACCGGTGGCGTATAGCCATGAGCGCGGAGCACCGCAAACCCCGGCAGGTTCTGCGACGCCATGGTCACCAGGTACAAGGGCAGACCGAGGCCGATCATGACGGCCAGGTTGAATTCGGGCAAAATGAACACCAGGGACAATGCCTCCAAACGAAATGCGGGGACAGGCACGCCGGCATAGGTAAAAGCAATGACCAGCCCGGCGGCCAGTGCTGCCAAAACCGCGTACAGCGGACTGATCAGCCGCACGACCAGGAACACCGCAATCAGGGGCAGCACTATCCGCCAGTCACTGACGGCATAGGTGGCAACGGCAACGCAGAACGGCAGCAGTACACCGGCCAGCATGCCCGATGCGATACCTTTCGGGATGGACGAAACAGCGCGATTGATGGGCGGTACCGCGCCGGTCAGCGCGATCAGGCCGCCTGCCAGAACGAAGGCGCCTACCGCCTCGTTGATGTTGATGCCGGTCGATGCCGCGATCAGGGCGGCACCCGGGGTTGACCAGGCCAGCACGATCGGCACTTTTTTCCAGGTGCTGAGCAGTATCGATCCGATTGCTTTGGCGAAACAGATGGCGGCGACCCAGCTTGCGGTCTGCGCGGTGTTGGCACCGACTGCCTGGGCAGCCGCAAGAACAAGGGCAATCGTCGACCCGTATCCGACCAGCGCAGCGACGAGCGCTGCTGAAATCATCGACGGCCTCATTGGCCGGCTCCCCGAAACTGCAGCGTCAGTACTTTGGTATCGCCATACTGATGGTCACCCAGCACGGTCAGTTCATCGGGAATAGCGACATCTACCTTGGCAGCTTCTTCGACGACCACAACTGCGTTTGCTGCAAGCCAGCTGCCCGTGACTAGCGATGCGAGTGTGCGTTCCGCCAGGCCCTTACCGTAGGGAGGGTCCAGAAAAATCAGGGTGTAGGGGCTCATCGGCGAACAGTCACCGAGCCTCGCGACATCGCGGCGCCACACCTTGCACTGGCCGATCACGCCAAGGCTGTCGGCATTGCGCCTGATGGTGCCTCGAGCGGTGTCGCTGCTATCGATGAAATGGACGTGCCTGGCGCCGCGCGACAATGCTTCCAGGCCAAGTGCACCGGTGCCGGCAAACAGGTCCAGCACCCGCGCGCCGTCGATGCTGAAACCCGGAACGCCGTGCTCAAGCCGGTTGAAGATGGCCTCGCGCACCCGGTCCGTCGTGGGACGGGTGTCGCGGCCGTCAGGTGAGTTTAGGATGCGGCCCCTGAAACTACCTCCGACGATCCGCACGGGCAGCTCCCTTGCCGGCGGAGCGTTTTCCGGCTGGCTTGCCCTGGGTGGATTTGCCGGCCTCGGACTTGCCTGAAGCGGTCTTGCCAGAAGCGGTCTTGCCTGATGCAGGCTTGCCTTTTGCGGTTTCCCGTTTCGGTTTGCGCACCGGCTTGCCATCCGGTCCCGGTTTTGACCTGGCTGTCGGTTTCGGCTTGGCGCCAGGTTTGCGCTTGGTGCCGCCGCGAACCTGTTCGTTCAGTACTTTCTGTGAAATCTCGTCCACTGCGCCACGCGCCAGTTCGCCGAGCTGGAAAGGCCCGAAGGACGTGCGGATCAGCCGGCCGACCTTGAGGCCGAGGTGTTCGCAGATTTTTTTGACTTCCCGGTTTCTGCCTTCACGCAGGGCAACAGTCAGCCAGACATTTGCGCCTTGCTCCTTGTCAAGCTTGGCGTCGATCGGCCCGTATTGCACCCCGTCCACCATCAGGCCGTCCTTGAGGGCCTCAAGGGCTTCCACTGTGACCTTTCCGTTGGCGCGTACCCGGTATCGGCGCACCCAACCGGTCGCCGGCAATTCGAGCAGGCGGGCCAGCCCGCCGTCATTGGTCAGCAGCAGCAGGCCTTCCGTGTTGATGTCAAGGCGGCCTATCGAGATGACCCGTGGCAGGTCCTCCGGCATCTTGTCGAAAACCGAGGGGCGGTCTTTTTCATCGCGATGCGACACTACAAGCCCGGCCGGTTTGTGGTACCGCCATAGCCGTGCTTCCTCACGCTCCGGCAACGGCTTTCCGTCCACCTCGACCACGTCTGTGGGCAGTACTGTGATTGCCGGTGTGATAAGCGGCTTGCCGTTGACGTTGACCCGGCCCATCTCGATCCAGCGTTCAGCGTCGCGGCGTGAGCACAGGCCGGCCCGGGCAATCACCTTGGCGACGCGTTCCGGCTTGCTTGGTTCATCGACGGTTGATTTTTGTGACGGGCTTGATTGTTTGGCACTCATGGGGTTGCTTGTATCAGAAGGGCAGGGCGGCTGCACAGGTCCAATTGCAAAGGCTTGGCAAACAGGTGTGAGAAGACAATGAAGCTTGAACTGCACCCGGCCATGGCGCGCGCGTTTGAAGAAGCCGATGTTGCAGGCGCGCGCGGCGAAGTGCCGGTAGGAGCATGTATCACCGCGCCTGATGGAGCCATCCTGGCGAGTGCCGGAAACCGGACCCGCGAACTGAATGATCCGACGGCGCACGCCGAGATGCTGGTCATCCGGCAAGCCGGTGCGCTCCTCGGCAGCGAACGTCTCACCGGGTGCGATCTTCACGTTACCCTCGAGCCGTGCGCCATGTGCGCGGCTGCCATTTCGTTTGCCCGCATTGGCCGGCTGTATTTTGGCGCCGACGACGAAAAGATGGGCGCCGTGGAAAACGGATCGCGGTTCTTTGCCCAGGCCACCTGTCATCACGCGCCGGACGTATATTCCGGCCTGGGTGAGCAAAGGTCGCGGGATTTGTTGACTCAATTCTTCAGGACAAGACGCTAAGCCGCTGATTTGACTCAACAGTTCAGGACAAGTTCAAGAGACCTCTTGAACTCGTCACGAGCCGGTTTTGCCGCACTCATGATGGCTTCAAAGTGGAAGAAATCGTGAACGCGATACTGGCTTATGGCCGGTTCAATCCAGATGTCGCAGCGCAGGCTGTTCCGCTGCAGTTCGGCAATCTTCTGTTGCTGGATCTGCATTGCGCCGAACAACAGGTCGGTGGTCCGGGCGCCGGACCCGTTGCTGCCTTGCGGCCGGCCGATAACATTGACTGCCGCCACGATATCGCAATCTTCCTGCACATGGGATATCGGCACCGGGTTGACACACCCGCCGTCGATCAGTGTCGTATTGCGTTTCGGAGCCGAAATAACACCGGGAATAGCTATGCTCGCGGCGATGGCGGCAACGGGGTCTCCGGACGAAAACGTCACTTCGCTCATATTGTGGAAGTCGGTTGTAACGATAGTGAAACGTATCGGGAATTTCGCGATGTCATCTGGAACAGGCGCAGGCAGGACCAGTTTCACCAGTTGTGTACCATCGATAATCGGTGACGCCAGGGGATTGAAATTGATCAGGTCCTTCAGACCGCCGCGCCCTGACGAAAACGCGCGCCGTGCAGCATCCAGCCGGTTCGACAGAACCAGGCGGCCATGGTCTTCGATCTCGGCCGCACTCATACCGCCTGCGTAAGCCGCGCCGATCAGGGCGCCGATGCTGGTGCCGGACATGCGATGCGGCTTGATGCCCAATTCGTCCAGTGCATGCAGAATCTGGATGTGGGCAATGCCGCGCGCTGCACCGCCGCCCAGTGCCAAACCGATACGCGGTTCACTCATGCCCCGGCCTTTCGGGCATAGTCCCAGGCAACGTCAGCCATCGGCGCCACGAGATTGGCCATTTCCGCAGCGTGCGGATTGGCTGCGGTGCCGTCTCTCACCCTGCCGACAATGCCTTGGAAAATGGCGGCCATGCGGAAAAAGTTATAGGCAAGATAAGTGTCCAGGTCCGGAATGGACTCCAGGCCCCGGCGATCGCAATAGGCTGCAACATAGTCTTCAAGGGCAGGTACGCCCTCGAGGTCTTGATGGCCGATCAGGGATCCGACACCGGCGCCGGTCTCAGACGGCGGCATGCGCCACTGCATCAGGTGGTAGGTAAAGTCTGCGAGCGGGTCGCCCAGGGTGGACAGTTCCCAGTCCAGCACAGCCCGGATGTTCGCGCTGGCGGGATCGACTATACAATTGTCGAGGCGAAAATCCCCGTGCACCAGGGAAATCTGGCCGGATGACGGTGAGGCATCCGGCAGCCATGCCATCAGCCGGTCCATGGCCGGGATCGCTTCGGTTTCCGAGGCGCGGTACTGTTCCGACCAGCGTTTGATCTGGCGCGCCACATAGCCTTCTGCGCGGCCAAAGTCTGCAAGGCCTGCAGCATCAATGTCCACTGAATGCAGGTTCGCCATGAACGAATTGAGTTCATCAAAGATGCCGGCCCGCTCGCTTCCGGAAATGCCGGGCATGTACGGTTCCCAGAAAACCCGGCCGTCGACAAAGTCCATGACGTAAAAGGCAGTGCCGATGACGCTGGCGTCTTTACACAGAAGGTGCGGCTTTGCCACCGGCAAGCCTTGCCCATGCAATGCCGCGATGACCCGGTATTCCCGGTCGACCGCGTGGGCCGACGGCAGCAGCTTGCCGGGCGGCTTGCGGCGCAGGACATAGGAGGTTTCCTCAGTGGCCAGTTTGTAGGTCGGGTTGGATTGGCCGCCCTTGAACTGCTCAACCGTCATCGGCTGCGTGAAATCGGCGATGTGGGCCTGCAGGTAATCGGCAAGGTCCTGCTCGTCGAAGCGGTGGGCCTCGCGGACGTCGCGAGTGCCGGAAAACTCGGCCTGTCTGTCCATGGGCTGGTTCAAGCTGCAGCCTCCGTCAGAAACGGCATCATGGCGGCCAGTGTTTCTGCCGGAGCCTCTTCGGCCAGGAAGTGCCCGCAGCCAATACCGCCGCCAGATACATTTGTTGCCCACCTGCGCCAGACGTCCAATGGGCCGCCGCCGGTTTTGCCGGGGATTCCCGCATCACCCCACAAGGCGAGCATGGGGCAGGTGATCTTGATGCCCCGGTCGAGCGCCTCGCGGTCGTGCGCTACATCGCAGGTTGCGCCGGCGCGGTAGTCATTGCACAGGGCGTGGATGGTAGCCGGATCCCGGAAATGAGTGCGGTAGTCGGCCACGGCGGCCGGGTCAAATACGGCGAGGCCGGTGCCATTGTTCCAGGCGCCCAGTTTTTCGTCGAGATAGAAGTCCGCATCAGCGCCGATCATCTTTTCCGGCAGCGGATGGGGCTGCGCCAGAAACGGCCAGTGATAAATTTTCATCGCTCCCGCGATACTGGCCATAGCTTTCCATTGCTCCAGCGTGGGCACGATGTCGAGCGTGATCAGGCTGTTAACCGGTTCGGGATGATCCAGTGCCATCCGGTACGCCACGCGCCCGCCGCGATCATGGCCGCACAGGTGGAAGTGTTCATGACCGAGTGCCCGCATTACCGCAATGAGATCGTTCGCCATGGCGCGCTTTGAATAGGCCAGGTTTTCCGCATCATTGGCAGGTTTGTCTGACCGGCCGTAACCGCGCAGATCCGGTATCACCAGCGAGAAGTGCTGGCTCAGCTCACCGGCAATCCGGTGCCACATGGCGCCGGTCTGTGGAAATCCGTGCAACAGCAGCAGTGCCGGACCGGTGCCGCCGGTGCGCACGAAAAGCCGCGCGCCGTCGCCGTCAACCATCTGGTCGTCAAAGCCTGGATAAAGATCGCTCATGCGCTACCTTGTTCACGTTCCACTGCCCGCCAGCCAATATCGCGGCGGCAGAACCCTTCAGGCCAGTCTATCGCATCGACCGCTGCGTATGCCAGTTTCTGCGCCTCGCTGACACTGCCTGCCTGCGCCGTTATGTTCAACACGCGACCACCATTGGCGACAATGTTGCCGCCGTCGCGTTTTGTGCCGGCATGAAATACCTGCACACCGTCCATCGCCGATGCCGCATCCAGTTTCGCGATCACGGACCCTTTCTGCACATCGCCAGGATAGCCTTCCGCGGCCATCACCACGGTGAGGGCTGTAGTGTCGTGCCAGCGTACGGATACCTTGTCGAGCGTACCTGAACAGGCTGCCAGCATGATGGTCACGATATCATCCTTCAGCCGCATCATCAGCACCTGGCATTCCGGATCGCCGAACCTCACATTGTACTCGATCAGTTGCGGTCCGCTGTCAGTGATCATCAGGCCGGCGAACAGAATACCCTGGAAGGGACAGCCTTCGGTTGTCATGGCCGCCAGCGTGGGATTGATGATCTCGTTCATGGTGCGGCGGCTCATGTCCTCGTCCATTACCGGCGCCGGTGAATAGGCACCCATGCCGCCGGTGTTGGGTCCGGTGTCACCTTCGCCGACGCACTTGTGGTCCTGGGCGGAACCGAACGCGACCGCCGTGCTGCCATCGCAAATGGCAAAGAACGAGGCTTCTTCGCCGGCAAGATACTCCTCAATCACCACTTCGGCGCCGGCCGCGCCAAAGCGTCCGGCAAATATCTCGCGCACCGCGGCTTCCGCTTGGTCCATGGTCATGGCGACCGTCACGCCCTTGCCGGCTGCAAGTCCATCCGCCTTGACGACGATGGGCGCCTGGCGGTCTGCCAAATAGCCAAGCGCGTCGGCTTCGTTGCCGAACCTGCCATAGGCGCCGGTTGGAATACTGTACTTGGCGCACAGATCCTTGGTGAAGCCTTTTGAGCCTTCCAGCCGGGCAGCGGCCGCACCTGGACCAAACACCGTAATGCCGGCGTCACGCAACTGGTCCGCCAGGCCCGCGACCAGGGGCGCTTCGGGGCCCACGACGACAAGACCGATCGTGTTCACCTTGCAGAAACTGATAACGGCATCAGGATCCTCCAGGTCCAGCACCACAATCTCGACTTCCTGTGCTATGCCGGCGTTGCCGGGTGAGCAGAACACGGTGTCCGTCAGCGGTGAATTGGCGATTGCCCAGGCCAGCGCGTGTTCGCGGCCGCCCGATCCGATCAGAAGAATGTTCATGAGGTGTCAAGCTCTCCTTGCCATTGCCACTGTTTTTGACATCCAATAGGCGCCATTGAAAGGATTCTTGCAGCCATGTCCACCGATTGGCCTCCGTCCGGGTTTGATCCCGACACAGGCGAGCTTATGGATGAGCCCGACACCGCATCCAACGTGGCCGAATTCTCCGTATCGGAGATTTCCAGCGCGCTGAAACGCACGCTGGAGGACACGTTCGGCCATGTGCGGGTGCGCGGCGAACTGGGCCGTGTGTCGCGGCCGGCCTCCGGCCATGTCTACCTGGACCTTAAGGACGATCGCGCCGTGCTGTCCGGCGTCATCTGGAAGGGCACGGCATCGCGCATGAAGATCCAGCCTGAACAGGGCTTGGAGGTTGTCGCGACCGGCCGCATCACGACGTTTCCCGGCCAGTCGAAATACCAGATCATCATCGACACGCTGGAACCAGCCGGCGCCGGTGCGCTGATGGCGCTGCTGGAAGAGCGTCGCAAGAAGCTGTCAGCAGAAGGCCTGTTCGACGAAGATCGCAAACGGGAATTACCCTATCTGCCCTCCGTCATCGGCGTGGTGACATCGCCGACAGGCGCCGTTATCCGCGATATTCTGCACCGCCTGTCGGACCGGTTTCCGCGCCACGTTCTGGTGTGGCCGGTGCGCGTGCAGGGCGAAAGCAGCGCCAAGGAAGTCGCCAACGGGATCCGCGGTTTCAACGGGTTTGATCGTGGCGGCGACTTGCCGAGGCCCGACCTGATCATCGTGGCGCGTGGTGGCGGCAGCCTGGAGGATTTGTGGGGGTTCAATGAGGAAGAGGTGGTGCGTGCCGCGGCTGACAGCGCCATTCCGCTGATTTCCGCCGTGGGCCATGAAACCGACTGGACGCTGGTTGACTATGCGGCCGACTGGCGTGCACCGACACCCACCGCCGCTGCTGAACGCGCGGTTCCGGTGCGCTCCGAGCTGGTGGCCTATGTTGCCGATATGGCGGCTCGCCAGCACCGCGCGGTATCGCGTGCCATGGATGAAAGGCGCACCCGAATTACCGCTGCGGGCAGGGGACTGCCGCGCCCCGATGACCTGCTGGCGCTTGCCAGGCAGCGCTTCGATGCGGCATCGGGCAGGCTTGGCCAGTCGCTGAAGGCAGCAACGGCCGCCAGCCGCAGCCGGTTTGACCGCATCGCTGCGCGCCTCAGCGTCAGGCCGCTACAGCAGCAGATTGTCCGGGATCGCGAAACCGTCATTCGCCTGTCGCGCGAAGCCAGGCGCAGCCTTGATGCCCGCATGGACCAGCGCCGCCAGGCTCTGTCGGCCGCTGACAAGCTGCTCAGAGCGTTTTC